>DGTM01000011.1:150852-167521 GCA_002394305.1 Prevotellaceae bacterium UBA4336
TTCGGAAGAGCCTGGGTCTTATTTCCGAAGAGCCTGGGTCTTATTTCGGAAGAGCCTGGGTCTTATTTCCGAAGAGCCTAGGTCTTATTTCGGAAGAGCACGCTGTGACGGGCCGAAGACCGTGCTGCTGTGGCGGGCCCGGAAGGGAGAATCTGCCGAAACTTAGCTTATCACACAATAAGAGAGCACGTTTTCTCGTTATTATAAAGGTATGCAGTGGATAAACAGAATCCGTCAGGTGAAGATCGTGCTGGTTGCGCTGGCCGTTGTGCTCAGTGTGGCTTCGCTCGTCGTCTCACATTTCCTGGTGCGCGACCTCAAGGTGGAGGAGCAGCGCAAAATGGAGATATGGGCCGAGGCGATGCGCTCGCTGAACAAAGCCGACGAGACGACCGACCTCACGCTCGTCTGGACCGTTCTCAACAGCAACAACACCATCCCCGTCATCGTGCTCGACAGCGGCGGCCACGTGCAGGACTACCGCAACATCGAGGTGGCATCGCCGACGGCTGCGACGCTCGACACGCTCGTCCTGAACCGCGCCCTCTCCATGCGGCGGGCCGGACGCGTCATCCGCATCAACCTCGGCGACGCCGACTACATGGAGATCTGCTATGCCGACAGCCTCATCCTGCGCCGCCTGGCCTGGTGGCCCTACGTGCAGCTCGGCGTGGTGCTCATCTTCGTCGTCGTCGCCATCTTCGCCCTGCTCAGCAGCAAGAAGGCCGAGCAGAACAAGGTGTGGGTAGGCCTCAGCAAGGAGACGGCCCACCAGCTCGGCACGCCCATCAGCAGCCTCATGGCATGGCACGAGGTGCTGCGCGAGACGTACCCCGACGACCAGCTCCTGCCCGAGATGGGCAAGGACGTGCAGCGCCTGCAGCGCATCGCCGAACGCTTCAGCAAGATAGGCTCGCAGCCGGAGCCGAAGCCCGAGAACCTGGGCGAGGTGCTCTCCGCCGTCGTGCAGTACATCAGCCGTCGCACCAGCAACCGCGTCAGCATCACCTGCCAGCTCCCCGACGAGGCCATCATCGCGCCCCTCAGCGCCCCGCTCTTCGAATGGGTCGTGGAGAATCTCTGCAAGAACGCCATCGACGCCATGGAGGGCAAGGGCAGCATCACCCTGACGGCACGCGAAGAGCCCGACTGCATCAGCGTGGAAGTGACCGACACCGGCAAAGGCATACCCAAGAACCGCTTCAGCTCCGTCTTCACCCCAGGCTATACCACGAAAGAGCGCGGGTGGGGGCTCGGACTCTCGCTCGCCAAACGCATCGTAGAGGAATACCACAATGGGCGCATATATGTGAAAAATTCCGAGATCGGAAAGGGCACAACCTTCCGTATTGAGCTCAAAAAACGTTAATACAGCATTTTTTCACATCAAATCTTGCACAAGTATACGTTTTTTTTTGTAATTTTGCAGCCCGATGGAGAAACTGGACGGTTATATAGTTGATTTGAAAGGCATGACCGACGATAATGTGTCTTATCGTTGGCAAGCCGGGAATGACTTCTTCTCCGCCGTTCAGGGTCCGGAAATCAGGCAGGGCCAACTCGATGTCGCACTACGGGTGAAGAAGACGTCGGGCGCCTACGAACTGGAGTTCCGGCTGCAGGGAACGGTGCAGGTGACGTGCGACCGCTGCCTCGAGCCAATGGACCAACCCATCGATGCCCAGTGCACACTGCGTGTCAAGATGGGCAGCGAATATGCCGACGACGGCGAGGTGGTAACCGTCCCCGAGAGGGAAGGCACCATCAACGTGGCATGGTATATCTACGAGTTCGCAGCTCTGCAGATACCCCTGCGGCATGTTCACCCCGACGGGCAATGCCCCGTCCCCACTCCTGACTTTTCCTCCGAGCCAAGCGGCGAGGAGAAGAGCGACCCGCGATGGGCAGAACTGAAAAAATTAGTAAACAGTAAATAGTTAAATAGTAAAACAGAATTATGGCACATCCTAAAAGAAGACAGTCCAAGACCAGGACTCTCAAGAGAAGAACTCACGACAAGGCTGTAGCTCCCGCACTGGCAGTATGCCCCAACTGCGGCGAGTTCCACATCTACCACACGGTTTGCCCCGCCTGCGGCTACTACCGCGGCAAGGTTGCCATCGAAAAGGAAGCTTAATCTCATCGAGGGGTTAGCAGTTAGAGGTTAGCGGTCAGAGAATACAATCGTTGCGGCCTTCACCGGCCAAGACATTCCTCTACCCACTGTCCTCTAACCTCTAACCTCTTTTTCTTTATCATGCCAATGGAAAAAATCAATGCCGTCATAACCGGCGTGGGCGGGTATGTGCCCGACTATATCCTGGACAATGAGGAGATGTCGCGTATCGTGGACACCAGCGACGAGTGGATCATGGAACGCATCGGCGTGAAGACACGCCACATCCTCAAGCCCGAACAGGGGAGCGGAACAAGCTACATGATGACACGGGCCGTGGCCCAACTGCTGCGCAAGACGCAGGTGGCTCCCGAATCCGTGGAGCTCGTCATCTGTGCCACAACGACGCCCGACTATCATTTCCCCTCCACAGCATCGCTCGTCATTGGCAATTGCGGCCTGACCGCTGCCTTCGGCTTCGACATGGAGGCTGCCTGCGCGGGCTTCCTCTATGCGATGGAGACGGGCGCAAGCTTCATCCGCTCGGGCCGCTACAAGCGCATCATCGTCTGTGGCGGCGACCACATGAGCTCCATGACCAACTACGAGGACCGCAACACATGCCCCATCTTCGGCGACGGCGCCGCTTGCGTCATGATGGAAGCCACAACGGAGGAGGTCGGACTCATGGACGGCTACTACCACGTCGACGGCAAGGGCTACCAGAACCTGCACATGGCGGCAGGCGGTTCGGCCAAGATGCCCAGCCATGAGACCGTCGACGCCCGCGAACATTTCGTCTATCAGGAAGGCCGCGCCGTGTACAAGCATGCCGTGCTCGACATGACGTCCGCCGTCAAGACCATCACCAAGCGGAATGGCCTGACGAAGGAAAACATCGCGTGGGTCGTGCCTCACCAGGCAAACATCAACATCGAGGTCTCCGTGGCACAGCGCATCGGCATCGACAGCGACCATGTCATGATCAACATCGACCACATGGCCAACACCTCGGGCGGCACGCTGCCCCTCTGCCTGTGGGAGTACGAGCCGCAGCTCCGGAAGGGCGACAAGCTGGTCTTCACCGCTTTCGGCGCCGGCTTCACCTGGGGCGCAAGCTACATGATCTGGGGCTACGACGGCGCGAAGGAAGCGGCCAAGGAGCCTGCACAGTTCTTCAAGGAAGGGCTCATGACCCGCGAGGAATGGAAAAAACTAAGGAAGAAGAGTGAAGAATGAAGCATTTGCTGCCGCTTCGAAAAGCGTTGAAAAATCAACGAAAGACTGTGGCGGCAGCAAATTTTTCACTTTTCACTATTCACTTTTAACTTAACTTATGTTCAAGTCCGGCTTCGTCAATATCGTAGGCAACCCGAATGTGGGGAAGTCCACCCTCATGAACCTTCTGGTGGGGGAGCGCATCTCCATCGCCACCTTCAAGGCGCAGACCACGCGCCACCGCATCATGGGCATCCTCAACACGCCCGACATGCAGATATGCTTCAGCGACACGCCGGGCGTACTGAAGCCCAACTACAAGCTGCAGGAACAGATGCTGCAGTTCAGCGAAAGTGCCCTGCAGGATGCCGACGTGCTGCTCTACGTCACCGACATGGTGGAGACACCCGACAAGAACAGCGACTTCCTGGACAAGGTGAAGCGCATGACCGTCCCTGTCCTTGTGCTCATCAACAAGATAGACCTCAGCGACCAGAAGGCCCTGACGGAGAAGGTGGAGCTGTGGCACGAGGCGCTGCCCGAGGCGGAGATTGTGCCTATCAGTGCCTTGCACCGCTTCAACGTGGACAACGTGCTGCGGCGCATCCAGGAGCTCCTGCCCGAGTCGCCCGCCTACTTCGACAAGGACCAGTGGACCGACAAGCCGGCCCGTTTCTTCGTCACCGAGATTATCCGCGAGAAGATACTCCTCTACTACGACAAGGAGATACCCTACAGCGTGGAGGTCGTCGTGGAACAGTTCAAGGAGACGGCCCGCAACATCCACATCAGCGCGGTCATCTTCGTGGAGCGCGAGTCGCAGAAGGGCATCATCATCGGCCACGGAGGTGTTGCCCTGAAGCGTGTCTCGACGGAGGCCCGCAAGAGTCTGGAGAAATTCTTCGGCAAGAGCATCTACCTGGAAGTGTTCGTCAAGGTGGACAAGGACTGGCGCCAGAGCGACCGCGCCATGAAGGCGTACGGGTACAACCTGGAATGAGGGCGCCTTACCCTTTTAGGGCGATAAAGAAAGGATAAACGTGAACATGAACACAGAAAAGACAATAAGTTCTCTCCCTAAGGGGGGACGGGAGGTCCGGATTGCTATTTTTGTCTCCGGAGGCGGTACGAACTGCGAGAACCTGATTCGCTATTTCCGCGATTCGGACTTCGTGAAGTGCGCCCTGGTGGTCAGCAACAAGCCCGACGCCTATGCCTTGGTGCGTGCGGAGCGTTTAGGTGTGCCCACAGCAGTGATTACCAAGCAGCAGCTGAACAGCCCGGACGAGACGATGCCCCTGCTGCGGGACTATGGCATCGACTTCATCGTGCTGGCCGGCTTCCTGCCGCTCGTCCCGGATTACCTCATCGAGGCCTTTCCGCGCCGCATCGTCAACCTGCATCCCGCCCTGCTGCCCAAGTTCGGCGGAAAGGGCATGTGGGGTCATCACGTACACGAGGCGGTGAAGGCCGCAGGCGAGACGGAGACGGGTATGACCGTCCATTACGTCACACCTGTCTGCGACGGCGGCGAAATCATCGCGCAGTTCCGCACGAGCCTTTCGCCCGACGACACCGTGGACGACATCGCGGAGAAGGAGCACCAGCTGGAGATGGCGCACTTCCCGCAGGTGGTGGAGCAGGTGCTCCGCGAGGTGAAATAATTCGCCACACGCCCTACCTTCAGGCACGAAGTGCTCTTTTTCCCGTTTTTTCTTGCATTGTTCGCAAGAAAAGGGTAACTTTGCGTACGAAACAACTATTATTACCATCTAAAAACACATAGATTATGCTGAAAAATTACCTTTTGGGAACATGCAGACTGCTGCTTGCGGCCCTTGTTTGTCTGGTCCCGACCGGCATTAAGGCCGTGACGGAAGTCAATGTAGAGAAGGCTGGGACGCTCTCCTCGCTCATCGAGACGTCCGACAAGGAGCTGCGGGTGACGGGCGTCATCAACGGCACCGACATCAAGTTCATCCGCGACATGGTGGTGGCAGGCACGGTGACGAGCCTCGACTGGGCAGGCGTCCGCATCGTCAGCGGCGGCTCGGCCTACGTGGAAAGCTACACCACGGCCAACGACATCATCGGCGAGAAGATGTTCTACGAATGTCAGAATCTGCAGCAGATGGTGCTGCCGACGACCTTGACAGACATTCAGACCAACGCCTTTGCACGGACGGGACTCAAGGCCATCGACATCCCCGGCACCGTGACCCGCCTGGGCGGTGACGCCTTTGCCTATTGCGGCTCGCTGGAAACGGTCGTCATCGGCAGGAAGGTGAACCAGCTTGGCCAGGGCGTCTTCTACTCCTCTGCCGTCAAGACGGCTTACGTAAAGCCCATGACGCCCCCGTCCACACCCGCCTACCTCTTCTCCTCCAGTCCCAAAATCTTCGTCTATACCGATGTCCTGACCGATTACCGGCAGTCCAGTTGGAAGGACTATGGCACCATCGCCGGCGGCCTGGAGAAGACCTACCCCGTGGAGCTTGACCCCGTAGATGCAGCCAAGAAGCTGTGCGGCAACTTCTTCGAGGATACCGCCTGCACGCAGCTGAAGCCCGAGTACCAGGCCATGAGCGACGAAGACCTGACCGCTGCCCTCACCGAGGTCGGCATGCCCGAGCTGATGGTCAGCACAGCCCTCAAGGTAAAGAACGCCAGCTGGGCAAAGTTCGAGCAGGACTTCCGCATTCACGACTACAAGCCCTACAGCGACGCCTCCTACTGGAACAACAAGATGATGAGCACCGGCGGCTCCTACATGGGCAACCCCACCGGCATCTACGCCAAGGAGGACAGCGAACAAATCTACGTCTTCGTGGACAGCGACGTGGCCGACGACGCCACGCTCTACATAGCCGGATGCGTCGACAACCAGCTCATCTACAACGCCAAGACGGGCACCAAGCTGGAGAAGGGCCTGAACATCATCGACGGTGTGAAGAACGCTCTCTACTACATCGTCTACGTTGCCGACACAAAGGCCATGAAGAAGACGCTCAGCGAGTGGCCCGACATAAAGATACACATCGAGGGCGGCGTGGTGAACGGCTACTACGATGTCAGCCGTCACAGCGACAGCGAATACCAGGCCCTCATGCGGGCTTCCACCTTGGGCCGCTTCACGGTGCGCGGAGGTCACTCCCTCTTCCACCTCAAGACCATTTCCTACAAGACCGTCTTCCCGCGGACCATCGACAAGAGCATTGCTTGGTTCGACAGCGTGGCCGTGTGGGAGAAGGAGCTCATGGGCATGTGCGAGAGCGTCGCCTCCGGCAAGAAGGCCGGCTATCCCTGGTACCTGACCGGCGGCGAAGCCATCTATCCCATCTATTACAACAATCCGAACTTTGCCATCGAGGGCGAGCCGAGCGACGCTGGCTATGCCAACTCCACGCCCTACCGCACGTCGTACAACGGCATCGACTGCATCAGGAACTGCCTGAACGCCCTGAACACCTCGATGGACGACTGGTGCGCCGGCCACGAGTGCGGGCACAACAACCAGCGAACCATCAACGTCGAGGGCTGTACCGAAGCTTCGAACAACGTCTTCTCGAACCTGGTGCGCTACCTCGACGGCCTCAATTCCTCGGGCGGCTCCACGCTCGCTACCGTCATGAACGAGTACGCACGGCGCGAACCTTTCTACTTCAGGGACGTGAACAGCCGTCTGCGCATGTACTGGAACCTGTATCTCTACTATCACCTGGGGCAGAAGAACACCTCGTTCTACCCGGAGCTCTTCAAGGCACTCCGCAACGACCCGCTGGTGCTCTACAACTCTTCGAACAACAACAACGGCGGACTGAAGTTCGTGCGCAAGGTCTGCGAAGTGGCACAGGAGGACCTCACCGACTTCTTCGACATCTGGGGATTCTTCGAACCCATCAAGGCTGGCTCCTACATCGAGGACTACGGCAAGCATCCCATCGCCGTGACACGTGCCAACATCCTCAGCACGAAGGCCGCCATCGCCAAGTATCCGGTGAAGAACCGCGAGATAATCTTCGTGGAGGACCGTGCCGACTACGTCCTCTCCACGGGCTTCCTGCAGGCAGCAGGCCGGAAGCGTAACGGCCACGAGCAGGTAGGTCAGTGCGGCGACGTAGGTCAGTTCACTGACTATGTGCCGGGCGTTTGCCAGCCTTCGGACTACGTCTACCTGCAGTCCGACTCGCTCTATGCCCTGGAGGGCTCGGGCGGACTGGGCTTCCTGATGCTCGACAGCGAAAACAACATCAAGTACGCCTCCAACTCGTGGAACTTCTGCATCCCCACAAGCGTAGGCCGCGACTTCAAAATCTACTCTCTCGACGCCGACGGTTCGCTGCACGAAATCACCAAGGCAGGCGAGGGCACCGTCTACGTCACCCTCTCCCGTGCCGGCACGCTCAGAAGCCAGCTGACGAACGACCAGGCCATCAAGCTCATCGTCAGCGGTCCCATCAATGCCACGGACCTCACCTACATGAAGCAGCTCGTCAACAAGCAGAACCTGCAGGCGATTGACCTGGAGAAGGCAGTCGTCACCTCGATAGCCGGCAACCTCTTCCAGGACAACAAGAAGCTTGCAGCCATCAAGCTGCCGCTCTCGCTGACATCCATCAACCAGGCGACCTTCTCGGGCACCAACCTGAAGACGATAGTCATCCCCGACAAGGTGACGACGGTTGGCGGCGACGCCTTCGCCTACTGCGGCCAGCTGAACACTGTCTACATTGGCAGCAGCGTCAAGACGATGGCCCAGGGCGTCTTCTACAGCTCGAACGTGAAGGATGCCTACGTCACGGCCCTTACGCCGCCCAGCATCGCCAGCTACCTCTTCTCCTCCAAGCCGACGATTCACGTCTACGCCAGTGCCCTGGAAGCCTATCAGAAATCCGCATGGGCAGAGTTCGGCACGATTGTGGGCGACCTGACGGACGAGATGGTGGACGGCATCTGCATGCCCGAGGCCCTTCCCGGCGAGGAAATCTTCAATGTTCAGTCTTCAATGGCGGGTGACACCTACGACCTCTTCGGCCGCAAGGTCACGGACCTCCGTCCCGGCACCATCTACGTGCGTGGCGGAAAGAAGTTCATGTTCCGGTAATACAGCATTTGCCACATCCAGTACTCCCGCGGGAAAACTCCAGTACCACCGTGGGAGTACTGCAGTTTTTCCATGGTGGTACTGGAGGACAGGCACAGGGTTCCGACTGGAACCGCAAACAGAAAACAAAATGAGAGAGAAAGGAATCAAGGCAATACGCAGGGCGATGCTGACGGGCATTGCCTGTCTTCTGTCGGCAAACGTGTGGAGTGCGGACACCATCCATGTGGCAACGGCCGGCACGCTGTCCTCGCTTTTGGAGACGACGGGCAGGATAGTCAAGATAACCGGCAGCGTGAACGGCACCGACATCAAGTCCCTCCGCGAGCGAATCGCCGCAGGCAAACTGACGAAGCTCGACCTCGAGGAAGCCCGCATCGTCAGCGGCGGCACTGCCTACTACGGGAAGCACAAGACGACGAACAACGTCATCGGCGACTCCATGTTCTACAGCTGCTCCAAGCTCACCGGCATCACCTTGCCCGTTTCCGTCACGGACATACGCAAGTCGGCCTTCCAGCTGACCGGCATCACCAAGGTGGAGATACCCGACGGCGTCACACATCTGGGCGGAGCGGCGTTTGCCAACTGCGGCTCCCTCAGGACGGTTGTCATCGGGCGGAAGGTCTCGCAGCTCGACCAGGCCGTCTTCTACAACTCCTCCTCCATTACGATGGTCTCGTCGATGCCCAAGACGCCGCCGGCACTGGACGCCTATATCTTCACGGCCAGCCCGACCATCCGCGTCTACTCCAGCGTGCTGGACGAGTACAAGGCATCCTCCTGGAAGCAGTACGGCACGCTCGTGGGACGGCTGGAAAACTATTATCCCGAGGAAGCGGACTCCAGTGCCGTGGTCGGCGAACTGGCCGGCAAGTGGTTCGACGATGCTGCCTGCACACAGCTGAAGGCCGCCTACCAGGGCATGACCGACCAGGAGCTCTCGGAAGCCATGGCCGCGGACGGCATGCCCGCCTTCATGCGCACCATAGCCCTGAAGCTCAAGAACGACGACTGGAAGCCCTACGAGAAGGACTTCCGCATCCACAGCTACAATGCCTACAGCGACGCCGGCTACTGGAACGGCAAGCTCCGCACCACGGGCGGCTCCTTCATGGGCAACCCCACAGGCATCTATACGAAGGACTACGAGCCCCTCTACGTCTTCGTGGACAGCGATGTGCCCTCCGGCGCCTCCCTCTACATCGCAGGCTGCGCAGGCAACGACCTGGTGACGAGCGCCACGTCGGGCAAGATGCTGAAGAAAGGCCTGAACATCGTCGACGGGAAAGCGGACGCACTCTTCTACATATTATATACAGCCGACACGAAGTCGATGACGAAGACGCTCGGCGAGTGGCCCGACATCAAGGTCCACATCGAGGGCGGCATCGTGAACGGCTACTACGACGCGCAGCGGCAGAGCGACCGCGACTACCAGGCCATCCTCGCTGCCGCCACGCACGAACGCTTCACCGTCAAGGGCGGACAGGCCCTCTTCCACTTCAAGACGAGCACCTACCGCGAGGTCTGGCCCAAGACCATCGACAAGAGTATCTGCTGGTTCGACAGCCTGACCGTCTGGGAGAAAGAGCTGGCGGGCATCAGCGAAAGCGTGGCTTCGGGCCGTCGCGCCGGGGCGCCCTACTACCTGACGGGCGGCGATGCCATCTTCCCGCTGTACTACAACAACCCGAACTTCGCCATCGAGGGCGAGGCGACCGACGGCGGTTTTGCCAACTCCGCGTCCTTCCGCACGATGTACAACACGAAGGGCTGTGTGCAAAGCTCGTTCGACGTGAGCCGCACGGCCGACTTCGACGACTGGTGCGCCGCGCACGAATGTGGACACAACAACCAGGGGCCCATCACCGTCGAGGGCGGCACCGAGGTCTCGAACAACCTCTTCTCCAACTATGTCCGCTTCCATACCGGGCTCGTCACGTCGCGCGGCGCTTCCTTCGCTACGGTCATGGACGAGTACATGCGGCACGAACCCTTCTTCACCCGACCCCTCGAGAGCCAGATGCGCATGTACTGGCAGCTCTACCTCTACTACCACTTGGCACAGCGGAACACGGCCTTCTATCCCACACTCTTCAAGAAACTGCGCGAAGACCCGCTGACGCCCTACAACTCCAGCAACGGCTGCCTGAAGTTCGTCCGTGCCGTCTGCGAGGTGGCAGGCGAGGACCTCACCGACTTCTTCCGCGTGTGGGGCTTCTTCGAACCGCTCACGAACTACGCCGTCACGGACTACGGCGCACATTCCATGACGGTACGCCAGACCGACATTAACAAGACGCTGGCCCAGATAGCAAAGTACCCGACGAAGAACCGCGAGATACTCTTCATCGAGGACCGTGCCGACTACGTGCCCACCACGGGCTTCCTCACCGCGTCGGGACAGAAGCGGCGCGACTCGGACCAGGTGGGACAGTGCGGCAGTGTGGGCCAGTACACCGACTACATCGCAGGCTGCCAGCCCTCGGGCTATACCTATCTGCAGGCCGACTCGCTCTATGCCCTCGACGGCGAAGGCGGTCTCGGCTTCCTGCTGCTCGATGCCGACGACAACCTCCTGTTTGCCGCCAATGCCAAGAACTTCTGCATTCCACTCCCCCAAAAGACAGTCCGGGGGGCTTCTCTCTATTCCCTCGATGCCGACGGCTCGCTGCACGAGATTGTGAAGTCCGGCTCGGGCATCGAATACGTCGTGATGCCCAAGGCGGGCGTCCTGGAGGATTCCCTCTCGGCCAGGGCAATCAAGGCCGTCATCAGCGGCAGCATCAACGGCAAGGACATCAAGTATATGCGTCAGCTCCTCGTCAGCGGAAACCTCCAGTCGCTCGACCTCTCCAATGCCAAAGTGCTGACATCCAACGTGCCGTACTACCAGAGCTACACCACCGCCCTCAACGTAGTGGGCCCCTACGCTTTCGATGGCTTCAAGAAGCTCGTCGCCATGCGTCTGCCCGAGAAGGTGACAAAGATAGATGACAGGGCCTTCCGCTTCTCGGGGCTCAAGATGATTGTCATTCCCGACGTCGTCTCCACGATAGGCCTCGAAGCCTTTGGCGGCTGCGAGAGGCTCACGACGGTCGTTCTCGGCGGGAAGGTCCGGACGATGAGCCAGGGCGTCTTCTACAATTCGCCCGTCAAGGACGTCTACGTCAAGGCCCTCACGCCTCCCACCCTCGGGGACTACATCTTCAACAGCAGCCCCACGATTCACGTCTACGCCAGCGCCCTTGCCAAGTATCAGGCGTCGGCCTGGGCCAAGTACGGCACCATCGTCGGCGACCTGACGGACGACATCATCGACGGCATCAGCCTGCCCGAGGCCCTTCCCTGCGAAGAAATGGCGGGTGGTCAATGGGGGGTGGGGAGTGACACCTACGACCTCTTCGGCCGTCGCGTCACGGACCTCCGTCCCGGCACCATCTACGTGCGTGGCGGAAAGAAGTTTTTCGTCAAGTAAAAGAAAAATATATAGTTTCTGCACAAGCAGTCAACTAAAATCGTCAAACTACAGACAGAATTTCTGCAACGCAGGGACAAAAACTATTTCCAAGGCTTTGAAATAAATTTCAGAGCCTTGGAAATATATTTTAAAGCCACGGAAATATATTTCCAAGCCACTGAAAAAGTTTTTGTTGCACGGCGTGAAGAAAAACAGGCTGCGGCGCGGAGAAGTTTGTATGGCGGTGCGGAGAAGTTTGTTCCGTGCGGTGGAGAGGCTCTCGGTGCAAAAATGACACGATTAGCGAGAAAAGTGAAGCTTTTTGTTGTTCGTTTTGTGGAAAAACTGTACCTTTGTCGCCTGAAAACTGAAAACGCTAACATATAAAAATACAGAAGATATGGAGAAACTAAGGATTGCAGTTGTCGGCTACGGCAACATAGGGAAGTACACCGTGCAGGCCTTGCAGGCAGCTCCCGACATGGAGATAGCAGGCATCGTGCGCCGAGGCGGAGCAGCCGACAAGCCCGCCGAGCTGGCTGAGTACAAGGTAGTGAAGGACATCACGGAGCTGGGCAAAGTGGACGTGGCAATACTGGCTACGCCGACGCGCAGCGTCGAGGAACATGCGCTCCGGTGCCTGGCGCTCGGCATCAACACCGTGGACAGCTTCGACATCCACACTTCCATCCTCGACCTGCGCCGCTCGCTCTCGGCAGCCGCCAAGCAGCACGGAGCCGTCAGCATCATTTCCGCCGGATGGGACCCGGGCAGCGACAGCATCGTCCGCACACTCATGGAGAGCCTTGCCCCCAAGGGCTTGACCTACACGAACTTCGGTCCCGGCCGCTCGATGGGCCACAGCGTCTGCGTCCGCAGCAAGGCAGGCGTCCGGGATGCCCTCTCGATGACCATCCCCGTGGGCGAAGGCATTCACCGCCGCATGGTGTACGTCGAGCTGGAGGAAGATGCCAGCCTGGAGGAAGTGACGAAGGCCATCAAGGCCGACCCCTACTTCTCGAGCGACGAGACGCACGTCTTCCAGGTGGAGAGTGTGGACGCCCTGAACGATGTGGGCCACGGCGTGAACCTCGTCCGCAAGGGCGTGAGTGGTCAGACGCACAACCAGCTCTTCGAGTTCAACATGAAGATTAACAATCCCGCCCTCACGGCACAAGTGCTCGTCAACGCCGCCCGCGCCACGATGAAACAGCAGCCCGGAGCCTACACGATGATTGAGATACCCGTCATCGACTACCTCCCCGGCGACCGCGAACAGATCATCGGGCATCTGGTCTGAGGGAGACGTTCCGTTCGGCCTAGGCCATACAGAAAAGAGGGTGTGTCAATAATTGACACACCCTCATCCGAGCCTTTTACTCTTGGTGCTATTCAAAATTTGGCGATTTACGAATAACAAGAATCTTTAGCGGACGCTTCTTTGTCTAAGTATGAATGTTTTTCTTTTGTTTATTCTATAGGCTGGTACAATTAAAAGTTAAAGATTAAGGGTTATTTGTTTTTTTTCTCCCACTCGTCCCAGTCAGTTTCGGCAAGATAGCGGTTCACTTGCTCGCGAAGTGGGTCGAGGTCGTATTTGATGACGCTTTGGATGTCTTCGGGATTCACTTGGTAGTATCCATGAACCAGGACGTGTCGCATTTTCTCTATTACGTTCCATGGCGTTTCGGGATGGGCTGTCTTGAACTGAAGCGAAAGTTTATAAGAGGCTTCTCCGACGATTTCAATACACTTGATGATTCCGTAATACCCTATTTTGTTCTCAGATAATTCGTCAAACGACTTCCCTGCCATGTAGTCCAATACATTTTCTATTGCTTGCGCTATGTGCTCCAGACGTCCTTTGTCTCTAATAGGCTCTCTCATAAATCAGCTTTTTATCGTTGTTGACATGTTCCGAAACCCAGGGGAAGAGCATCTTTTCTTCCACCAAATCAACTTCTTTGTCAAGCAGTTTTTCCAAGTCGAGATGCATCCCCGCTATCTTGAAAAGGCCGATGGGCTTGCTTCGGTCGTAAGTTACGAGTATGTCCACATCGCTGTCGGGCCTCTCTTCGCCGCGCGAATAGGAACCAAAGAGCCAAGCTTTCAGGACTGGTTGTGTCTTGAAGTATTCTGCTATCTTCTTTGTCATTGCCTCTGTTGTCATGAGCGGGAAAGATGTTGTTCCGAGTGCAAAGTTACGAAATATCTTTTCAATCGACAAAACAATTCCTGAAAAAAGTGTAGAAACCCTCGTGCAGATTTGCAGAAACCCATTTATGGTCGCGTATGGACGGAAGACTTCCGCCTCCATACGCTGCACTGTCGGACTCTTTTAACATTATTTATATACATATGCGCGTAAAATGGAAGTTTTTATTCAGAGAAAATCGTAATACTCATGAAAAAATCGTACCTTTGCGGCGAAAATGGGGGACTGCACCCCGCACCGGCGTAAAAAAGACTATGAAGAAACTGCTGATTGAGACTTACGGCTGCCAGATGAACGTGGCGGACAGTGAGGTGGTGGCCAGCGTGATGGGCATGGCCGGCTATGAGGTGACGGAGAACATGGACGAGGCCGATGCCGTGCTGCTGAACACCTGCTCGGTGCGCGACAATGCCGAGCAGAAGATTATCTCCCGTCTGGAGTTCCTCCACAGCTTGCAGAAAAAGGGGCGCCGCCTCATCATCGGTGTGCTTGGCTGCATGGCTGAGCGCGTCCGGGAAAAACTCATCGAGGAGCATCATGCCGACATCGTGGCCGGACCGGATGCCTATCTGAGCCTGCCCGACCTCTTCAGCCAGGTGGAGTGCGGACAGAAGGCCATCAACGTGGAGCTCTCTACCACCGAGACCTACCGCGACATCGTGCCGCATCGCATCTGCGGTCCGCATATCTCGGGTTTCGTCAGCATCACGCGCGGTTGCAACAATTTCTGCCACTACTGCATCGTGCCCTATACCCGGGGCCGCGAACGCAGTCGCGATGCGGAGAGCATCCTGCGCGAATGTCGCGACCTGCAGCAGCGCGGCTACAAGGAGGTGACGCTCCTGGGGCAGAATGTGAACAGTTGGACCCCCTCTAACTCCCCCTTGCAGGGGGAGAATCCAAGCGGTTTCCCTTGGTTGCTGAGAGCAGTTGCCCGCGAGGTGCCGCAGATGCGGGTGCGCTTCACGACGTCGCACCCCAAGGACATGAGCGACGAGACACTCCGCGTCATTGCCGAGGAGCCGAACATCTGCCACCACATCCATCTGCCTGTGCAGAGCGGCAGCGACCGCATCCTGAAGCTCATGAACCGCAAGTACACGCGGGAGTGGTACCTGGACCGCGTGGCAGCCATCCGTCGCATCATCCCCGACTGTGCCATCACCACCGACATCTTCTGCGGCTACTGCAGCGAGACGGAGGAGGACCACCAGCTGAGCCTCTCGCTCATGCGCGAAGTGGGCTACGACAGCGCCTTCATGTTCAAGTACAGCGAACGTCCGGGCACGTACGCCAGCAAGCACCTCCCCGACGATGTCCCCGAAGAGGTGAAGATACGTCGCCTGAACGAACTCATTGCCCTGCAGAACGAGCTCTCGGCAGAAGCCAACCGCCGCTGCATCGGACAGACGTATGAGGTCCTCATCGAGGGTGTCAGCAAGCGTAGCCGCGAAGAACTCTTCGGCAGGACGGGGCAGAACAAGGTGGTCATCGTGCCGCGCGAAGGGCTCCACATCGGGCAGACCGTCAGCGTCCGCATCACCGAGAGCAGCAGCGCAACGCTCAGGGGAACAGTTCATAGTTTATAGTTCGTAGTTAAATTCTATCACAGTTGAAACAGAGAAAGAGACTTAGGTTGTCCTGGACCATGCAGGCCATTACGAGCACCATCAGCGTTGGGCTGGTGCTCATCCTCATGGGGCTTGTCGTGCTGCTTTCGCTCACGGCACGCGTCGTGGCCGACAGCGTCAAGGAGAACCTCACCGTCACCGTCGTGCTCGACGATGATGTGCAGACCGCCGATGCCCGCCGACTGCAGGACTCGCTCAGCACAAGGCGCTACGTCGGCCACATCGACTATATCAGTCGCGAACAGGCCCTGCAGGAGCAGATAGAGAGCATGGGCATAGACCCCACAGAATTCCTCGGCGCCAACCCCTTCTCCATATCGATGGAGATAAGCGTCAAGCCCGAGTATTCCTCTGGCGACAGCCTGATATGGATCAGCGACGAACTGCGCAGCACGAAGCTTGTGGCCGACGTGCTCTACCAGAAGGACCTGGTGGAGAGCCTCAACCGCAACCTGCATCGCGCCTCGCTCTTCATGCTTGGCGTGGCCCTGCTGCTGGTCGTCATCTCGCTGAGCCTCATCAACAATACTGTCCGGCTGAGCGTCTTCAACCACCGCTTCGTGCTCTACACCATGAAACTGGTCGGTGCCCGCTGGGGCTTCATCCGCCGGCCGTTCCTGGTGCGCGGCTTCTGGGTGGGCGTGGCCTCGGCCCTCATTGCCGACACCGTCATCCTTTCCGGCATCTACTGGGCAGCCACCTTCGATGCGGCCGTCCTGCGCTACGTCACCGGGCAGAACCTGCTCATCACGGCCTTGGCAGTGCTTGCCATCGGGCTCGTCCTGACCCTCGTCTGCACGTATTTCTCCGTGACGCACTGCCTGAAGATGCGCGGCTCGGAGCTGTATTGACCCCTAACCCCTTTAGGGGAAGGAATCACAAAATGATAAAATAGTAGATTTAAGTTTCGGAAGTTATAGAA
>DGTM01000027.1 GCA_002394305.1 Prevotellaceae bacterium UBA4336
CGTTCTGGAACAGGACGCGGCTGCGACGGATGCTCATGTAGTAGTAGAGCGAGAAATTGATGCTGCTGACAATCATGAAGAAGCTCGCCACATATTCTATATAGCTGCTGTGGAAGTAGGCGATGCTCTCGCTGTGGGTGCTGAAGCCGCCCGTAGCGATGGTGGTGAAGGCGTGGCAGAAGGCATCGTAGAGCGACATCGGTCCCACCCAATAGAGCAGGGCACAGCAGCCCGTGAGCACGAGGTAGATGAGCAAGACGCGGCGGGCTGTGGCACCAATCTTAGGCCGTAGCTTGTCCAGCCCCAGGCCGGTCACCTCGGCAGAGTAGAGGTTGCTGTTCTTCATCTCGTAGACCGGGATGAGGGCAAACGAGAAGACCACGATGCCGAGGCCGCCTATCCATTGCGTGATGGCTCGCCAGAAGAGCAACGACCGCGGCAGGATGTCTATCTCCTGGATGCAGGTGGCGCCCGTCGTGGTGAAGCCGCTCATCGTCTCGAAGAAGGCGCTGGCCACATCCATGTCGGTGAGGTAGAGGTAGGGCACCATGCCGACCACGGAGAAGACAATCCAGGAGAGCGCCACGACGAGGAAGTTGTCAGCCCGTCGCATCCGTTTGTTCTCGCTTCGGCGGCTCAGGAAGATGCAGAACGCTCCGATGGCCGTCGTGCCGATGGCCGTGAGCAGGAAGCAAAGCCAGCACTCCTCGTCGTTCAGAATGGCGACGAGCATCGAGAGCAACAGAAAGAAGCTCTCCATGATGACGAGTATGCCGAGGATGCCTTTCTTCATAGCTTTTTTTTAATTCATAATTCTTAATTCATAATTCATAATTAGGCTACGCCCGAAGGCTTGGCGAAAGGAATAATTCATAATTAGGCTACGCCCGAAGGCTTGGCGAAGGAAATGATTCATAATTAGGCTACGCCCTAAGGCTTGGCGAAGGAAATAATTATGAATTATGAATTAAGAATTAAGAATTATCTAACGCGTGTTTCGCGTAGTCGATGGTGTAGTGTAGGCCGCGGCTTTCCTTGCGCTCCAGGGCCTGACGGGTGATGAGGTAGCCCACGTTGATCATGTTGCGGAGCTCGCAGATGTCTTTGGTCGGCTTGACGCGCTTGAAGAGGTGCTCCGTCTCTTCGTAGAGCAGGTCGAGGCGCTCCCAGGCACGATGCAGACGCAGGTCGCTGCGGACGATGCCCACGTAGGTGCTCATGATTTGGTTCACCTCCTTGACGTCCTGGGCGATGAGCACCTTCTCTTCGTTCGTCATGGTTCCCTCGTCGTTCCATTCCGGCACGCGGTCGTTGAAGTCGTAGTGGTCGATGACCTCCAGCGAGTGACGGGCGGCAGCGTCGGCATAGACGACGGCTTCGATGAGCGAGTTGCTGGCCAAGCGGTTGCCGCCATGGAGTCCGGTGCACGAGCATTCGCCCACCGCATAGAGGCGCTTGATGCTGCTCTGCCCGTCGAGGTCGACCTTGATGCCGCCGCACATGTAGTGAGCGCTGGGGGCCACGGGGATGTACTGCTTGGTGATGTCGATGCCGATGCTGAGGCACTTGGCGTAGATGTTGGGGAAGTGGTGGCGGGTCTCCTCGGGGTCCTTGTGGGTGACGTCGAGGCAGACGTGGTCCAGACCGTGAATCTTCATCTCGCGGTCGATGGCGCGTGCCACGATGTCGCGCGGAGCGAGGGACAGACGCTCGTCGTACTTCTGCATGAACTCCTCGCCGTTGGGCAGACGGAGGATGCCGCCGTAGCCGCGCATGGCCTCCGTGATGAGGTAGGCCGGATGCGTCTCCTTGGGGTTGAAGAGCACCGTGGGGTGGAACTGCACGAACTCCATGTCCTTCACCTTGCCTTTGGCACGATAGACCATGGCAATGCCGTCGCCCGTCGCGATGTTCGGGTTCGACGTCGTGGCATAGATGGCTCCCGTGCCGCCGGTGGCCATGAGTGTGACTTTGCTCAGGTAGGTGTCCACCTTGCCCGTGTCGGGGTTGAGGACGTAGGCGCCGTAGCACTCGATGTCGGGCGTGCGGCGGGTGACACGTATGCCGAGGTGGTGCTGGGTGATGATTTCGACGGCGAAGTGATTCTCCAGTATTTCGATGTTCGGATTGCTGCGCACGGCTTCCATGAGGCCGCGCTGAATCTCGGCGCCGGTGTCGTCGGCATGGTGCAGGATGCGGAACTCCGAGTGTCCGCCCTCGCGGTGCAGGTCGAACTCGCCGTTGTCCTTCTTGTCGAAGTTCACGCCCCAGCGCAGCAGGTCCTTGATGCCTTGCGGCGCACAGCGCACCACTTGTTCCACTGCCGCGGGGTCGCTGATGTAGTCGCCCGCTATCATCGTGTCCTCGATGTGTTTCTCGAAGTTGTCCACCAACAGGTTCGTCACCGAGGCGATGCCGCCCTGGGCCTTTGCCGTGTTCGCCTCTTCGAGGGTTGTCTTGCAGATGAGCGTCACCTTGCCCTTGCCTGCGTTTGCCACTTTCAGCGCGTAGCTCATTCCGGCCACGCCGCTACCTATAATCAGGAATTCGCACTTTTTTATCATCGTCAATGACTGCTGTTTTGTTTGGGCCCAGGGAGCGGAAACGCTCCCCCAGGCGTTCTTTTTAACGTAATATCGAGGCAAAGTTACGATTAAGTGCGCTAAAAGCAAAAGAAAAGCGCAATTTCTTTTGCTTTTCCGGGGGAAAATGAGTAAAACAGCGGACTGCACGGATGCCGGCACCCGCCGGGCAGCAAGGCAAGGGAACGCCGGACGAAGGATTAAAAAAACATAATTCTGTGCCGGAAACCTTTAATTCTTTGTGCTTCATACGGCGTACTTCGCGAAAACTTCGTACTTTTGCAGCACGATATGTTAAGGGAATTGTCGATAATGGCCTTTTCCTTGCTCCTGAGCGGCTTTGTCTGCGCCCAGGAGGAGGACGACGAGCTGCTGCCGCAGGAGCCGGTCAACTACAAGCTCAAGCTGCAGGTCTACCGCTACGTGAAGCCCGTCGTGGAGGAGGGCGACACGATGTGGTGCTACCTCCTGCCCGAGCTGTGGGTCTATCCGCCCCTGAAGTTCAAGAACGAGAAGCAGCGCCGTGCCTACAACCGCCTTGTCTACAACGTGAAGAAGGTGCTGCCCATCGCCCAGCAGGCCAATGCCCTCATCGAGGAGACCTACGAGGCGCTGGAAGCCATCCCCACCAAAAAGGAGAAGCAGGCCCATATCAGTGCGGTGGAAAAGGAAATCAAGGAGATGTACACGCCGCAGATGAAGAAGCTCACCTACAGCCAGGGCAAGCTCCTCATCAAGCTCGTGGACAGGGAATGCAACCAGTCGTCCTACGAAATCGTGCAGGCCTTCCTCGGTCCGGCCCGGGCCGCTTTCTACCAGGTCTTTGCCTGGACCTTCCGTGCCAGCCTGAAGAAGGAGTACCACCCCGAGGAGGAGGACAAGCTCATCGAGCGCGTCGTCCGCCAGGTGGAGACAGGCCAGCTGTGAGGCCCGCACGAACATCCTGACGGGTAGAGTCTGCCTTTACAACGGAAGAGCACGCCGCCATCCCCGTACCTACTTTTGATGATTTTGGCATGCGCAGCGGCTTTTCGCACGCGCCTCGTTACTTGATGTTCGTTATTATTTCGTAATTTTGCAGTGCGAAAAGCAAGGAATCAACCATTAATGTTCAAACTGCAATGATAAACATACTGTCGGAAATATGGGCGCTGCTCTGCGAGATGTCGCCCTACCTGTTGTTGGGTTTCCTCTTGGCCGGGCTGATGCATGAGTTCGTGCCGGGCACCCTCTATACGCGATACCTTGGCGACCGCTCGCTGCGGAGCGTCGTGCTGGCTGCACTCTTCGGCGTTCCCCTGCCGCTCTGCTCGTGCGGTGTCATCCCCACGGCTATGGGCATCCGCCGCGAGGGCGCCAGCAAGGGTGCCACCATCTCGTTCCTCATCGCCACACCGCAGACGGGTGTGGACAGCATCATCGCCACCTACAGCCTGATGGGACTGCCCTTTGCCGTCATCCGCCCCATCGCTGCCCTGCTGACGGCCGTCTTCGGCGGCGCACTGTGCAATGTGCTCGATACCGACGAGACGGTCTCTCCGGCAGACAGAACCCACTGCGAGGACGGATGCTGCGCACAGGAGACCCCCTCGCCACGCCGGGGAATCGGGGCAAGGCTTCTGGCTGCCCTCTCCTACGCCTTTGGCGAGATGATGGAGGACATCGGCAAGTGGCTCGCCATCGGGCTGGTCGTGGCCGGCATCATCACGGCCGCCGTGCCCGACTCCTGGTTTGTCCTCTTCCAGGACAACACCTTCTACAGCATCCTCTTCGTGCTCGCCTTCAGCATTCCCATGTATCTTTGTGCCACAGGAAGCATCCCCATCGCCCTGGCCCTCATGTTGAAGGGTCTGACGCCCGGTGCCGCCCTGGTGCTGCTGATGGCCGGTCCGGCCAGCAACGCCGCCAGCATCCTCGTCGTGGGCAAGGTGCTGGGCAAGCGCACGATGCTGATCTACCTTGCCTCCATCATTGCCGGAGCCATCCTCTTCGGCGTCGGCATCGACAACCTGCTGCCCCGCGAGTGGTTCACGCACCCCGTCATGCAGCACGCAGCCTGTCACGAGGACGGCATCGGCCTCTTCTCCTACATCTGCACCGGCCTGCTGCTGCTCCTCCTGGTCCGTGCGCTCTGGCCTTTCGGTCACCACCACCATCACCACCACGAGGCGCTCTCCCATGCGGAAGCACGGGGCGTCACCTACAGCATCGAGGGCATGAACTGCAACCACTGTGCCGAGAACGTCAGGAAGGCCATCGCCAGTCTGGAGGGCGTGGAAGGCGTGGAGGTGTCGCTGCGCGAAGGCAAGGCCATCGTCACGGGTTCGCCCGATGAGGCCGAGGTGCTCCGCGCCGTAGAGAGCATCGGCTTCAAGGCGGCCGCAGACGCAGAAAAGTAATGGGTGGGGCAAAACCCCACCCACATTGTGCGCTGTGCGTTGTTTTCGTGGGGCGGAACCCCACGCACACTGTGCGCTGTGCGCTACTTCTTTAGCTTCTTGCCGTCGACGATGTAGATGCCGCTGGGCAAGGCGGTGATGCCGTCGGCGGAGCTGGAGACAACGGCGCCGCTGATGTTGTAGACGCGGCCCGTGGTCGTGGCGCGGTGCGTGGCGTCGGTGCTGCCGATGCCCGTGCCTTCCTTGAACCCGATGCGGAGCTCGCCCAGGATGGGCATGTGGTCGGAGGTGACTTTGTCGTCGATGACCTTGTAGTCGAGCTTCTCTACGCC
Source organism: Prevotellaceae bacterium UBA4336 (assembly GCA_002394305.1). GTDB lineage: Bacteria > Bacteroidota > Bacteroidia > Bacteroidales > Bacteroidaceae > Physcousia. The sequence goes on from DGTM01000027.1 coordinate 5,314, forward strand.
GCCGATTTCATCGTAGCTGATGATGTTGTCGATGACGTAGGTGCCGTCGCTCCACGTCGGGGTGGTGAGGTCGGAGTGGAAGGTGAAGCCGTTCTCCTGCAGGTACTTGGTCAGGACGCCGCGTGCTCCCTCCATCTCGCTGTCGGTGCCGTCGTCGTTGAAGTCGCCGGCTATGATGAGCGGCTTGCCTGTCTCAACCCATTCCTCCGCTGCGGCCTTGATGATGGGGCCTGTGCCGCGGCGGGCATTGGCCGAGAGTCCGACGTGGAGGCTTGCGAAGACGTAGTTGTCGAACTCAGCTATGAGCATGCGACGGGGCTCGAAGTCGGATGCCAGTGCCACCACCTTGACGGAGAGCGGCAGCTGCTTCGAGAGGATGCCGATGCCGTAGCCCGTGAGTGCGCTGCAGAAGATGCCGTACATGCCTGTGGCCTCGGCCAGCTCCTTCACCTGGTACTTGTTGTCGGAGCGCGACGAGAAGACGCTGTCCACCTCCTGCAGGGCCACTACGTCGGCCTGTTGTGCGGCGATGACACTGGCTGTGCGCGACAGGTTGAGGTTCCCGTGGTTTTCGGCGCAGTGCCTTACGTTGTAGCTCAGCACGCGCAGGTCTTGCTGCTTGTACTTGTTGTAAACGGGCTCGGCATACTCGCCCTTGGCGGCAGCATCGAGGTCGGCGATGTGGCGCTCGTAGAGGATGTCGACGGTGCCGCCGGTGACGGCTTCGTCGGCCTTCTCCCATACCTTGCGCAGGGCTGCGAGCTGCTGCTGGTCCAGGGTGCTGTGGTCCGTGAAGTCGGGGTTCCCTACCTGGTCCATCTTCTTGCAGAGGGCGAGGCGGAGCTGCATGGCTGGGCTTCCCAGCTGGGCTGCGTCGAGCTTCTGCAGCTTCCACGTTGCCAGATATTGATATTCTGCGTCGGTGGGGCTGATGTGGCTGACGCCGCCTATGCTGATGGCATCAAGCATGTCGCCGGCTGCATTGAAGATGCACAGGGCCTTGCGGTTGCCGGGGACTGTGCGGAAGGTCAGCGGTGCGGTTGCCTCGTCGGCCATGGAGATGTAGCCGTCCTTCACTTCGCCCGTGACGTACTTGCCTGTGGCGAAGTTGCTGACTCTGTACTGTCCCTTCTGGCGGTCTACGGCCTCGATGTAGAAGATGCTGCGGGGGTCGCCGCTGTGCAGTGTGGTGGCGATGAGGCTGGCGCCCGACGTGTATGCCAGGGCATCGGCCTTCTGGTCGGCCCAGCACAGGTCGCTGGCTACGCCGTTGAGGCCCGTGATGTAGTAGTAGCCGTTGGAGGCTGTGTAGAACTCGGGCTGTTCCTCCTCGCCGGTGCTGACCTTGAGGAGCTTCCAGCGTCCGGGATAGCCGTTGGTCGCCACGTCGTCGGAATAGTCGTCGTCGCCTACGTTCTGCTTGGCGAGGCTGTTGTTGGGTCGGTTGCTGCGCAGATAGCCCTGGACGTGCAGTGAGTGCTCCGACTCGCTGTTGGTCATGTAGAAGCGTCCGGCGCCGTCGGTGAGGTCGGAGAGTGTGTAGCCCACGGGTGTGTCGGAGAAGACGACGTCGGCCTCGGCGGGGCTGGTGTTCATGTTGCCCAGGTACTTGCCGTTCTCCTTGTTGAGGAAGGCCCACTCTTCACCGTCGGCCTTCTTGGCGGTCCACACGAAGCCGTCGGCCTCCTTGTCGAGGTCGCCCCAGTAGACGTACTGTGTGCCCCATTTGACGGTGTAGCTCTCCTGCTGGGTGGACATGGCCTTGGGGAGCCCGGTGCTGTTGCCTGCGAACTTCGTGCGGTCGCTGACGATGTAGTACTGCACGCCGTCCTGTATCTGGCTCACGTCGGTGATCCACACGTCGGCGTTGCTGCTCTCGGCCTCGTAGATGTGCCAGCGGGCGGGATAGCCGTTGGTGGCGACGTCATCCACATAGGTCGTGAAGCCGGTGTCCTGCTTGCCCAGGCTGTTGTTGGGTCGGTCGCTGCGCACGAATCCCTGCACGTGTGGCGAGCGCGGGTCTTCGCTGCTGATCATGTAGAAGCGTCCCTCGCCGTCCTCGAGGTCGGTCAGGGTGTATCCGACCGGTGTCTCGGAGAAGATGACGTCGTTGTCGGAGCCCGACTCGCGGCCCAGGTAGAGCCCGTTGACCTTGTTCTTGAATGCCCACTGGCCTTCGTCGACCTTCTCGCAGACCCACTGGAAGGCTTCCTCCTCTGCGTCGAAGTCGCCCCAGTAGACGTACTGTGTGCCCCATTTGATCTTGTAGCTTTCCAGTTGCGGCGACATGGCTTTGGGTTTGCCGGTGCTGTTCCCGGCGAACTTCGTGCGGTCGCTGATGATGAAATAGGCTTTTCCTTCCTTCAGGTCCTCGGGGTAGAGCACGCGCTTGTGTCCGTCGATGAGGTCCTTTGCGCTGGCACTTGTGACGCCAAGCAACAGCAACAGTGCAGTCACGAAGAGCTGCAATGATGAGTACAACTTTCTCATGATAACGATGGTTTAAAGGTTAATAATAGGGTTTGTTAGTTTTGTGTCCGGTATAGTCCGGGGTGTTTTTCGGAATCCTGCCCTCCTCTGCCGCATAGCGTTCTTGCCGTCGTCGGCAGGGGATTCGCAGACAAAATTATGAAAATCTCCCGAAAGTCACAAATTTTTTGCCGCGTTTCTTGTCTGTAACGTTCGGATTGTACAGATTAGACGGACGGGGAGGCGGACTTTTAACAACGGATTGGACGGATTAAACGGATTAACGGCGAAGTAATTTTAACAACGAATTGAACGAATTACACGAATTGAGGGTGGAATAAAACAACGGATTGGGCGGAT
>DGTM01000064.1:0-7251 GCA_002394305.1 Prevotellaceae bacterium UBA4336
TATGCCCATGTCGGGCGAACCAAAAGAGGGCGTGCCGGTGTCGGCACGCCCTCGTTCTGGTAGGCTGAACCTTGCGGTCCAGTGCTTGGGGTTTACTGAGCCATGATGTTCAGGACGGTCACGAAGTCGGCGATGTCCACCTTGCCGTCACCGTTCAGGTCAGCCTTCGGGTCGTTGCTGCCATCGGCCATGAAGTTGAGGACAGTCACAGCGTCGGCGATGTCCACCTTGCCGTCACCGTTCAGGTCGCCGCTCGGAGCAGCTGTGCCGATGCCGTTGCCGGGAGTGACAGCCTTGTTGTCGTTCCAGCTGGGGATAGCGTAGCGACTCAGGGTCTTGCTTGCGCTGGAAGCGGCATAGAGGTTGCCAGCATAGTCGAATGCCAGACCGGTGATGTTGGTCTCGGCGGTGCTGACGTTGTACTTCGGGTCGAGGTAGATCTTGCCGTTAGCCATGGGCACGTAGTTGGTCTCGTAGATGACCACCTTGCCGCTGCCCTGAGGCAGAGCGATGTACTTGCCGTCGGCTGTGACAGCCATCTTGCCGCTGTTGGTAGACGTCGTGGTGTTGCTGAAGTCCTCATTGCCTTCCTTGTCGAAGTGCTTGATGGAGGGCAGTTCCTCGGTCGGGTTAGCACGGTACTGAACGTACCAGAGGCCGCCCTGACCGTCCTCGTGGATACCCACGTGGCCCGGAGCGATGGTGTAGACACCGTCGAGAGCTGCAACGTATCCGCTGGGAGCAGCAGTCCATTCCTTGGCAGTGCCGAGGTTGTAGAATGCACAGTTGTAGTCGGTGGTGTTGTAGTCGCCGTTGCTGCGCTGTGCGCCCAGGACGTACATCTTCAGGTCTTCGCCTGCGCCTTCGAATGCCAGACCCACAGCCATGCGGTTCTGCTCATCCTCGCCGACGTAGGTGATGCCGGTAGCCTCGTCGAGCTCGCCACCTGTGAAGACAGGCTTCCAGGGCTCCTCGAGGTCCTCAGGATTGATTTCGTAGACAGAGCTGTTCGTCAGACCGGAAGCGCGGCCAACGAAGAGACGGCCGTCCTTCGTGAAGCGAACGTCCTTCAGGTCGAACTGGTAGCCACCGGAGATAACCAGAGGCTGCTGGTCGAGGATGCTGAGACCGCCGTAGTAAGCGCCCTGGTACTCGTAGTCTGCGCCGATAGCGTAGAGAGCACCGGGATTGCCTGCAGAGGTCATGTCCTCTCTATCCTCCAGCGGACGGGCATCCGTCACGATAACCTGACCGAAGTTCTTGCTTGCGGGATTGTTGTTGACGTCGAGTCCGTAGGGAGAGCTGAACTGGAAGCTGTCGCCAATCTTGACGATATCCTCAGTGCCCTTGCCCGTGACGGCAATCTCGTAGCTGAGAGCCGTAGCGTCGGCACCGAGCTTGCTGGCGTCGACCTTCACGCGGTGAGCACCTGCCGTGAGGCCTTCCTCGGCAATATCCTCGGAGTAAACCAGAGTCTCGCCGTCGTAGAAGTTAACCGCAGCTGCTGCAGCCTCGGCGTTCAGAGCGTACTCTACGGTAACGCTGCTGCCCGTCAGGTTGGCGTTCAGGTTGTATGCAAATGCATTCAGCTGAGGATTGGGCTTCTCGTTGATGTACTTGCCACCATAGAGGTAAACCACTGAGCCTTCGAAGAGGCTGGGAGTAGCATCCTGACCAAGCGTCTGGAACCATACGGGATTCTCGCTCTGGCTGCCGTTCAGCTTGTAGGTGATCTCGCCGCTTGCCAGCTGCTCGGGAGTAACCTTCGTGCCGTTGGCAGAACCGACGGTAGCAACGTAGAATACATTGCTTACGGTGCAGTTGCCATCGTTGCGGCTGATGGTGTTGCAGCCATTGCTCGTGTCGATGGTGTGGCCCTCGGAGAGGATCAGCGTGTTGCGAACCGTAGACAGCGAACCGGACCAGCCGATGACGCCGCCGCAAGAGTTCGTAGCCTCGCCCAGCAGAGTGGAGCGGACGATACAGTTCTCGACCAGAGTGCCGTCGCCAGCGTTGTTACCGATGACGCCACCGTGTGTGCCGTCGCCTGCAATAGCAGAGTGGATGGTCACGTTGACGTCGCAGTTCTGAATCTTGGAGTTGTAGGTGTAGCCTGCCACACCGCCCATGAACTTCTGGTCGGAGTACAAGTCACCGGTCAGCTTCAGGTTCTTCACGGTAGCACCGTCCAGGGTGTTGAAGAAGCCTGCACGCTCTGCATTGAAGACAATGTAGAAGTTGTTGATGGCGTGGCCCTGACCGTCGAATACGCCGCGGAAGCTGTAGTCCCACTGGTTGATGGGCTGCATAGCGATACCAGTCAGGTCGATGTCGGCCGTCAGCTTAGCCTTGACGGTGTAGTCGATGTTGCTGGAGATACCGCGGAAGTAAGCGAGCTGCTTGGGAGAACCTACCAGGTAGTAGCCCTCTTCGTCCTGAGGAGCAACGATGCTTGCGACCGTCTCGCTAATCTCGGGATTCAGAGCCTGCTCAGTCGTGTAGCTGCCAGAAGCGTAGCCATCGAGCAGCGTGTTGGAAACGTTGAAGAGTTCACCAGTCTCATCATCGCTGAAGAGCATGTTGCCTGTCTCAACCCATTCGCCGGTCTCCTCGTCCTTCTCAACGAGAGCGAGGTTAGCGCCTTCGGCTACACCGATGTTGTTGGCGATGTTGTACAGGTGGATGTAAGCCTGCTTGCCAGCGTAGATGTTCTCGAAGATTGCAGAGAACTTGGCAACGAGCTGAGTCTTGGCCTCGACTGTTTCAGCCGTAGAGACCTCGGCCATAGCTGCAGCCAGCTCATCCTTCAAGGTTGCGGGATAGTTGGGATCCTCTGCACCTCCAACGTCCTCGGGAATCACATGCTCGATGAGTGTCGTGGCACGTGCAGACATGTTCTCGAGCACCTTGTCGAGAGCGTCGCCAGCCTTGCCGTCCGCGGCCTCGCCGAAGTAGGTCATCTTGATGGCGCTCCAGCCAGTCCAGTCGTTGCTATACTTCGTGCCGGGGTTCTTGATGCCGATGGTCAGCTTGCCGTCTTCGCCAACGATACCGATGGTGTAGACAGGATAGCGGTCTGCATTGGCAGCAGCAGCCATACCTGTTTCGCCGTGAACAGCATAGCCGAGGAGGGTTGCACCGTTATCAGTGGCCTGCTCTTCGTTCTCGGAGAGGTTGTCGCTGTAGATGGCAAGGTCGTGTGCGCCTGCACCTTCAAGGTTGCAGTTCACCTGGTCCACTGCATCTTCCACCGTTACATAGTCCTCGAAGACTGTGGGGAAGTAGTTGAAGTTGCCATTAGCATAGATACCGGCAGCATAGTTGGTGCTGTAGCGGTTGTTGCTGGGACGGAAGGCAGCGTGTGTGCCGATGAGGTAGTAGCCGGGCTTCAGGCCTTCGATGGTCTGGTACTGGTCGCCTGTTACAGCCCATGCCTCAACGCCTGTTACGTTCTGTCCGTTCTCGTCCTGAACCTTGCCTGTGCCTGTGCCGAAGCCGTCAGTCCACTTTGTCTTTGCGCCTTCGCTGAAGTCGTAGTTGGCAATGAGGTTGCTGACGTCTGTGCCAGCCATGTAGCCGCTGGAGATGGCAGTCTGGAGCCAAGCGGTGACGCGCTCGGTCTCGGCCTTAATCTCGTCGGCCGTAGCGGTGTGGTGCTCGATGATGTACTCGTACGAGCCGAGAGGATTAGCCTCGCTGGGCTCGTCGGTCTCGGTGAGGTACTCGGCAAGAGCGTCGCGGTCCTCGCCTTCGAAGTCGTCGTGAGACTCGAGGTAAGCCTTCACCTCTTCGCACTTAGCGATGTAAGCCTGGTAAGCGGCAGCGTTCTCGGCCACCGTCTTCTTGGCTGCATTCACAGCGTCGAGTGCGTCGGCAAACTCAAGGATTGTGGTTGCCTCGGTCAGCTTATCGAGCAGGGCATCGTACTCGTCGAGGACGGTCTGTGTGGCGATGGTCTCGCTGACAGCCTCTTTCTCGAAGTCCTGTACGGTGGATGCTACGTCGCCGAGCTCTTCTTCACCGTATACGCCGAAGTATTGCTCGGCAGCATAGATGACGGTACCGTGCTTGGGGTCGGGGAAGGGATAGAGGTCCTCGCCGATGTTCTGGTACCAGTAAGCGGTGCGGAACTGTTCGCCGTTGGCCTTCCAAGCGAGTGCGCCGCTCTCGAAGTCTTCTTCGCTGACGGTGGGCACCTGTGTGCCGAAGCGAGCATAGCAGTTGTTGATGTGTACGTTGTCGCTGTCGCCGTGACGTGCGAAGTAGTGTGCATCGTCCTGGATGCCTTCAACAGAACCTACGGCGAAGCAGTTGGTGACGTCGGCATAGCTGCCGAGCCAGCCAGAGAACGAGCCGTTCTCCTTGGGACCGTAGACGTTGCCGACCATGCCGCAGCGGTCGATGGTGACGTGGCAGGCGGAGCTCATGACGCAGCCGAAGACGCCGGAGGCGTTGGGGCCACCGTTGGCCGTTACGTCGCCGCACATCATGACGCCGCTGATTCTGACGTGACCAGCCCAGGGAGCGGTCATGCCGACGATGCCGATGTAGCCCTTACCGGTGATGGAGCAGCTCTCGTCGAGCACTACATCTTTAATATATACGCCTTCTGCTGCGCGTGCGTCGGCGTCGCTGATGCCGCCAAAGCCCTTTTCGGGCAGGCTGTTCATCACGGCGATGAGGCCTACACCGTTGTCATTGGGATGGTCGATGATGAGGTTGCTGATGGTGTGGAACTGTCCGTCGAAGTTGCCGTAGAAGGGTTTGCCTTCTGTGCCGACGTTGGCCCAGCGCTCGCAGTAGCCGTCCATGTCGATGTCGTCGGTGAGGCGTGCGCTGGCGTCGAGGTGCTTGGCAGCATAGTTGGACCACCATACGAGCTCTGCGCCGTTGCTGATTTCGAACCAGCCGTCGACAGGAGTCATGAAGTCTTCCTGAATTTGTCCGCAGACGGTGCAGAAGCCTTCGTCGAACTGGTGAGGAGGCAGTGTGCTGCTGCTGGGAGTGTTAGAATAGGTGACGTCGCCAATGGGAGCGCCGTCGCAACGATAGCTTGCTGCAGTAGCATAGACGAGTGCGCCGTCCTTCTTGATAGGCATCGGGACGAGGTCTTCGCCAATCTTCTGGTAGAAGCGTTCTACGCCGCCCTGGTTGCCGTTCAGGGCGTAGGCGAGTGCACCGCTCTCGATGTCGTCGGTGTTCTCGATGAGGATGGTCTTAGCCTCGTCCTCGAAGCCGTAGCTGTTGGCTATGTAGACGTTGGAGCAGGTGATGTTGGCGGGGTTACGCGAGATGGTCTTGGAGTCGCCGTTGGCACCGTTGAGCGTCCCGAGGAATGCGCAGTTGGTGTAGTAGGTCTGACCGGAGGCCCAGCCTGCGAAGCCTGCGAGGCACTCCGTGTTCTCGTGGCCGTTGATGTCGCCTGCATAGATGGAGTTCTCGGTCTGTGTCTTAGTCTCGACAACGCCGAAGAAGCCGCCCGTGGTGTTGTCGCCGGCGTGGGTGGTGGTGATGTTGATGTCGGAGAAGACGTTCTTCACGCGAACGCGGTCACGGCGTGTGTGCGAGGAGATGGAGCCTGCATACTGTCCGTCGGTGGTGATGGAGCCGTGCATGATGACGTTCTCGAACGTACCGGCAAAGTTGGGGAACAGCGAGGCGTTGCTGCCCATCTCGGTCATCTCGATGGTGATGGCATGGCCGTCGCCGTTGAAGTTACCGTCGAACCAGTTGCCGGTGTTGAAGATGTAGCGTCCGGGCTCGGCTGTGTAGGATACGTCGTTGGCCAGCTTGAGGCTGAAGCGTGCACCGTTTGTGATGCGGTTCCAACCCTCGGCAATGTCGATGTCCGCTGCACTCTTGATGAGGTAGTAGCCGTCCTTCAGGTCGCGTTCGAGGGCGTAGATGTTGAAGCAGCCGCAGACTGTGCAGATACCGAACTTATCGTACTGGTGAGCGGTGGCCTGCACGGTGCCGGTGTTGGAGAAGGTGAGTTCGCCCTCAGCCTTGCCGTCGCACTCTGTGGGGGCGGAGGCAAATACCTGCTTGCCGCCGAAGGCTGCGGGAACGGGGAACGGGTCGACGCCAATCTCCTGTGTCCAAGCGATGTGGCTCTGGTCGTTGTTCAGCTGATAGCAGATGCGACCGTCAGCCAGCTGGTCGTAGGGGACGATGGTGACGCACTTGGTGTTGCCCCATGCGTTGGTGGCGTAGTTGTTGGTGCTTGCGCCGCCGGGACGGTTGTCGTACTCGTTGCCGATGTAATTCTCCATGTTGACAGTCTGGAGCTGGCCATCGTTACGTCCGATGGTGCCGCTGTTGCCGTCCACCTGGAATTCGCTGCCGTCGTTGATGACCAGACAGTTGATGATGTTTGTGCGCTCGCTGCACCAGCCTACGATACCGCCGCAGTTGGTGGTGGTGGCACCCTTGATGGTGAACTTGGCGAGACAGTTCTCGATCATCGCGCCCTGGTAGCATACGCCAGCAATGCCGCCGTGAGTGCCATCGCCTGCTACGGCGCTGACCACGTTAACGTCGACGTAGCAGCCACGGATCGTACCGTTGTTCCATGCCACGATACCGCAGGCCTCCTTCTTGTCGGTGGTGATGGTGCCCTGAACCTTCAGGTTCTGGATGAGGGCATTGTAGCCGACATTGCGGAAGATTGCGGTGCCGTCGGCACCACTTGAGAATGTGTTGATGGTGATGGTGTGTCCCTGGCCATCGAAGAAACCCTGGAAGTCTTGGCCGTCGCGACCAATCATGGTTCCGTCGGTGCCCTTGTCGATGTCGGCGGTCAGCACGGCATTGGCATAGGGATTGTCACCGTTCACGAGTTCTGCGAAGGCTATCAAGTCTTCGGCAGTACCGATCTGGTAGACTCCGTTCACTTCGGAAAGAGCCCACGCAGCTGTGCTGACGACGCTCAACAGGGCGGTCATACACAGATTCAGTAGTTTTTTACTCATAGAATGTGATGTTTTAGTTAATAAATATGGTTAATTGTTTGGTTTGTTTGTTTTTTTAGCTTTAGTGGTGTGCGGAGCGTGTTTTTGGCCCGTATTGCCTAGCAAAGATAGCGGATTTTTACATAGCATCAAAGCTTTTTTGAAAAATCTTTTAGTAAAAGATTAAAATTCCTTAACGAAAGTGGCAAAAAAGGTCATTTTCGCTGTCTATATATAAATAATGGTAAGGAGAAAACGGGAAAACGGCCCGCCGAAGCACCCGGAGGCGCCTGAGGCTTCC
>DGTM01000064.1:7417-8480 GCA_002394305.1 Prevotellaceae bacterium UBA4336
TTCCGAAATAAGAGCGTGGCGCTTCGGCCGGAGGCTTATGGCAGGAAGGCTGAGACGTCGTGCCCGAAGTGTGCGAGCTCGCGGACAATGGAGCTGCTGAGGCTGGCGAGCTGGGGCGATGCGGGGAGCAGGATGGTCTCGATGCCGGTGAGCTGGCGGTTGACGTCGGCCAGCTGCATCTCGAACTCGAAGTCGGCCACCGTGCGGACGCCGCGGACGATGACGCTGATGCCCTGCTCGCGTGCGAAGTCGACGGTGAGGCCCGTGTAGCGCTCCACCCTGACGCGCGGCTCGTCGGCATAGACTTTCCTTATGGCGGCAACGCGCTCCCCGACGGGCATCCAGCCCTGTTTCTGCTCGTTGTAGCCTACGGCGATGACGACACCGCCGAACATCTGCAGCGCCCGCGCGACGATGTCGGCGTGCCCGCGGGTAAAGGGGTCGAACGACCCGGGGAAGAGGACCGGCCTTTCCATACGAAATCAAAAAATATCAGAATGTGAACCCGTGTCAATCATAATCAGCAGGAGTTCCTCGTCGTGTTGCTCCCAGACAAGCAGCCAGTCGTTTTTTATGTGACATTCCCATTTGCCTTTTAGATTGCCAGACAGCTTGTGCGGACGGTACTGAGCGGGCAGTGTCCCTGTTTGCATCAGCAGGGAGATGACATGGCGCAAATCGTCCATCGGAAGACCGCGTTTCTTCATCTTCTCCACGCTTTTGTCGAAGCGCTTCGTTGTACGGAGGGAATAGCTCATGACTAAATACCCAGATGTTCAAAAACCTCGTCGGGCGTGGAGAACGGACCGCTCATGCGTCCCTTGCGGACATCTTCCATTGCCTCGTCGATGCCTCTTTTCTTGGCTCTACTCTTGCGCTGCGGGAGAACCGTCACGCCGTCTAAGGCGTTCAGAACCTTGCGGATGCTGCTCAGGATGGCAGGGTTCTCGACTTGGATTGTCAGGGTGCTCATCGTATGTTTCTGCTTATGCTGTCATTATAGTTCTGTGCCATTCTCCTCATCGGCTCTGTCTTCCTCGATGACGAGGTTGTCGATGATGAA
>DGTM01000064.1:8656-8898 GCA_002394305.1 Prevotellaceae bacterium UBA4336
ACTCGTCGGGACTGATTTCGCCCAGGCCCTTGAAGCGCGTTATCTCTGGCTCCGGCCCGAGGTCGTCGATGGCCTGCTGCCGCTCCTCCTCCGTGTAGCAGTACTGCGTGACGAAGTCCTTCGACAGGGTGATGTGGCGCGGACGCTTGCCGTCGCTGTAGGCGTCGGCCTCTGCGGTGCCTGCCTCGCGGGCTGCCAGCTCGGCCTCTATGCCGTTCATCTTGGCCTTGCCCACCTTCGTC
>DGTM01000036.1:0-9384 GCA_002394305.1 Prevotellaceae bacterium UBA4336
ACATTTGGTGATTATGCTTTATGCCGTCATCAAACGTTTCGACTCCCTGCGCGAGATTACGGACTCGATGTTCCCTGAGGCCAGGAAGCTGGCTCACCTTGGCATCAGGCTGATGCCCCGCCGCTCAACCCTGTCGGATGCCAACGCCCGCCGCAAGGAGTGCGTCTTTGAGGCCGTATACAGGGACTTGTATGCCACCTATAAAGACGAACTTTCCTCGGACAGCCGACGCAGACAGGTCCCGGCATGGCTGAAACGCCTGCAGATCATCGACTCTACGACCATCACGCTGTTCTCCAACCTCATCTTCAAGGGTGTGGGCAGGCATCCGAAGACAGGGAAGAAGAAGGGCGGAATCAAGGTGCATGCCAACATCCACGCCAACGAGGGCGTTCCGTCGGACATCCGCTTCACCTCGGCTGCCACCAACGACAGCTTTATGCTGTGTCCCTCGAACTATGCCAGCGGCGACATCATCGCACTGGACAGGGCATACATTGACTACGCCAAGTTCGAGGAACTCAGCCGAAGGGAAGTGACCTACGTCACGAAGATGAAGAAAAACCTGGTCTATGAGACGGAAAGCGATATCATGTACATGCATCCCGAGGGACCGATGGAATACCGCGTGCAGCACGTCGTCTTCCGAAAGCATCTCAAAGAGGGTGAGGACATCGAACATCATGCACGCATCATCACATACGCTGACATCAAGAAGGGGAAGACAAAGCTTGTATCCCTGCTTACCAACGACATGGACATGGAAGTGGAGGACATCATTGCCATCTATCGCAAGCGCTGGGAAATAGAGCTCCTGTTCAAGCAGCTCAAGCAGAACTTCCCGCTGCGTTACTTCTACGGAGAGAGCGCAAATGCCATCAAGATACAAATCTGGGTGACGCTCATCGCAAACCTGCTGCTCATGGTCATGCAAAGGCGGATCAGACGCAGCTGGAGCTTTTCCAATCTCGCCACCATGTTCCGCATCATGCTCATGTACTATGTCAACTGCTACACGTTCTTCGAGCAGCCGGAGAAAGACTGGCTCAGAATCCTTGAAGCGGCATATCCGCCACCTGAAGAACCGAGCCTTTTCGACAAAAGGGGGCTTACCTTTCAAAAATAGAATCCGCAACGCCTGTTTATCGGCATTGCGGACGATAATTTGTGCTCATTGGACTTTTAGCGGACAGCAATAATTTCATGGCAGTTGCATGTAAAAGGCGATATCTACCGGCTCACTCTGATGCCGAGCTCGGTGATGCCCGGGACGGTCTCGTCCGTCATGAGGTGACGGATGCGCACGATGCCGCTTTGTCCCTTGCGGAGGAGGAAGGGAATGTGCGGCGTCTCGTACTGGATGGTGTTGACGCCTTGCCCTAGGGCATAGCCTTCGGCGTCGGTCAGGGGGCAGCGGACGGTGTCGCACCGGTGGGCGGCTGGCGTTTCAAGGCTTTGCTCTACGGCGAGCACGATGTCCTGCATGCCGACGGGGGCTGTCATGCGAAGTCCTATGGTGAGCGTCCCGCTGATGTCCTGCTCTGTCTGCGGCAGGGCGAAGCATATGGTGTCGCGCCGCTCCCAACCTTTCTCGGGCAACGGCTTGTAGCTGTGCAGCCATGTGCCACCCGTACAGGCAGCACACATCAAACCTATCAGCGGAATGAAAAGTACTCGATACATGATATTCATTACAACGGATTTGACGGATTGGACCTGTTATATTTTACCACGGATTGAACGATTAATGAACATCGAAAGAAACGAAAGAATCGGAAGTTCGTGTTTTTAGAGTTTTTAGATGTTAGAAATAAATCCGTGTAATCCGTTCAATCCGTTGTTTTTGTTCACGCTCTTAATCTGTTTAATCCGTTCAATCCGTGGTTACTATATCAGCTTCCAATTCGAAGTTCGGTAATCCGCGGTTCGTGGAGGTTTATTGTGCTTCGTTGTTGTTGCGTGGTTTGTTCTTGTGTTTCTTCTTGTGTTTCTTTTTGTCGAAGCGGCCCACGTCCTCCTGTGTGGCGAGGTCGACGGGGCGTTCCGGCTCCTTGTGTCCGCCTTCCTCGAGTGCGACGGGCTTCTCGCCGCGCTGGTTCATCTCGATGATGGCGCGTGCCCGTTCGGCAGTGATGGTGGTGAGGTTGGAGGGTGTGCGCTTGTCGGTGGAGTAGGTGACGAGTCCGGCCAGGATGTCGGTCTTGAAGAGGTAGTAGTCGGCATCCTGCGTGTAGAGCATCACGTCGCGTGGCGGCAGTTTGCGCGATGCCTCGACGTACTGGTCCACCTCGTAGTTCATGCAGCACTTGAGCTTGGCGCATTGTCCGGCCAGCTTCTGCGGGTTGAGGCTGAGGTCCTGGAAGCGTGCGGCTCCCGTGCCCACGCTTTGGAAGTTCTTGAGCCACCCGGCGCAGCACAGCTCGCGTCCGCAGGGTCCGAAGCCGCCTATGCGTCCTGCTTCCTGGCGTGCACCGATCTGCTTCATCTCGATGCGGACGTGGAAGGTCTCGGCCAGCACCTTGATGAGCTGGCGGAAGTCCACGCGCCCGTCGGCTATGTAGTAGAAGATGGCCTTTGCGCCGTCGCCCTGGTACTCCACGTCGCCTATCTTCATCTCGAGGCCGAGGTCCTTGGCTATCTGCCGGCTTTGTATCATCGTGTCGTGCTCGCGAGCCTTGGCTTCGGCATAGCGCTCCATGTCGTTCTCCCGTGCCAGGCGGTAGATTTTGCGTATCTCCTCGCCGGGCTTCAGGTTGGCATGCTTCATCTGCAGGGGTACGAGCTTGCCCGTAAGGGACACCACGCCGATGTCGTGCCCGGGGTTCGACTCCACGGCCACGATGTCGCCCTTCTTCAGGGGCAAGCCCTCGCTGTTGTGGTAGTAGCCCTTACGGGTGTTCTTGAACTGCACCTCTACGAGGTCTGTCACCTCATTGTTGCCAGGCACGTCGGCCAGGTAGTCGTAGGTGTTGAGCTGGGCGTAGTGTCCTGTGTTGGCGCTTTTGGCTGAGAAGCCGTGTCCGTGTTCGCCGCTTAGATAAGCCCCCCCTTCTTCCTTTAGGGGGAGAGGAGATGGTATTGTGGCTGCTTGTTTTTCCATTTTGTATATATATAATATATATATGTAAGTGTTATGCGTTGTATTGTTCCCCTTAAAGGGGGTTAGGGGGTCTTAAGTAGCACAATCATCTTCAGGGCGAGGTCGAAGAAGACCATGCGAGCGCTGACGTTCTGCGCTATGTCTCGTCCGGCGTCGCTCAGTTCGTTCATGATGCCCACGACGTTGTGTTCGCCGATGAACGGCGCGAAGCGTGTGCTGAAGTTCTCTTCCTCGCGTCCGAGGTAGTTGAGCTCGGGGCGGTGGAAGTTGTAGATGAAGTTCTCGCGCAGCTGCTGCTGGAAGTATTCGAGCATGCGTTTCTGCCGTTCGCGCCCCAGCTCGGCCACGGCGAGCGACCACTGGTGCATCTCCTTGATGCGGCGTGCGTAGCTGTGGCGCATCAGCTGGACGAAGAGGTCGAAGAACAGCTGTTGCTCCGAACTGTTCTGCATGCGCTTCAGGGCTCTGGTGTAGCTGCCCTGTGCGATGTGTGCCAGCAGGTTCGCGTCCTCGGCGGGGAGGGCGTGCCGCTGCTGCAGGGCCTGGCTGATGACTTCCTCCGGCAGGGGCGGCACGTTGATGCGCTGCACGCGGCTCTGTATGGTGCCGAGCACGAGGTCGGGCTCCTGGCTCACCAGCAGGAAGTGTGTGCCGACGGGCGGCTCTTCGATGAGCTTGAGCAGCTTGTTGGCCGTCTGTTCCATCATGCGCTCTGGCAGCCAGACGACGACGACTTTGCGTCCGCCCTGGCTCGACTTGAGGGCAAGCTTCCGCTGCAGGTTGTCACTCTCCTGCACGTAGATGGTGATTTGCTGGTTCTCCGCCTTGATGTCCTCCAGCCAGTCCTCGGTGTCGAAATAGGGAGCGCGGCTGATCTGTTCGCGCCACTGCGGGAGGTAGTCGTCCGAGACGGGGTGGTCGGTGCTCTTCGCCTTGCAGACGGGGAAGGAGAAGTGCAGGTCGGGATGTGCCCAGAGCGTCGACATGTGGCAGTCGGAACACTGGCCGCAGGCTCCGTCGGGCCCGGGATGCTGGCAGAGGAGCGTCTGCGCGAAGGCCAGGGCAAGGGGCAGCTTGCCGGCACCCTTGGGGCCGCACAGCATGATGGCATGCGGCAGCTTGTTCTCCGTGAGGAGCCGCATCAGGTGGCGTTTCACCTCTTCCTGTCCTATGATGTCGCTGAAGTTCATTAGTATATCTGTTTTGCTATCTGGGCGATGCTGTCCACTGCACTGACGGTGTAGAAGTGGATGCTGGGCACGCCGTGCTGCATGAGCTCGCGACACTGGGCCACGCCCCATTCCACGCCCAGCTCCCGCAGCTGCTCGTCGGTGGTGCACTTCCTTGCTTCGCGGTAGAGGGCATCGGGCAGGTCGCAGTGGAACGTCTTGGGCACGATGCTGAGCTGCGAGAGCTTGGAGAGCGGCTTGATGCCCGGAATGATGGGGATGGTTATGCCGTGTTCGCGGGCCATCTCGACGAAGCGGAAGAACTTCCCGTTGTCGTAGAAGAGCTGTGTGACGGCATAGCTGGCTCCCATGTCCTGCTTGAGGCGAAGCACCTGCAGGTCGGCCTCCATGTTGGCTGCCTCCTCGTGCTTCTCGGGGTAGCAGGCCACGCCGTACTGGAAGGGCGTGCCCGGCACGCGTATCTCCGAGCCGTCCCAGAAGTGCCCGCCGTTGAAGCGGTTGATCTGCTCGATGAGCTCGGTGGCGTGCGCCGGCCCGTCGGCCGTCGGCTGGAAGGAGCTGTCCTCGCGAGCCTTGTCGCCGCGCAGGACGAGCAGGTCGCTCACGCCCAGGAACTGGAGGTCGAGCAGCATGTACTCCAGGTCCTCGCGGCAGTTGCCGCTGCACACGATGTGGGGCACGACATGGAGGCCGAAGTGCTGCTGTATGGCAGCTGCGATGGCGATGGTGCCCGGGCGGCGGCGTATGCGCTGGCGCTGCATGAGTCCGCCCCCAAGGTCGTGGTAGACGTATTCGCTGCGGTGCGTGGTGATGTTGACATAGCTTGGGGCAAATTCGCTCAGGCGCTCAATGGTGTGGTAGAGTCCCTGTGTGCCAGTTCCCTTCAGCGGAGGCAGCACTTCGAAGGAGAAGGCTGTGCTTTTTTTGCTATTTATGATGTCGGTGATGCTCATATTTTGCCTAAATTGGTGTAAAGGTACGAAAAAGTTTAGAGTTTAGGGTTTAGAGTTGAGAGTTTTTTTCTATCTTTGCACAGAAAAGGAAACAAACATCGATATGAGAGACTTCAAAGACATCAAAATTGCAGTGGCAGGCACGGGATACGTCGGCCTGTCCATTGCCACGCTGCTCAGTCAGCACCACCAAGTGACGGCCGTCGACGTCATCCCCGAGAAGGTGGAGAAAATCAACAACCGCATCTCGCCCATCCAGGACGAGTACATCGAGAAATACCTGGCCGAAAAGAAACTGAACCTGACAGCCACGCTCGACGGCGCCTCGGCCTACCGCGATGCCGACTTCGTGGTCATTGCCGCTCCGACGAACTACGACCCTGTGAAGAACTTCTTCGACACACATCACATCGAGGATGTCATCGACCTTGTCATCAGCGTCAACCCCGATGCCGTGATGGTCATCAAGTCGACCATCCCCGTGGGCTACTGCCGAAGCCTCTATGCCAAGTACGCCCTGAAGTTCCTCTACAAGCCGGAGCTGAAAGGCAAGAAGTTCAACCTGCTCTTCTCGCCCGAGTTCCTGCGCGAGAGCAAAGCGCTCTACGACAACCTCTACCCCTCGCGTATCATCGTAGGCTACCCGAAGATTATCGAGATAAGCGACAGCAACTTCACCGAGGAGAACGCAGCCATCACCGCCATCGGCAACCCTGAGGCCAAGGCTCTGGCCGAGACCTTCGCCAAGCTCCTGCAGGAAGGTGCCGAGAAGCCCGACATCGACACGCTCTTCATGGGCATGAAGGAGGCAGAGGCCGTGAAGCTTTTCGCCAACACCTACCTGGCCCTGCGCGTCAGCTACTTCAACGAACTCGACACGTACGCCGAGATGAAGGGCCTCGACACGAAGGCCATTATTCGCGGCGTGGGTCTCGACCCCCGCATCGGCACGCACTACAACAACCCCAGCTTCGGCTACGGCGGCTACTGCCTGCCCAAGGACACGAAGCAGCTGCTGGCTAACTACCAGGACGTGCCGCAGCAGATGATGACGGCCATCGTGGAGAGCAACCGCACGCGCAAGGACTACATCGCCGACGCCGTGCTCCGCATGGCAGGCTACTACAGCGAGAATGCCGAGTGGAACAGCCAGAGCGAGCAGCACTGCGTCATCGGCGTGTTCCGCCTGACCATGAAGTCTGGCAGCGACAACTTCCGCCAGTCGGCCATCCAGGGCATCATGAAGCGCATCAAGGCCAAGGGCGCGGAGGTCATCATCTACGAGCCCACGCTGCAGGACGGCGAGAGCTTCTTCGGCTCGCGCGTGGTGAACGACCTCGAAGCCTTCAAGCGTCAGTCGCAAGCCATCGTTGCCAACCGCTACGAAGCCTGCCTCGACGATGTCCGCGACAAGGTCTATACCCGCGACATCTTCGGTCGCGACTAAACGGAGGCAAAAGCAGCCTTTCTATATACCGCGTGCCGCGTAGGCTGACACAGCACGCTGTGTTGTCCTACGCGGCACGCTGTGTTGTCCTACGCGGCGTGCTGTCCCAATTAAACTGACCGCGAAGGTAGGCAACAAGCACAAAAAACGCTCAGAGGAAAACTGTGCGCCGAAAGGAAAGCCAGTGTCCCCCCTATGCTGCAACACTGTTGCAGCAAAGAACACGCGGGGGCTACCCCTGACAGATAGCAGCGGTCATGGCGTTCAGTGCCAGGCACATGTTGCGGGTGAGGGGTATGCGCTGGTTCTCATGCGGCCAGGGCGCAAGGATGAGAAAGCGTCCTTCGGCACAGGCCTCGAAATACTGATGCCCTGGTTTGGAGAAAGCGTTGAAGCCCCAAGGGGTGAGAAAGATGATGGGCAGCCGGGCATCGAGTGCTGCCCGCATCACTGCCTGTTCGCCCTTGGAGATGGCTGGCGAGACGAGCACCGCTCCACGCCGTGCCCTGTCAAGCATTTGCTCTACCGTCGCTGCCACCTCTT
Source organism: Prevotellaceae bacterium UBA4336 (assembly GCA_002394305.1). GTDB lineage: Bacteria > Bacteroidota > Bacteroidia > Bacteroidales > Bacteroidaceae > Physcousia. The sequence continues at coordinate 7,234 of DGTM01000036.1, forward strand.
CGTCTGACAGGCGCCGGGAGCATTGCACCTGCACCTTCTCAGGGTGCTGCAACAGGAAGCGGTTGCCGATGGCGGCATAGCTCTGAGTGTCTATGGTGATGCCAAAGGCAACACGGAAAAACTCAGGATGACCACGGCGGATGGCAAGACGGCGGGGGTTGTCGTGCAGGTACTGGAACCAGCGTTCCAGCTCGCCTGCACCCTCAAGGATATGGTCGTTGAAGCCCCGCGACCACAGAAGGCCGTGGCTGCGGTCGTCCTTCCCCCCAGTCCCCCTATGCTGCAACACTGTTGCAGCAAAGCCAGACAGGCGGTAGGCCTTGTTGCAGCCAGCTTTGAAGCCCTTGATGGCTATGCTCATGTGCTGCTCCATGTGTTTGGTGACGAAGAGGATGCCGTGCAGGTGGTCGGGCATCAGCTGGAGGGAGAGCACCTCCACCTCCGGGTAGTACTCATGGATGGAGAACCAGCATCGCTGTACCTCCAAGCCTAAGGGCGAGGGTTCCACCCTGGGAGCCTCGGGGCTGTCATCGGGTGCACCGGCATCACCGACGAGGGTCCCCAGCAGCGGACGCCGACCCTTCACCGTCATCGTGATGAGATAGATGCGGCGAGACTGGTAGTCGTGCCCTACGCGTCGCCGCAGCATCGAGGGCTTCTTCTCGCCTGCGAAGGGCTTGTGCTTTTCGAAGGCTTCTTTGTCCATTGTATTTCCTGTACGTTCTTCTTTGCTGCCTTAGGCGCTTTCGGCGTTGGCCTTTTTGCCTCGGCGGCCACGTCCTCCCCGGCGCGAGCGGGACTTCTTCTCGTCGGGAGCGGCGGTCTGTGTGCCTCCTTCTGCAGGTGCAGACTTCTCGGCGGCATCGGGTGCAGCAGCCTCGGGTGCGGCTTCCTGCTCTGCCTTCTGTTCAGCCTTCAGCTCAGCCTTCTGTTCGGCAGCGTTCTGCTCGGCGGCCTCCTGTTCGGCCTTGCGTCGTGCTTCGCGTTCGCGCTCGGCGCGTTCCTTGTCGGCCCGGCGTTGCTGTTCGCGTCGCTCTTGCTCGCGTCTTTGCTGTTCGGCGCGTTCCTGTTCCTTGCGTTCCTGCTCGGCGCGTTCCTGCTCCTTGCGGTCGCCTCGGCGTTCCTTGCGGTTGCCCGGGCGGAAGCCATCGAGCCAAAGCTCCAGCGGCTTCTCGAGGACGACGGCCTCGCGGCGGACAGCATCCTGCATCCATGTGCGTCCGGCTGCCGTGCAGAGGTAGTAGTACTGGCGCATGTAGTTGTCGAGCAGCTTGAGGTCGTCCATGGTGAGCACCATGGGGCGCTGTGGTTCGTAGATGGTGCGCCAGGTCTGGTCGTCGATGTTGCCTACGCGCTGCAGGTCATCGCACATGCCCAGGGAGCGTATGCCCACGGAGGTGTCGTTGGTGAGCAGCAGCACCTTCTTGCCAGTGGCGAAGAACTCTACGGTGCGGCGGATGATGGCAGGGTCGGCGAAGGACTCGTGATGGCTCTCGCTGCCGATGCCCTCTATGCGCAGGCGGTTTTCTTTCTGCTGTGCGAGCATGAGTCGCTTTGCCAGTCGTGCGGCCACGTTGCGGCAGAGAGCCTCGTCGCTCCAGTCGGCATCCTTGTAGTTGACGGGCTCCTGTGCGGTGGCGAAGCGGTCGATTTCCTCGTACGTCTCGCTCATCACCATGAAGCGTCCGCCGATGCGTTTCATCATCTTGCTGAGGCTCTCCAGCTGACGCTCGAACTGCAGTCGGGCGTTGACGCGCGGGTCGCTGTGGCTCGAGCTGTGGCCCACGAGGAGCTCCAGCCAGATGTTCGTGTCGGAGAGGACCACGTCGTAGTCGAGCACCGTGCGCAGTATGCGTTCCAGCATCTCGCTGCGGCGCTGGGCTTCCTCCCATGTGAGCATCTGTATCTGCTGGTCGTTCAGGAGGGGCAGTTTGCCGGTCTGACTCGCGAGGTCGCAGAAGTCATGCACCTGGATGTTCTGCATCGGAGGAATCGTCACAGGCTTCGGTGCAGGCTTCTGAGGCTCAGGCTTCGGCTCAGGCTTCGGTGCAGGTTTCTGAGGCTCGGGTTTTGGTTCGGGCTTCTTCGGTTCAGGCTTCGGTTCAGGCTTTGGTTCGGGTTTCGGTTCAGCCTTCTTTGGTTCGGCCTTTG
>DGTM01000036.1:9467-24742 GCA_002394305.1 Prevotellaceae bacterium UBA4336
TCTTTGGTTCGGCCTTTGGCTCGGGAGCTTCCTGCTTGTCCTGCTTTTCGGGCGCTTCCGCAGCAACCGGCTTCTCCTGGCTTGCAGGCGTATCGGCCGGTTCTTCTACTGTCTTTTTCTTTCTTGTCGTGCGTTTCTTGGCAGGTTTCTCTGCCGGTTTCTCTTCTGTTTTCTCCGCCGGAGCTTCTGCCGGAGCGGTGGTCACTTCCTTGGACTCTTCGGCGGGCTTTGCCTCTGCTTTCTTGCGAGTCCGTGCCACACGCTTGGTCTTCAGCGTTTCTTCGGTGGCTACAGTTTCTGTCTTTGTTTCTTTCTTCTTCATTTAATGTGTTTGTCGTTATTGTTTTTCGTTGTCTAACGGACTATCTCCTGCGGCTCGGTGGTTGGCCCGTCGACGGTCAGAACGCCTTTCTCGTCGATGTTAAGCTTGTCGATGAGGACAACGCGTTCGTCGGGATTGTCCTTCATGCGGCCGTGATAGACGCAGTAGCGCTGGCCGTCGGGCATGGTGAGCACCATGTTGTGGCCTGTGCCCATCACTGTGCCGCCGCGGCTGACGTTCTCCTGCAGCACGGGGTTATTGTCGGCCTTGGTGAAGGGGCCCAGGGGATTTGTTGCCGTCGCGTAGCCCACGGCGTAGTACTGTCCGCCGTAGTGGTTTGCGCTATACATTATATAATATGTGTCGCCCTGGCGGAAGAGATAGCTGCCCTCCGTCCAGCGGCGGTTCACTTCGCCGTGCGTGGCGCTGCGGCTCTCCCATTCGCTCTGTCGGTCGGCAAGCTTGGTGGGCGGGCAGAGCAGGAGCACAGGCTCGCCGATGACGCCGCTGAAGTCGGGCTTCAGCTCAACGCCGTACACCCAACTCTCCTCTATCTCCTGGAAGCTGCCGGCCTGGCGCAGGCTGTCGGCTATCTCGCTCTCCACGCTGTGCTTGTAGCAGCAACGGCTGAAGTAGAGGTAGCACTTGCCCTGTTCGTCGTCGAAGAAGACGTTGGCATCGATGATGGGGTATTCGGGATTGAAGATGGGACGGTTGTAGAGGTCGGTGAAGGGACCTGCCGGCGAGTCGCTGACGGCAACGCCTATCTTGAAGTTCTCGCCCTCGCAGGTCGGGTTCTCGCGATAGTTGGAGCTGTAGAAGAGGTAGTACTTGCCGCCACGTTCGTAGACCTCCGGAGCCCAGAAGCAGTCCAGGTTCCATTGGGTGGAGTCGCCGCCGTGATACACCTGTCCGCAGGAGTCCCACTCTACGAGGTCGTCGCTGACAAAGGCTTCGAAGCCGTCGGCCAGCGATGTGCCGTACATGTAGTAGCGCCCGTCGCTGGCATGCAGCAGGAAGGGGTCGCCCAGTTTGAGCGGAATGGGATTTGTCACGATGCTTGTCGTCGTCTCGGCCTCTTTCTTCGTGCTGCAAGCACAGAGGCAAAGGCACAGCAGTGCCATCGGGAAGAGTTTGGAGTTCATTGTTCAGAGTTTAGTGTTTAGGGTTTTGGTGTGTAGTCTTCGCTGGTTGTCACGGTCTGTGTGTTCCTCGGGTCGCTGTCGGCCTGGCGGAACCAGTCGCTGTACTCGATGTAGTGGCGGGCGTAGGTCTTGTTCAGGGCCTGTGCCTGTTCGGGGTCCACCTTCTTGATGAACTTTGCAGGCACGCCGCCCCAGAGTTCGCCGTCGCCAATGACTGTGTTCGAGAGGACGAGTGCTCCGGCAGCAACGATGGCTCCGCGGCCCACCACGGCGTGGTCGAGCACCGTGGCGCCCATGCCGACGAGTGCGCCGTCGCGTACTTCGCATCCGTGCAACGTGACGCTGTGGCCGATGGTCACGTCATCGCCCAGGATGCAGGGTGCCTTGCCGTTGAGGGTGTGGATGCAGGAGTTGTCCTGCACGTTCGTGCGGTTGCCTATCTTGACGAAGTGCACGTCGCCGCGGATGACGGCGTTGAACCAGACGGTGCAGTCGTCGCCCATCTCTACGTCGCCCACTATCACTGCGCCTTCGCTGAAGTAGCAGTGCTTGCCGAAGCGGGGGGCGGGCATCCCCCCCAGTGTCTTGATTGTTGCCATCGAGATTATTTACTATTTGACAATTTACAATTTACAATTTATTTACGATTTTATTATTTGGCTATTTACAGAGCGGTAACAAATTCATGGATGCTCTGACACCATGGCGCGATTGCAGTCGCGGAGCTTCATTCTTCATTCATCATTCTTCATTTACAGGGATGGTCTTTTTCTCCTCTTCCGTCAGATAGGGGGAGAGCTCGTCGTAGACTCTCTTGTGGTATTTGTTGATGTAGTCCATCTCTTCGGGTGTCATCATGTCCCAAAGGACGGGTGTGAGGTCGATGGGGCAGAGGGTGAGGGGTTCGAGGCGGAGGAAGCGGCCGAACTCCGTCTCGCCGTCGGGGACGATGAGCATGGTGTTCTCGATGCGCACGCCGTGCTTGCCGGCGCGGTAGATGCCGGGTTCGTTGGTGACGGTCATGCCGGCGTGGAGTGGTGCGGGCTTCCATGTGTGGCGTATCTGATGCGGTCCCTCATGGACGCAGAGGTAGGAGCCGACGCCGTGTCCGGTGCCGTGTCCGTAGTTGATGCCGTGCTGCCACATGAAGTAGCGTGCCAGGGCGTCAATCTGTGTGCCGCTGATGCCGTCGGGGAAGCGGGTGAGGGCCAGACGGATGTGCCCCTTGAGGACGAGTGTGTAGTCGAGGCGTTCCTCGTCTGTCAGAGGGCCGAGCGCGATGGTTCGGGTGATGTCGGTGGTGCCGTCCTGGTACTGAGCGCCGCTGTCGAGCAGGAGCAGGCCGCGGGGTTCAAGCCTGACGTCCGTCTCGGGTGTGGCCTCGTAGTGTACGATGGCTCCGTGCGGGCCGTAGGCGGCAATCGTGTCGAACGAGAGGCCTCGGTACAGAGCCTGCTCTGCCCTGAGAGCCGTCAGCTTGCGGTCGATGCTGATCTCCGTCTCGCCTCCTGCCTCGACGGCAGGCTTCAGCCAGCGCAGGAAACGGACCATCGCCACGCCGTCGCGCACCATTGCCCTGCGGAAGCCTGTTATCTCGGCGGCGTTCTTGATGGATTTCATGGAAGAGACCAGACCCTCCGGACCCTCTCCCAACCTCTCCCTTGTAGGGAGAGGAGCAGATAGTTCTGCAGCAGAAATGGTATCCACCCCTCTCCCTACAAGGGAGAGGTTGGGAGAGGGTCCGGAGGTTTTCGATATTGGTCTGTACGGCTTTACTTTCACGCCGATGCTTTGGAGGTAGGCGTTTACGCTTTCGTCGAGCTTGTCACTGTCGATGAAGAGTGTCACGTCGTTGGGCGTGAGGAGCAGGTAGCTGACGAACACGGGGTTGCAATGTACGTCGGAGCCTCTGAGGTTGAGCAGCCAGGCGATGTTGTCGAGCTGGGAAATGAAGATGCAGTCGGCTTTCTGCTCCCTGAGGGCTTGCCGTACACGCTCTATCTTGCTTTGGGCCGTCTCGCCGGCAAATTCCAAAGGCTGAATCTCCACCTTGTTCTTGGGGATGGGCGGCCGGTCTGTCCAGAGCTCTTCGGCGGGGTCGAGGTCTGTGCGAAGCCCTATGCCTGCCTTGCCGAGCTCTGTCCTCAGTTCCTCAATGTCTTCCGAAGTGTAGAGACTGCCGTCGATGCCGACCGTCTTTTCATTGACCATTGAGGATTGAGGATTGGCCATTGCTTTGCCCGACTCATTATGAATTATGAATTGTGAATTATGAATTGTCTGAACGAGCCACTCGCAGATGCTGGGTGTCTCGGGCTGTCCTTCCCTCATCAGGCGGAAGGGTGTGCCCTGGAGCTGTTCTTCGGCTGCGATGAAGTAGCGGCTGTCGGTCCAGAGCGCCGCATCCTGCAGGGTGACGACGGCTGTGCCTGCGCTTCCGTCGAAGCCCGAAATCCACCGGCGCGTCTGCCAGTGCTCGGGGACGTACTCGCCTTGGTGCGGGTCTGTACTTGGGAAGATGAAGGCTGCGAGCCCGTTACGGCGCAGGTATTGCCGCAATGTGTTTACTCTGTTGGAAATAACCTCTTGCATGGTTCGTTGAGTTATCTTGACAATTCAATTCCCTCTCTGTGGAATGTCGGGTGATTATGTCAGTGCGATACGATGATTTTCTTGCCGTCCTTGATGTATAAGCCTTGTCTGAGTTTGCCGTTTGCTGTTTGTCGGCGACCGCTGAGGTCGAAGACGGCGTCCTTATTATTAATAATGTGTGGATTGTTCTCTATTGCCCGGATGCCGTCGGGGTCTTCGTTGACGTAGGCATTCCCGTAGCGCCAGACGGGCAGATGCGTGTTGTCGGGCACGGGATGGGCGTCCTCGGCCAGTGTCTGGAACCAGGCCTGCTTCTCCTTCTCCCTGCCGGCGTTGAGCTGGAGGCAGAGGGCTCCGCTGCGCATGTCGGTGGCGTCGGTGCTGACGGCTGTCGGGGGTGCGTCGGCGTTCCAGCCTGTCAGGTAGTATGTGTCGGAGAGGATGATGTTGCCATTGTTGCGGCAGATGACGTCGCCGCCTTCCGGGCTGATGCGGATGTCGCCCGCCATAAGGCAGTTCGAGATGATGCCTAACGTGGAGGCCCAGCCCACGAGGCCTCCGCAGCTGTTCACGCCGTCGCCGTTGATGCTGCCGGCAAAGATGCAGTCCTGCAGTTCGGCGAAGTTCGGACCTTCGCTGATGAGGCCGGCCAGGCCGCCGTGTGTCCCGTCGCCCGCTATGGTGGCGTGGATGTCGATGTAGCTCTGGCAGCGCAGCAGTGTGCCGCCCCGCATCTCGGCAACCATGCCTGCGAACTTCCGGCTGCTCGTGATGGTGCCGCGCAGGGTGAGGTCCTGCACTGTGCCCGACAGGTGTCCGAACAGTCCGGCATAGTCGGCGTTGCGGTTGAGTGCGATGGTGATGGTGTGCCCTGCTCCGTCGAAGGTGCCGTCGAAGGTCTTGTTGTCTCCTATCATCGTTGAGGGATAGCCTGTGAAGTCAATGTCCTCCGTCAGCACGGCGCAGAGAGCCTCCCCATTCCCGTTGGTGGAGAGAACTTCGCCGTCAACCATCCTGGCAAACATGTTGAGCATTTGGGGCGAGCCAATCAAGTAGTATCCGTGATTGTCGCGTGGCAGGCTCTTGGCATCGAAGTAGCCGCAGGCCTGGCAGATGCCGTTCTGGAAGTCGTGCTGGTCTTGGTTGTTGAGCGAAGCGTTGTTGGTGAAGCTGCCCAGGGTGGAGTAGGGCGTGCCGTCGCAGTGCAGGCGTGCGAAGCTGTAGACGATGTTGTGGCTCGTATCCGGCACGGGCGTGGTGTCCATGCCGAGCGTCTGCCGCCATGTCGTGCTGCCCGGCTGTTTGCCCTCGAGCAGGAAGCAGGCCTCGCCGTAGGTCACTTGGTCGTCCGTCAGAGGGGTCACGTCGCCACAGGCATTGGCGGCGCCCCAGCTGCCCTGGAAGTAGTTGTGGGTGGAGGAGACATTCTGGCTGTTGCGCGAAAGCAGGTCGCTGCCGCTGGTGCTGACGTCGAACCGGCTCGTAATGAGGCAGCCGGAGATGTTGGTCGTGCCGCTGGCCCATCCCGAGACGCCTGCACAGCAGCTCGTCTGGCTTCCGGTGATGGAGCCGCTCACGAGGCAGTTGCGAACGACTGTGCCGGCATTCGAGATACCGACTATGCCGCCATGCGTGCCGTCGCCGCTGACGGAGCTTGTGATGTTCACACGGCTTTGGCAACGCTCTATTGTGGCATTCTCCGTTTGGGCGGCAATGCCTCCGGCGTACTTGGAGGAGGTCGTGATGGTGCCCTCTGTGGTGAGGTCGTGGACGTAGCCCGAGAGGAAGCAGAACAGTCCGGCATGTTCGGCGGTGCGTCGCAAGGCCAGCTTCACGGAATGTCCGCCGCCGTCGAACTCGCCCCTGTAGTTGCTGCCTGTGCCTATCATGGTGCTTGGGTAGGCCGTGAAGTCGATATCGGCTGTCAGCCTGGCGCTGAGCGAGAGGCTTCCCGTGTTGACGCGGGCGGCAAAGTCGGCCAGCTCGTCGGCCGTGGCGATTTCGATGACTTCATCTTTGCCGTCGTCCTCCCTGTTGTTAATGTACTTGTCGAGCCACGGGATGCGGTTCTCCACGTATTCCTTCATCCATCCCACTTCCACTTCGTACGAGCCGCCGGCACGGGGATTGACCTGTATCTTCTGGCCGAGTATGGGCCATCGCATGAAGTTGAGGCGTTGCGACTGCATCAGCTCCGAGGCCGTCGAGTCGATGTATGCCGTGAGGCTCTCGGCCGTGATGTTGCCTCGTTCGCGGACGGTGTTCCACATGGCGGCCATCGAGTCGCAGAGCACAGGGTCGGAGAACATCCGCTTGAGCAAAGCGCGTGAGTTGCCGGCGCCGCCGCGTGCCAGGGAAAGGAACTCGCCCAGGTCGTTTGTCGGGAAGTTGCGGTAGTCGTTGTCGAAGGCATTGTCGAAGTCCCAGACAGGCCCGAGGCGGAACAGGTCGCTGCCGCGGTCCTTTGTGATGTAGCAGCTCCAGAAGGCGTCGGGGTTGCCTGCGAGCTCTTCCGAGAGGAAGTACTGCAGGAGGCTCCTTTCGTCGAGGCGCGAACGGAAGCCCAGCACGGGGTCGGCAAAGTTCGACGCAAGTATCTTGGCCTCCATCTTGTTGAACTCGTCACGGATGTACACGGCCTGTTCAGTCGTGATGTCGTCGTCGCCGGGACTCTTGATGGTGATGGGGTTGCCTGCCAGGCTTCTGAACCACGATGCTTCCCGCTCGGCGTATCCGTCCAGCTCGAGCAGGTAGCCGCCGGTCAGGAACTCGCCTTCCGTGTCCGTCGGCGTCATCTCCGTGATGTCGACGCGGTTCCTGTCGACTGTCAGCTGGTCGGTGAGCTGGTAGCAGCCGCGGTATTCGCCGTTGACGATGACGTCCACCGGCTTGCTCCACGGCACGTAGCTCATGCCCATGCGACGTGCTATCTCGAAGGCCACGAGGTTGCGCATCAGGGTCTTGTCGTCGTAGTTGTTGATGAGCGTCCACTTTTTGGCTTTGGCCGGCGAGCGCATGTCGGAGTTCTTGAAGATGCGGCGCGATTCGTCGAACTTGATGCGGTAGGGCTTCTTGGGGTGAACCATCGAGGCATTGCCGCGCAGGCGCGACGTGCCGGTCTCTTCCTGTATCATCGTGCCGCCCTGGTAGATGATGGTGAAGTGCGAGGCTATCTCGTTCACTTTGTCGTAAGGCTCTACGCCGGCGGCGGTGTGGAACGAGACGGTTGGCAGGTTGGTGAGCTGGTAGAAACGTGTGTCGTCGCCTTTGCCTGCATGACCATAGAACGCTATTTCCGCTACGTTGCACCGTGCGTCGGACGGGCCGATGTACCGGACGTAGCGGAAGCCGCGCGAGACGTTGACGTCGGCATAGCTCATCTCCCCGATGGTGCTCTCCCGGTCTATAATATAAAGAGGTACGGCATCGAGGAAGTCCGGACTGTTGGCTCCCTCGAAGATAGCCAGCAGCATGCGCCGCGGCCCGAGGCCGTCGTTGCGAGGCGACCAGCCCAGACGGGTGATGACGTGCGGCTCTCCCAGGTCGAGGCCCACCCATGTCCTGCTGCGTTCGTAGGAAGCGAAGCAGGTGGAGAGGTCGCCGTCGAAGGCATTGGCAGCGGTGTTGACCGTCGTGCTGGCCTGTCCGGTGGAGTAGTCCACACTCAGTTGTGTGCCAATCACCGTGCCTGTCAGCAAGGCATCCTCGGCAAGGCCGTTCAGGGGGAGGCACAGCAGCAGTGCCAGCAGCATGGCCTTCCCCGTTTCCTTCTGTTGCGAAGGCCGCTTTGTCTCCCGCTCGCCTGCCTCTTCTCCCTCAAAAGGGGATGGGGTGGGCTGTTTCGTGCCGCAGAAGGGACAGTAGTACGCATCAAGGGGAAGCGGCGAGCCACATTCTGGGCAGAAGCGCCCTTTGCGTCGCGGCTTGTGGTCGTGCACCATCTGTGCACTGACGATACCCGTGGGGACGGCCATGATGGTGTAGCCCATGAGCATGAGCACGGCGCTGAGTACACGTCCCAGGAGCGTGGCGGGCGCTATGTCGCCGTATCCCACCGTGGTCATCGTCACCGTGGCCCAGTAGATGCTGGTCGGGATGTCGCTGAAAGGTGTGCCGGGTATGCTGCCCTCCACCATGTACATGATGGTGCCCATGCTGATGACCATGATGACCATGAAGAGGAAGAACACGCCAATCTTCGGGGCACTCAGCACCAGGGAGCGCATCAGCAGGTCGCCCTCCTGCAGGAAGCTGAAGAGCTTGAAGACGCGGAACACGCGGATGAGGCGGAAGGTGCGTATGACCATGAGGTAGCGCATCGGGCCGAATATCCATCCGATGTAGAGCGGCAGCGTGCTCAGCAGGTCGATGATGCCAAAGAAGCTTAGGGCATACTGTCGCGGCTTGTCGGAGCAGTAGAGCCGGCAAAGGTACTCCAGCGTAAAGAAGAAGGTGAAGGCGTACTCCAGCACGGTGAGAATCCTTTTCGGCAGCAGGGGCAGCCCGGGCATGCTCTCCACTATCACGAGCAGAATGCTTGCCACGATGCACCAGAGCAGCGCCACGTCAAAGGCCTTCCCCAGAGGCGTATCGCTCTGGAAGATGATGATGCGCAGCCTTTCTCGCAGCGCTTCGTTGCTCAGGGCCTTCTGCCACAGCCGTCGGATAGGATTCAATTGCTTTCGGAGTTTTCTGAGTTTTCGGTGTGTTCGGAGTAATCTGACTATTCAGGGTATTCAGAACAGTGTGTTTTCGATTATCTTGCCCATCTGCCATACGCAGCGTACGGTGAGCTTATCGTCGAGGATGAGGACGTCGGCATCCTTGCCGCGTGCCAGTGCGCCCTTCCTGCCGAAGACGCCCATGATGTGTGCCGGCGTCTCGCTTGCCATGCGCACGGCATCCTCCAGGGGCACTTCGGCCTGCTGCACCATGGTGCGGACCAGGCGGTCGGTCGTGGCGATGGAGCCTGCCAGGGCCGAGCGGTCGGCGAGCTTGCAGACGCCGTCCTCGATGATGACGCGGTCGTCGAAGGCCTTGGCGTCGGGGCCTGCTGCGGCCACGGCCAGCGCGTCGGTGATGAGGGCCATGCGTTCCACGCCCTTGATCTTGTAGGCCATGCGCAGGATGGTGGGCGGGACGTGTATGCCGTCGGCGATGCATTCGATGGTCATGTCGTCGATGAGGTAGACGCTCTCCACCGTGCCTTCGTACTTGTAGCCCATCTTGTTGTGGAAGCCTGGCATGGCGTTGTAGAAGTGCGTGACGTGGGTGAAGCCGGCTTCGAAGGCGGCCTTCACGTCGTCGTACTCTGCGTTGGTGTGTGCTATGCTGGGCAGGATGCCCTTCTCTGCGCAGTAGCGGCCGAACTGCAGGGCGCCGGGGAGCTCGGGAGCGGCATCCCAGCGTGTCAGGCAGTCCGAGTGTTCCACGATGGGGATGTACTCGTTGGGGTCGGGGTTCTTTATCCATCCGGGCTGTTGAGCCCCGGCCTTGGTGGGACTGAGGTAGTGCCCTTCGAGGTGCAGGCCGAGGATGGACGAGTCCTTTTCCTGCATCAGCTTGGAGCAGGTGTGTACGGCTTTCTCTATCATGGGCACGGTGCTGCTCGAGAGGGTGGGGAAGATGCTGGTCGTGCCGTGCTTGGCATGGGCGGCAATAGCCGTGCGGAATGCCTCGGGTGTGCCTTCCTGGAAGTCGCGGCCGCCGCCGCCGTGCACGTGCATGTCGATGAAGCCAGGCACTACGTACATGCCTTTGGCGTCGATGAGGTCTGCTCCGATGACGGCCAGGTCGCAGTTTGTCACTTCCAGTATCTTGGTGTCGCGCAGGATGATGCTGCCGTTCTTGAGCCATCCCTGCGGAGTGAGGATCTTGGCGTTGATGATTTGTGTTAACATGGTGGTTAGAGGTTAGTGGTTAGAGGTTAGTGGTTGGTGGTTAGAGGTTGGGGGGTAGTGGTTAGTGGTTGGGGGTTAGTGGTTAGTGGTTGGTGGTTAGTGGTTAGTGGTTAGAGGTTAGTGGTTAGAGGATTGTTTGGGATGCTGGCTTCGGAGCCAAAGGTATTCTCTAACCCCTAACCTCTAACCCCTAAGTCCTAACCTCTAACCTCTTTATATACTACGTCCATTATCTCCTTGCCAATGGCGTCGGCAGCCTCCATTGTGCTGGCTTCGCTGTAGACGCGGATGATGGGCTCGGTGTTCGACTTGCGCAGGTGCACCCACTTGTCGGGGAAGTCTATCTTCACGCCGTCGATGTCGTTCACCTCTTCGTTGGCGTACATCTCCTTCACCTTCTTGAGGATGGCGTCGACGTCTGTCCCGGGCGTGAGGTCGATGCGGTTCTTGGCGATGAAGTAGGGGGGGTAGGTGGCACGCAGCTGGCTGGCGGTCATGCCCTTCTTGGCGAGGTAGGTGAGGATGAGTGCGATGCCTACCAGGGCGTCGCGGCCGTAGTGGGCTGCGGGGTAGATGACGCCGCCGTTGCCTTCGCCGCCGATGACGGCCCCGGTCTCCTTCATCTTCGTCACGACGTTCACTTCGCCCACGGCTGCTGCGTTGTACTCGCATCCGTACTTGCGTGTGACGTCGCGCAGGGCACGGGTCGAGGAGAGGTTGCTGACGGTGTTGCCCGGTGTGTGCTGCAGGATGTAGTCGGCCACGGTGACAAGTGTGTATTCCTCGCCGTACATCGTGCCGTCCTCGCAGAAGAGGGCGAGGCGGTCAACGTCGGGGTCGACGACGAAAGCGATGTCGTGCTGCCTCTTTTGCATCAGTGCCTTGATGTCGGCAAGGTTCTTCTCCAGGGGTTCGGGGTTGTGCTGGAAGTCGCCGGTCGGTTCGGTGAAGAGTCCGGTGACGGTCTTCACGCCGAGCTGTTCCAAGAGCTTGGGCAGGATGATGCCGCCCACGCTGTTGACGCTGTCGAAGGCGACGCGGAAGTTGGCCTTGCGGATGGCTTCGACGTCGACGAGGTCGAGGCCGAGCACGAGGTCGATGTGCTTCTGGTCGTAGGTGTTGTCCTCGCGATAGGAGCCCAGGTGGTCGACGTCGGCGTACTCGAAGTCTTCGGCCTCGGCGATGCGGAGCACCTCGTTGCCCTCTTCCTTGTTGAGGAACTCGCCGCGGGAGTTGAGCAGCTTCAGGGCGTTCCACATGCGGGGGTTATGGCTGGCGGTGATGATGATGCCGCCGCAGGCTCCTTCCATGGTGACGGCTATTTCGGTGGTAGGCGTTGTGGCGAGGCCGATGTTGACCACGTCGAAGCCCATGCCCATGAGTGTGCCGCAGACCACGTTCTTTACCATGGGGCCGGAGATGCGGGCGTCCCTGCCGACAACGATTTTGTTGCTCCCCACCGTCGTGGTGCGCCGGATGAGGGTGGCGTAGGCTGATGTGAACTTTACGATGTCGAGGGGGTTGAGCGTATCGCCTGCCCGTCCTCCGATGGTGCCTCGGATGCCCGAGATGGATTTGATTAGAGTCATGATGATTTACTATTTAACGATTTACTATTTACGATTTATGTACTATTTAGTAATTTGGCTATTTACACACCCTCCCCTGCGGGAGAGGGACAGGCTTTTTAACCTTTTAACTTTTTAACCTTTCAACCTTTTAACCTTTCACATGGCTTGCCCCCTTCCACGTAGGGCCAGCCCTCCTTGTCCCATTTGATGGGGGCGATGAAGAGCGGCCGGCTGCCGGGACGGCGGCTGCCCTCGACGTGGCAATGATAGAAGATGTATTCCTTGCCGTCCTTGGCCTTGAATATCTCGCCGCAGTGGCCGGGACCGTAGAAGCGGTCGCCCTTGTCGCTGTGCAGGACAGGCGTGGCGAAGCCTTCGGCCATGCGGTTGCCGTCGCGGTCGAGGAAGTCGTCGGTCAGGCTCTTTGCCCGGCCCACCTTCAGCTGGTAGGTGTGGTCGCCGAAGAAGCCCGAACTGACGAAGAGGTACCAGTATTTGCCGTGCCGGTGCAGGTAGGAGCCTTCGAAGACCTTCGAGCGGTCGGGGCACTGCTGCACCTTCAGTCCGGCCACGTGTACGTATCTGGATTTCGGCTTGCAGGCGAGTCCGTCCTTCGTCAGTTCCACGCGGTGTATGCCGCCCACGCTGCCGAAGAAGAGCCACACCTTGCCCGTCTTCGGGTCTGTGACGACTTCCGGGTCGATGGTGTCGTGGATGCCCGTCTCTGTGCTGCTCGTGATGATGCCCACGTAGCTGAACTGTCCGGGGGCGAACTCCTGCAGCACGCCGATTTTGCTGTCCTCGGCGCTGTTGTAGAGGGTGAGGTAGAGGTTACGCTTGCCTGCGACGGTTGCCACGTCTGGAGCCCAGAAGCGCTCGGCCACGGCTTGCATCATGCCCCACGAGCCGACGTCGATGGGCGACACGCTCGACATCTCCCAGTGGAAGAGGTCGTCGCTCACGATGGAGCGCCTGGGGTTGGTCGCCAGGCAGTGGTAGCGCCCGTCATCGCCCCGCCAGATGGTCGGGTCGGGCCAGTCGCGCTGCCATACGGGGTTCGTCACGTCCCGGCCGTTTTCCTCCAGGGATGTTTGTGCCTGTGCCGTGCCCGTCCAGAGCATCAGAAGCATTAGCATGAGGGATGAAAGCATACTCTTCTGTACCTTATTATAATATAATCCGTGCAAAGGTACAGCTTTCCTTTGACATTTGCAAGGATAGCTCGGAAAAACAGCAATAATTCTCTTTCCCTAATGCCAGCGGGGTATGTGAGGGGGTTAACTCCCTTTCACATAATTCAGGTCTAAGTCCAGGAGTTCTGCAATCAGGGCGTCATCGTAGCCTTTTGCCCGCATTCGCTTGGCAGCCCAGTCGAATCGTACATACTTGTCTTTTGCCAAAGTAACCTCCTTTGTTAATATTCTTCCGCAGCGCAGGGGATAAAACTTTTTCAGTGGCACGGAAATATATTTCAAAGCCACTAAAATATATTTCCAAGGCACTGAAATATATTTCCAAGCCTCTGAAAAAGTTTTTGTCCGTGGGCCGAGGCAAAACTTTAATCAAATATATTTGGTGTTTCGTTCTTCTTTTTGTACCTTTGCATGCAAAAAGAAGTAGATATGAAGAGAAACCGATGTTTTGTGACAAGTATTCTCCTGTGTGCACTCCTGCTGAGAACTTTGGCAGCCGGAGCCCAGGACGTTCTTGACCCTGTGGCCGACCCTGCGGCTGTCGTCACCTCGGGCAATGCCCGCTTCACGGTGCTCACCAGCAGGATGATACGCATACAGTACAGCCGGACGGCCCAGTTCGAGGACCGTGCCACCTTTGCCATCGTCAACCGTCGGCTACCTGTGCCTGCCTTTACCACCGAGACGACGGCGGACGGCTACCTCTACATCCGCACCGACGACGTCACCCTCCGCTACAAGGTGGGCAGCACCATCGCCGCTACCGACAAGAAGCCCAACAATCTGATGGTCACCTTCCAGATGAACGGACGCACCGTCACATGGTACCCTGGCAAGGACGACTCGATGAACCTGCTCGGCACCAACCGCACCCTGGACGGAGCTTGGGGCGACAACAAGCGCAAGAACCTGGAGAAGGGTCTGCTCTCGCGGGCCGGATGGAGCATTGTGGACGAGAGTCCCAGCACCCTGCGCGGCGACGGCAGTTCCTCCTACGCCCTCGAACCCAAGGGCGACGGCATCACCTGGTGGGCCAACCCCGTCGACAAGTCGGCCATCGACTGGTACTTCCTCGGCTACGGACACGCCTACAAGGAGTGTCTGGGCGACTTCATCAAGGTGGGTGGCCGTGTGCCCTTACCCCCGAAGTACATCCTCGGCTACTGGTACAGCCGCTACTGGGCCTACACGCAGACCGAGTTCCTGCAGATTATCCGCGACGTAGAGAACAACGACATCCCGATGGACGTGCTCATTATGGACATGGACTGGCACAAGAGCGGATGGACCGGGTGGAGCTGGAACACCAGTCGCATCCCCAGCCCCAGGACGCTCATCAACTACATGCACAGCCACGGCCTCAAGACAGCCCTCAACCTCCATCCCTCCGACGGTGTGGGCACACACGAAGACTACTACAAGGCGATGGCCAGCGACCTGGGCGACACATCGGGAAAGACCATCCTCTGGAAGGTGGAGGACTATGACTTCATGCAAGCTTTCTTCAAGGACATCATCCGTCCGCACGAGGCCGAGGGCGTAGACTTCTGGTGGCTCGACTGGCAACAGGCACTCACCATCGGCAAGCACGGACAGGAGAAGGGCTACACGCCCGCCGAGGGCTCCGAGACCCTGGGCGAGACCTTCTGGTGCAACCACACCTTCTTCCAGGACATGCAGAAGAACCGCCCCGACCTGCGCCCCGTCATCTACCACCGCTGGGGAGGCCTCGGCTCGCACCGCTATCCCATCTGCTTCTCGGGCGACACGAACGCCGCCTGGTCCACTCTGGGCTACGAAATCTTCTTCACCAGCAATGCCAGCAACGTCCTCTACGACTATTGGGGACACGACCTGGGCGGCCATCAGGGAGGCAACAACGACCCTGAACTCCTCCTGCGCTGGCTGCAGTTCGGCGCCTACACACCTATCTTCCGTACACACGCCACGAACGACAGCCGGCTGGAACGCCGCATCTGGAAGTACAGCAACTTCACCCAGTTGCGCGAAGCCGTCCGCCTGCGCTACCAGCTCTTCCCATATCTCTATACCGCAGCACGCCAGACTTACGACACCGGCATCGGCATGAACCGCCCCCTCTACTATGATTATCCCGAGGACGGCAATGCCTACGTCTACGAGGATGAGTACATGTTTGGCGATGACATGCTCGTCGCTCCCATCTACACCCCGCAGCAGAACGGCTACAGCGGTCGCATGGTGTGGCTCCCGGGCGGCACCGAGTGGTGGGACGTCACGCGCTCCAAGCTCACTCCGGGCGACCAGACCTTCTACAGCGTCTACACGCTCGACGAGTTCCCCGTCTTCTACCGCGCCGGCAGCATCATCCCCTTCTACCCCGTGCAGCGCACCGTCGTCAAGGACCCCGGCGAAATCATCCTCAAGGTCGTGCCCGGAGCCGACGGCACAGGCCGCCTCTACGAGGACAGTGGCGACAACCAAGACTACAAGGGCGACGCCTGGGCCATGACCACCTTCACACAGCGGCGCACCTCATCCGCCATCACCCTCACCATCGGCGCACGCCAAGG
>DGTM01000028.1 GCA_002394305.1 Prevotellaceae bacterium UBA4336
ACAAAAACATGAGACGAAAGAACAAAAGGCGAAAAATCCCTCAAAAGTTTTGTAATATCGCATATTCTATGTACCTTTGCCCCCGACAATGAGTCATTGAAACAGGCTGGTGGCTCTGAGTCGGGAGTTCTTTGATAAGCAAATCACGGCAGAATGAGGAAATGAGAACCGTTGCCAGTTCGTAACCCTAATTTTTCTCAATCCTTGGAACTGACTTTATTTACAAAAGGTTTGCGATTTCACCCAAAGATACGAAATAATTATGAATTATGAATTGTGAATTATGAATTATTTTGTACCTTTGTCCCTGCTATGGAGCCGCTCATCTCTTTTGTCATTACATATCACAGCGAACCGGAGGCTTTCTTGTTGGCTTGTCTGGAGAGTGTTCGCGCGTTGCATCTCGCTGAAGGTGAGGCCGAGGTGATTATAGTGGACGACGGTAAGACCCTTGCAGACTTCCCTTTGCAGGGCGAGAGACTCATCCGTCAGGAGCAGGCGGGACTCTCCGTGGCGCGCAACACAGGCATTGAAGCCTGCCGTGGGCGTTACATCCAGTTCATCGATGCCGACGACTGTCTCATCCCCGGTGCTTACGAAGCAGTCCTTGAACAGCTGAGAGGGGAGCAGGCCGACGTCGTGATGTTCTGGATGACGAAACAATCGGCAACGGCGAGTCGGACGGACTGTCCCCCCATCCTTTGGAGGGGCGGGGGGAGGCTGTTCCTCCTTCACCGTAACCTTCGTGCAGCGGCTTGGGGCTATGCGTTCCGGCGGAAGGTGTTGGGCGACCTGCGCTTCCACCCAGGACTGCTGCACGAGGACGAGCTCTTCACGCCCCAGCTCATCCTACGGGCACAGATGCTTGTCGAAATCAAAGTGAAAGCCTACTTCTACCGCCAGCATGCGGGCACCATCACCAGCACAAAGTCTTCGGCAAAGATTCAGAAACGGCTCGATGACATCCGCTTTATCATCAGTGCATTACGGAGTCTTGGGAATCCTTTGCTCGAACGTCGCATCCGTCAGTTGACGGTCGACTACATGCAAAAGACCTGGACACTGACACACAGCTTCCGTGAGCTTCGTCGCCGCAGTCGCGAGCTTCGTCGGGAGGGCTTCTTGCCGCTTCCCGTCCGTTGCTATTCCCTGCGTTACTGGCTTGCAAGCCTCGTGTCCCGTGTCTTTTTGTGATGCAACGCTGCGGGTGCTCTTCCTGTTTCTACCGTTTGAGAATCTTTTTGCCGTCGGTGATGAAGATACCCTTTTGGTGCTTGTTGTTCGTTATCCTGCGGCCTGAAAGGTCGTACATAAAGCCGTCTGCGGAGGTGTCTGAAGTGCTGAGCTGTCCCTGATTTCCCGTCGTTGGAGTGAAAACAGTCTCTTCGATGCCCGTGGGGGCTTCTGTCTGGGTAGCAGCCGGACCAAGATATTCAGCCTGGACTGTCTCGCGGAAGACATCGACACGAATGTGGTAGATGCCTTCCTGGCGAACGCTCCATTTGTTGTCGCCCGAGCCGCCGGTGAGCAGTTGCGTGCTCTGCAGGATGTCTTCATCTTGCGTAAAGGGGTGCAGCACCTTAGGGTCCCAGGCGTTCTGTCCGTTGAACTTGAAGCGTCGCGGCTCGCCGAACTCGGGACGTTCGCGCAGCTCGCCCGTCCATTCCCAAGTGCAGACTTCGTTCTCGTTGCGGGTGAAGGGCAGGAATGTATAAGTCACCCATCCACATTCGGTTGCACCGCCTAAAATAAATAGTTCGTTCCACGGGCGGAAGAGCTCGCCCGTGAGGGTTTTGGCGCTCATGTCGATGGTGATGCGATAGACGTCCTCCGTGAGGGGAACAATCCATTCGCAGTTAGATGAGTCGCGCGTCATCGTAAAAGGAAGGGCTCCCGTCACGGCGTAGGCGTTCTCGTAGGAGGGCTTGAGATAGCGCAGGGTGATGCCTTTCGGCACCTCCATGTTGCGAAAGCGCAGGGTTCCGCCCTCGATAAGGCGACCTGTGTACTTGAATTTGTTGCCAGGGAAGGCCGTCAGTTCCTGTATGCCGCCCGGAACAGCGGTTCCCACTGCCCAGTAACGGTCTTCGGCCTTCGTCTGTTGGCCGCCAAGCAATGTCCAGACAAGCATCGCCAGAAGCATCCATCGCGCTTTACGATGAGTCTGCCGTATCTTCTTCATTAACTTCATGGCTTCAGGATTTTGCGTGTGAGGGTTTCCTTGCCAGCTTTGCAGGCGCAGATGTATTGTCCGGCTGGAAGCGAGGCAAGGCTGATGTGGCAGTTCTCGTCGGCGGGATGACGCAGCAGCATCCATTGCTTGCCCTGCGTGTCGCAGACGGTGAGGGTGAAGTCCGACCTGCGGCTGCGGATGCGGAGCTGCTGGGCAGAGGCTTCGTAGTGCATGTCGAGGCTCTCGGCAAGTGTGCCCTGCAGGGCTGTCTCGTCCTCCTTGACGGTGACGACGGTCTGCTGGGAACAAGGTCGGGTGGGGATGTTGACGGTGAGCCGTCGGAGTTGCTCGTCGTAGGTCCAGTCGTCTGTCTCTTCCCCGTCGATGCGGACACAGACGGGCTTCTCCATGCTGAAGAACACTGCTTGCCAAGCACGCTCCTGCAACATTCCGTCGAAGCTGCCGGTGCGGGCGCCGATGGTCAGCGTGGTACCTTCAGCCGAGTGTGTCTGTGCGAAGTGCGTCGTGGCGAACGCGCCGTCTTTGTAGGCTTCGCTGTCGCCCTGATCCTCGTAGAGACTGCCTTCGCCGTCTGCTCCCGGAATGACCCACAGGACAAGCGACGATGGTTCGGCCTTCAGGTGCTGAAGCGATGGATTGCAGGGAATGATGCTGCCCATGCGAATGAAGCAGGGAATCTCGGAGAGGGCATAGCGGTCGGTGATGGTGCGGCCTCCGGCAAGCATGTGTCCGCGGCACAGGTCGTACCAAAGTCCGTCGGGAAGCCAGGTCTTGCGCTGGCTGGCACCGTCGGCATCCGATGGCACAGAGATGGGCGAGCAGAGGATGTCGTCCCCGAAGAGGTATTCGTCCTCCACGGAGTAGGCAAGGTTTTCCTCCGGCCATTCGTAGTAGAGCGGCCGGCAGATGGAGACGCCCGTGTCGTAGGCTTCCCGGGCTGCACTATAAATATAAGGTACGAGCGTGTAACGCAGGCGGAAGGCATCCCGTTGCAAGTCGAAGTTGGAGAACTTCCAGATGCGACGTTCGCAACCGCTTTGGCTGGAGCCGTGTGTGCGGAAGATGGGTTGGAAGACACAGAACTGCATCCACCGGAGCACCAGCTCGGGGTCGGTGCTGATGTTGTTGGGCTGCAGGTAGCCGCCGCCGTCGTGTCCCCAATAACCGAAGCAGACGTTGGCGGCGGTGGCCGTGACGTAGCTCTCGAACTGCAGGGTGCCGTAGGTGGCAAACGTGTCGCCCGAGAAGCCGATAGGGTAGCGGTGGCTGCCCATTCCGCCCCAGCGGTGGAAGATGACGGGACGGCGGTCCGTGCGGTTCAGACGCATGTCGTTGTAGAAGACGTGGTTGAGCCAGAACGTCTGCCCCAGGCCGCTGATGTATTTGCTGGTGAGGTCCTGCTGCCAGTCGATCCACCAGAAGTCGACGCCCTGCTTCTCGCGAACGCGCATGATGTTCTTGAAGAAGGTGCGGTAGAAGGTGGAGTCCTCCAGTTGCCACGGCACGGTGGTGACGCTGGCATCGAGACCCATGTCGGAACGAATCTTAGCGAAGTTGTCATCGCTGGAGCCAATGCCGTCAGCGGGATGCAAGTTGAGTGCCGTCTTTGTGTTGTGGGTGTGCATCCTGCTCAGCAGCGAGGCGGGACTGGGGAAGAGCGTCTTGTTCCACGTCCAGCCCGTCCAGGAGTTCTGATGCCAGTCGCAGTCAATCATGAGCACATCGTGCGGCACGTCTTTGTCCTCCATGTCGCGCAGAAGTTGCTGCACCTCGCTCTGCTTGTAAGCCTGGTACTTGCTGTACCAGTAGCCGAACATGTACTTGGGGGGCAGGGGCTGACGACCTGCAATGCGGACGTAGTCGCCCAAGGCGTCCTTGTACTGGTGGCCGTAGCCGAAGAAGTACCAGTCGATGGCGTTTGCGTCGACAGACTTACCGACCCAGGGAATACCGTCCACCTCGCTATCGAAGGGGAAACTGTGGCTGCCGTCGCCACGTTCTGCAGAGGGCGATTCGTCGAGGATGGCCCAGCCGTCGCGCGAGAGCAGACCTTTCTCCAGTGAAACACGATGTGTGTCGCCGATATTGCCGTCCAGGGTACGCTGTGTGCCAAGCAGGTTGAGGGCATCGTCCTTGCCCGGGTACCAGAGTATCTGTCGCCCGTTCATCCGGAAGGTGATGCCCAGCACCGTGCTGTTCTTGTGCTGGCGGTTGATTCTACTGCCCACCTTGTAACGCAGGGTGAGCGAGTCGGTCTGAATGGTGAGGTAGCCGCCCTCCTCGCTACAAGTGAAGTGGGGGACGGGTAGACGCCGGTTGACGACGGCAAACGTGGCACGGTCTTCGAAGGCCTTTGTCGTACTATACTGGATGCGTATCAACCTGGGGGTGAGTACCGTGAAGCGTGCCGCTCCGCTCACGACGACCGCTTCCTGCTCTGGCAGGGGATTCCACGCCTCGTCGGCAAAGGTGGAAATGGCAACAAAGAAGAGCAGCAAAAGGGCTCTTCCACGCCGAGCTCTGCTGAGGGCAGACATAGGTCTATTCCATCATGCCTTCGATGGTGAGCCGCACCACCTCGTTCACGGCATTTGTACGCACCGTGATGCTCTTCTGGAAGTGTCCGGGGAACTTGTCCTTGCCGTTGTACGTGACGTCGATGCTTCCCTTCTCTCCAGGCTTGATGGGCTCTTTTGTGTAAGTGGGAACGGTGCATCCGCAGCTGGCAAAGGCCTGGTGGATGATAAGGGGAGCCGTGCCGGTGTTCTTGAAGGCGAATGAGCAATGCACGACGGGCTCGTCCTTCGAAAACTTGCCGAAGTCGTGGCGCAGGGTGTCGAAGGTTATCTCTGCGTAGTTTTCGGCCTTCGTGGTAGCCACAGCCTCTACTTCGCTGACGTTGACTTTCTGTTTCTGTGTCTGTGCCTGCATCTGCACGCCGAAGCATGCAGCCAGGGCAAGGATGATGATTTTCTTCATAGTCTGTTGTCCTTTATCACATTTCACTTGCAAAGGTAGCACATATTTTATAAAAGAACGCCCTTTGATTGCTTTTTTTCACACTAACGGCATGTTTTTGACAATTATTTCATACTTTTGCACGCGAAATGTAATATCCAGCGGATACAATGACGGAGCAAATCATCCTGGGCATCGACCCTGGAACGAACATCATGGGGTATGGCGTACTGCGCGTCGAGGGCAAGAAGGCGACGATGCTCGCCCTGGGCGTCATCGACCTGCGCAAATTTCCTGACCCCTATCTGAAGCTTGGTCATATCTACGAACGTGTGTGCAGCATCATCGAAGGCTATCTGCCCGACTGCATGGCTATCGAGGCCCCCTTCTTCGGCAAGAACATACAGAGCATGCTCAAGCTCGGCCGGGCCCAAGGCGTAGCCATCGCCGCAGCCATCCAGCGACAGGTGCCCATCACGGAGTATGCCCCCTCGAAGATAAAGATGGCTATCACGGGCAACGGCAATGCCAGCAAGGAGCAGGTGGCCGATATGCTCCGACGCATGCTCCACGTTGACAAGGAAGAGATGGGTAAGTTCCTTGATGCTTCCGACGCTCTGGGGGCAGCCTATTGCCACTTCCTGCAACAAGGCAAGCCCGAGACCGACCACAAGTATCGCGGCTGGGCTGACTTCGTGCAGAAGAATAAGGAAAAGGTAAGTCCTCTCTCCGCTCTCCCTTTAAGAGAGTACCCAAAAAACAAGAAAACGAAAGAACAAAAATGAATACGATAGAGACAGTGAGCGGGGATGGGGCTGTTATTGAAATCACCGACGGCGTGCCCCGACATCCCCTTTGGCGAATGGCCGAACCCGTCACCCTGCAGATAAACATGGGTGAGCAGATAGCCATTGTTGGCGACAATGCTGCTGGTAAATCGCGCCTCGTGGAAATCCTGACGGGACATTATCCATTACTTCTAAACGAGGTGCACTATGACTTCTCACCCAGTAAATTACGTCTGACGAGCGAGAATCTGAAGTACATCTCTTTCCGTGACTCGTACGGCGAGCAAGACGGCACCTACTACTACCAGCAGCGTTGGAACCAGCACGACATTGCCGACGATATGCCGACCGCCGGCACACTCCTGCAGGACTTCTACGAAAATGCCGACCGCCTGACGGGCTCCGACCTTCCGCCTGCCGAACGCGAACAGGAACAGCAGAACCGTAACAGGCTTCGCCGCATGCTTGCTGACATGTTCCGCCTCGACGAACTGGCCTCGAAGTACATCATCTCCCTGAGCAGCGGCGAACTGCGTAAGTTTCAGCTTGCCAAAGCTTTGGGAGCCAATCCGCGTGTACTCATCCTGGACAACCCGTTCATCGGCTTGGATGCTCCCACGCGTCGCGACTTCCGGCTGTTACTCCAGGCTTTGACCCGCGAGGCAGGATTGCTCATCATCCTCGTCCTGAGCAAGCGCGATGACATTCCCGACTTCATCACCCACGTTTTGCCCATCGAGGGACTGCGCTTGCTTCCAAAGATGGAACGAGCAGACTATCAGCTCAAATACAATGCTGACTCTGCTTCCGCCCCCGTCCTTGCCGAAGAGGTGAAACGCTGGATTGCCGATTTGCCAGCTTCAAGTGATGCTATGCCCCCGGTGCAGGGTTCTACAGAAGGGACTGAAGGAAAGAAAATTCTTCGCTGCACTCAGACGCAGGCGGTACTGCGCTTCCGCGACGTAAGCATCCGCTACGGCAGCCACACCATTCTCCGCTCCCTCAACTGGACAGTTCACGAAGGTGAGCGCTGGGCTCTGAGCGGCAAGAACGGCTCGGGCAAGAGCACGTTGCTCAGTCTGGTCTGTGCTGACAATCCCCAAGCCTATGCTTGCGATATTGAGCTCTTCGGACGGCGTCGCGGCACAGGCGAAAGCATCTGGGAGATAAAGCGACACATCGGTTACGTTAGCCCCGAAATGCATCGAGCTTATCTTAAAGATATTCCAGCCATCGATGTTGTTGCCAGTGGGTTAAGTGATTCCGTTGGACTCTATGTCCGTCCACGTCCGGAGGGGCGTCGGGCGTGCTTGGGTTGGATGCGTGTCTTCGGCATAGAGCATGTGGCCGACACATCCTTTCTCCGTCTCAGCAGTGGCGAGCAACGGCTCTGTCTGCTGGCCCGCGCCTTCGTAAAGGACCCCGAGCTCCTCATCCTCGACGAGCCGCTGCACGGCCTGGACGACCGCAATCGCAGTCTCGTCCGACAGATTATCAGTCTGTTCTGCCAGCGTCCCCGTAAGACACTCATCATGGTGACGCACTACGAGGAAGAGCTTCCCGACTGCATCACCCACCGCCTCACCTTAACGAAGCAAGGCTGATTTGACGATAGTATACCCAGGAAGGTGTGTCATTTTGTCACACCTTCCTGTTTTATTTTGAGGCTGGACTTACCTGATGAATAACAGCTCACGGTACTTTGGCAGAGGCCAGGGGTAATGACGGAGCCATGCAGCTCGAAAATTTATAGCACGTGCGGGAGGAGAATATCGTTCGCGAATCGGCAAATAAGCATTCTTTTCCGGCGTTTCCTTTCCTTATTTAATTATTATTTTATATCTTTGCACGCCAAAATAAGAACATTCATTTAAGTTTCGGAAGTTATAGAAT
>DGTM01000017.1 GCA_002394305.1 Prevotellaceae bacterium UBA4336
ATGTGCCAATTTTGACACACCCTCCGACAACGAGACATACACGTCCTGTTCACCTTTTCCGATGCTTTATTTTGCAGTCTCGACGAATTGTTGTACCTTTGCACGCGAAAAAGCCTTACCGTCAATGATGAGTGAAGAATTTGCTACTGCGCCGTAAATTGCGAAAAAGCTAAATCGTAAATAAACAGTAAATAGTAAATCGTTAAATAGAAAATAAAGAAGATGTTAAAACTTGATTATTCAAAGGCTCTGCTGAGTGCGGAGCAGATTGCAGCCTTCGCACCGAAGGCAGAAGAGGCACAGAAGGCTCTTGAGGCCGGCACCTGTGCAGGTAATGATTTCCTTGGCTGGCTCCACTTGCCCAGCAGCATCACGGCTGAGTTCATGACGAAGCTCCAGGCTTGCGTCCAGACGCTTCGCGAGAACTGCGACACCGTTGTCGTGGCTGGCATCGGCGGCTCCTATCTCGGTGCCCGCGCTGTCATCGAAGCCCTGGGCAACAGCTTCCAGTGGCTCACCAACAAAGGCGAGAATCCCAACATCCTCTTTGCCGGCAACAACATCGGCGAGGACTATCTCTATGAGCTCACAGAGTATCTGAAGGACCGTCGCTTCGGCGTCATCAACATCTCCAAGAGCGGCACCACGACCGAGACGGCGCTGGCTTTCCGTCTGCTCAAGAAGCAGTGCGAACAGCAGCGCGGCAAGGAGATGGCCCGCAAGGTCATCGTGGCTGTCACTGATGCCAAGAAGGGAGCTGCCCGCACTTGTGCCGACAAGGAAGGCTACACCTCCTTCGTCATCCCCGACAACGTGGGCGGCCGCTTCAGCGTGCTCACTCCCGTCGGTCTGCTGCCCATCGCAGTGGCAGGTTTCGACATTGCCAAGATTGTGCAGGGTGCTGCCGACATGGAGAAGGCCGTCGCTGCCGACGTTCCCTTCGAGCAGAACATCTGCCTGCAGTATGCAGCCGTTCGTAACGCACTCTATCAGAGCGGCAAGAAGATAGAGATACTTGTCAACTTCCAGCCCAAGCTCCACTACATGAATGAATGGTGGAAGCAGCTCTACGGCGAGAGCGAGGGCAAGGACCACAAGGGCATCTTCACGGCCGCCGTCGACTTCTCGACTGACCTCCATTCGATGGGTCAGTGGATTCAGGAAGGCGAACGTAGCATCTTCGAGACCGTCGTCAGCGTAGAAGAGACGGAGCACAAGCTGCTCTTCCCCAGCGACGAGGAGAACCTCGACGGCCTGAACTTCCTGGCTGGCAAGCGTGTGGACGAGGTGAACAAGATGGCAGAGCTTGGCACTCAGCTGGCTCACGTCGATGGCGGCGTGCCCAACATGCGCCTCATCGTGCCTCGCCTGAACGAGTACTACATTGGTCAGCTGATTTATTTCTTCGAGAAGGCATGCGGCGTCAGCGGCCTCATCCTCGGTGTCAACCCCTTCAACCAGCCAGGCGTGGAAGCTTACAAGAAGAACATGTTTGCCCTGCTCGGCAAGCCCGGCTACGAGAAGGAGACTGAAGCTATCAAAGCAAGGCTTTGAACCTTCGGTTCCAATTCAAAATTTATAAATTCAAAATTCAAAATTAGGCTACGCCCTAGGCTTTCCTGAAAGAAACTGAATTCAAAATTTATAAATTCAAAATTCAAAATTGGCTGCGCCGTGAGCTCAATTCAGTATTTATAAATTCATAATTAGTTGGAACCGATGAAAGAACATAGTCAAGAGTATCGCGATATGGAGGAGAATCCTCTTTTCGCGAAGGCTCTTGACTTTTCTGTTCGCATCGTGAATCTATATAAATGTCTTCGAGATGAACGTCATGAAACTGTGATGTGCAAACAGATTCTTCGAAGCGGAACATCTATCGGTGCTAATGCCAGCGAGGCAATAGCAGCAGAATCAGCAGATGATTTTATCCATAAACTCACGATATCCTTGAAGGAAGCAAATGAGACGAAGTATTGGATTCTATTGCTTCATCGCACTCAGTTTATAAAAGAAGATGAGTATAAGTCAATAATGTCAGATTGCCAAGAGCTGCGGAAACTAATTGGCTCCATCATTAGTTCAACCAAACGCAATAGAAGAAAGGAATAATTTTGAAATTTGAATCTAATAAATTTGAATTAACGGCACGTGCCGTGCTGTTTGATATGGACGGCGTGCTGTTCGACAGTATGCCGAACCATGCTTATGCGTGGTCGCACGCCATGACGCAGTTCGGACTGGAGATGACAACCTACGAGGCCTACCTGCACGAGGGCAGGACGGGTAGCGGCACCATCAACATCCTGGCACAACGTTACTGGGGACGCGATGCAACGGAGGAAGAGATAGAACGCATCTATGCTGCAAAGTCAGAGGTGTTCAACACGCGCCCCGAACCAAAACCGATGCCCGGAGCATTCGAGGCGCTAACGGCTGCTAAGGAACGAGGCTGCAAGATTGTCCTGGTGACGGGCAGTGCGCAAGCCTCTTTGCTACAGCGCCTTGAGGAACACTACCCGAGCTTCTTCCGTCAGGAACTGATGGTGACGGGCTTTGACGTGAAGCACGGCAAACCGCACCCCGAGCCGTACTTGATGGGGTTGCAGAAGGCAGGTGTCAAGGCCGAGGAAGCCATTGTCGTGGAGAATGCGCCGCTGGGTGTCGAGTCGGCACACAAGGCTGGTATCTTCACCATAGCCGCCAATACCGGTCCGCTGGAGGACCATCTTCTGAAGGATGCCGGAGCAGATATCGTCGTTCCCAGCATGCAGGATGTTGCCAGCTTGCTGAAGTCGATGCAGGAAGTGGAGTAGGAGCCTGTCAGTCCCATTGGTTGACTCTTTTGTAGAACTCAACCATCTTCAGCAGCTCTTGGAACTTTTCTGCCCGTTCAGGCTTCAGCCCGCCGGAGTTCAGAAGTTTCTTGTTGTACTTTATCCAATTGTGATACTTCCCGCGCTCCTGAGCGTCGTGTCGCGAAGGATTCCTTCTGTTTTCCAAAAGGAAGTTAAGCACCTCCAGATACTTCTTATGCCAGGTATCATCGTGTGTCATACATATATCCTGTCGCCAAAGATGAGACTTCCGATACGAACCAGTGTGCTACCGTGCTGGACGGCAATCGGGTAGTCGTGACTCATGCCCCAGGAGCATTCTTTCCATGCTTCCTTTCCGCCTCCACTTTGGGGGAGCACCCTGTCTTTTATTTGTTCGAATAGCCTCTTTGCCTGTTCGAACTCGCTGGCGATTTGTGCTTCGTCGTCGGTGTTCGTTGCCATACACATCAGGCCGCAGATGTTAACGTTCTTGTATTGTTGCCAGGTGCCGCCCTCCATGTAGGCCAGCAGTTCGTCGGGTGTGAAGCCGAACTTCGTTTCCTCCTGGGCTACATGTACCTGCATGAGGACGGATATGGTGCGTCCGCAGCGTACGGCCTGCTTGTCTATCTCGCGCAGCAGATGGTCGCTGTCGACGGCATGGATGAGGCTGACGAAGGGGGCGATGTATTTCACCTTGTTCGTCTGCAGGTGGCCGATGAAGTGCCACTCGATGTCCTTGGGCAGCTCCTCGTACTTCCCGACCAGCTCCTGAACATGGCTCTCGCCGAAGATGCGCTGACCGCCATCGTATGCTTCGCGGATAAGCGAGGCAGGGTGGTACTTGCTGACAGCCACGAGCCGCACCCCTTTGGGCAAAGCCTTCTTGATACTGTTTATTCTTTCGCTTACCATATTCTTAACGATTTTAACCACGGATTACTTTCAACAGCGGATTATTTCCTACAACGGATTGCACGGATTTGACAGAAGATTATAAATGCTATAAGAATCCGTTTAATCCTCGTCTGCTTTGAACTTGTAGACGTCGATGATGGCTGTTTCCGTGATGGAGACAATCACCCAGTCGCCCATTGTTCCCTTCATGCCTTCGTCCAGGCGATCCACGGCGCGGTGGAAGTCCTTTGCCTGAATGAGGGTCGTCTGCACGGTGCGTTTCTCCGCGCCACTCTTCTCGTCGAGCGTGATGTAGGCGATGCGTGCCTTGAACCAACGGTCGTCGTTCAGGTCGTCGCTGTCGAAGAGCTCGGAGATGCGTGCACGTTTGATGTCTGTGACGATGAACTCGCCTGTCATGAAAGGCTCCAGTTCTTCGATGAAGCGTTTTTCGGCTTCGGTGAAGCTGAGGGCGTCAACCAAATATGTCTCTGTGGTCTTCTTGATGAGACCGCTTTCCAAGGTCTTGTCGTAGCGTACCTTGCATTCAAACCATTCGCTTTGCATTTTCTCTATTTACTTTTATTATTTTAGTCGTTTGTGATAAGTTCTGTGAAAACATACCAAAAGACAAAGTTACGGATTTTTTCTTAATAGCGAATGGTTTTCATGAAGTTTTTGCCGGAAGAAAGAATAAAAGGTTCAAAAGCTCGTTGAACTCACGTTTGTTTTGACCTATAGGTCGAACTTTTTAACCTTTTAACTTTTTAACCTTTTTATAATGTCCTGTCTGCCGATGCTGCGCAGGTAGTGTTCTATCTGGCGGCGTTCTTCGGGCTTGTACCAGAAGAAGAACATGCGTTGCTGTTGCTTCTCTTGCGGTGTCTTGGCAGAGAAGATGGGCTGGAGCGTATAGGGATTGTAACCTGTGGCCCAGCATGTTGTTGCCATCGTGAGCGGGGTGGGGGTGAAATCCTGCACTTGCTCCAGATGGAAGTCCATTTGTTTTGTCTGGATGGCGAGGTCGGCCATGTCGAGGGCTGTGCAGGCGGGGTGCGAGCTGATGAAGTAGGGGATGAGCTGCTGGCGGAGTCCTGCGCGGCGGCAAGTGTCGTCGAAGATGCTTTTGAACTGACGGAAGAGGCGGAACGAGGGCTTGCGCATGACGTTGAGCACCGTGTCGCTTGTGTGTTCGGGCGCCACCTTGAGCCGTCCGCTGACGTGCCGTGTGATGAGTTCCTGCGTGTATTCCCTTGCAGCGCGGTTGAGGGTTTCGTCCTTGGCTTTCCCTTCGGCCGCCGAGCCTTGGTTCCAGTCGTGCAGGAGCATGTCGTAGCGCACGCCGCTACCGATGAAGCTTTTCTTGATACCCGGCATTTTGTCCACCGCCCTGTAGATGTCGAGCAGCGGCCGGTGGTCGCCGTTCAGGTTCGGGCAGACGGCGGGGTGGATGCACGACGGTCGCTTGCACTTCTCGCACAGTTCGCGCCGTTTGCCTTGCATGCGGTACATGTTGGCGCTCGGTCCGCCCAGGTCGCTCAGGTAGCCTTTGAAGTCCGGCATCTGCGTGATGGCCTTCACTTCGCGGAGGATGCTTTCCTTCGAGCGGCTCACGATGAACTTGCCTTGGTGGGCGCTGATGGTGCAGAAGGCACAGCCGCCGAAGCAACCGCGGTGAAGCGTCACGCTGAAGCGTATCATCTCGTAGGCAGGGATGCGCTTGCCCTTGTACTTGGGGTGGGGCAATCGTGTGTAGGGCAGGTCGAAGCTGTGGTCGAGCTCTTCGGTGGTGAGTGGCGGATAGGGGGGATTGACCATTGTCCATCTGCCATGGGCCATTTGCAGGAGGCGATGGGCATGCATCTTGTTGCTTTCCTCCTCGATGTGGCGGAAGTTCTCGGCATGCAGGCGAGGCTCTTGCAGACAATCCTCGTAGCTGTGGAGCACAATGTCGTCGGCCTTGATGCCTCCCGGTATCTCGTTCTTACCAAAGAGCCATGCAGTTTGCGGCAAGTCCTTTGCCACTTCGCGAAGCAACTGACGCGTGATGCATGGTTCGCCCTGCTCGTCGTAATGTAGCAGGGGATGTGCCTCGTTGATGGCTTCGACGAGGAGGCGGACCATTTCCAGCGTGGGCTTCTCGCCCATGCCGTAGGTGATGAGGTCGGCATCGCAGTCGCAGAGGATGCTGGGGCGGAAGCGTTCCTGCCAGTAGTCGTAGTGCATGACGCGGCGCAGGCTTGCCTCGATGCCTCCGAGCACGATGGGCACGTCGGGGTAGAGCTTGCGCAGGATGTCGGTATAGACGATGGTGGGGTATTCGGGGCGCAGGTCGTGGCGTCCGTCTGGGCTGTAGGCATCTTCGCTGCGGAGGCGACGGGCAGCCGTATATTTGTTGACCATCGAGTCCATGCAGCCGGGCGAGATGCCGAAGAAGAGACGCGGCCGGCCCAGCTTCTTGAAGTCGCGGAAGTCGCCGTGCCAGTCCGGTTGCGGCACGATGCAGACGCGCAGACCTTCCGCCTCCAGCAGTCGGCCGATGACGGCAGCGCCGAAGGCTGGGTGATCCACGTAGGCATCACCGCTGAAGAGGATGACGTCCGCTTGGTCCCAGCCGCGCAGTTCCATCTCCTTGCGTGTAGTGGGCAGCCAGTCCGTTTTGTTGACCATCAGGCTTCGGCTTCCGTTTGCAGTGTGTCCCTGAGGGCATCGAGCTTCTCCTTCTCCCATTCGATGTAGAGCAGCAGCAGCTGATGCAGTCCGAAGGCCTTCATGTCGTTGTGGAAGAGAATGCGTTCGCAGAAGTCAATCAGTTGCGGGTCCGGTTCACCCGCGGACAACAGGGAGCGGACGTTCAGCCGCAGTTTGTCCAGCACGCCCTCTTCGACGATGCCGTTGCTGTCGAGCAGGTCGGAGAAGAGTGCGTACTTCTCGATGGTATTCAGGTGGGCTTCTTCGACGGAAAGCTTTCGCGAGCCCTTCATATTGCACATTATTGTATACACCTTATTTATTTACTATTTGATGATTTACTATTTACTAATTACGATTTACAGTTTACTTGCCCAGCAGGAAGTCGACGGCGATGTTCATGATGTTGCGGCGGGAGTCGGCCTCCTTGATGCATTCGATGGGGAAGCCGAAGGCAAGGACGCGGTAGCCGGGGCCGGGGTAGGCGATGGCGGCCGAGTAGCCTCCCTTGGTGTAGACCATCGAGCTGAAGGCACCGCCTACGCCTTCGATGACGTCGGTGCTGCGCACCCAGTAGTTCTGTTCGTTGGGCCGGCTGAAGATGTTGCCTGTGTTGTTAAGTCCCTGGACGGTGCAGATGCTGTCGGTCGGTGCAGAGCCGATGTAGCGATACTTCAGTTTGTCGGCCACGAATGCATCTTGTCCGGCATTTCGTACATCGCTGCCGATGAAGGCGCCGCTCACCAGGAGCGACGTGTTTTGGAGTGACAGTTGCGAGATGGCGGTCTGCATCTCCGGGGTGATGGCTTTGTGGCGTGTCAGGGAATAGCCGTCGTCCTTCTGTGCGCCAAAGATGAAGTCGGCTATGCGATAAGAGCGGAGGTCGAGCTGTGGGAGCTGGATGGGGGTGCAGCTGCTGATGTTGCAGTCGGGATGTCCTGCAAGGATGTCGGCGGCGTGGCGCACGCTGTAGTCGTGTGTGTTGCCCGCCAGGAACATGCCCTCGAATTCGTTGTTGCTCACGCCGAATCCGTCGTCTGTCTCCTTGCCGAAGTTCGTCTTGTCGAAGACGACTTGCCGTCCGCAGTAGCCGGGCGACTTGACGTCGGTCACGCCCGGGTCGTTGTCGAAGTCGAAGCCGCCTGTTGTCTCGTTGTCGAAGGGCAGGGGGCTTGCCAGTCGCTGGAAGGCATCGACGAGCAGGATGGACGGGGCGTTGATGCTCTCTGCCACGGCGGCGCAGACCTCGTCGCTCGGCATGCTGGCACCGCCTTCGTTGACGGCCTGAACGCGGAAGCTATAGAGGACTCCCGGCTGTGCATCTATCTGGAAGATGCAGTCCTGTCCGCTCACGTAGTGTCCGTTGTCGAAGTCGCTGCCGTTTCTCTTCACGTAGATGACATAGCCGTCGGGGTGCGCGGTGGGTTCGCCAGGGTCGAGCCGTGGTGTCCAGCGGACGATTATCTGGTTGCGTTCCTTGTTGGCTTCGGCGGACAGCCCGGCCACGGGAAGGGGCTGGACCACCACGTCCTTGCCTCCGTGGGTGGTAGCCACGAAGCGTAGTATTCCCTTGTAGATGGCGCGTGACATGAGGAACTTGAAGTTGGGGTCGTGGCCGAAGCGCAGGTCGGCCCAGTTCTGGTGGCTGAGCATTTCGAAGATGATGGCGGGCACCTGGGGGTCGCGCGTCTCGCCGTAGTTGCGGTCGTAGAGGTCGCGTCGGTTCCAGAAGCCCAGTTCGCGGGCGAGGTCGTTGTTGACCTGTGTCATGACCATGTCGGCGAGGTCGCGGCTGACGAGTCGGGAGAGTCCTGTGCCGGTCTTGCCTTCGTAGAAGCCGGTCGTGTAGATGCCCAGCGAGCCGATCAGGGTGTTGTCCGTGCGGTAGCCTGCGTCGCTGTGGATGGCAGCGTAGAGTTCGATGGGTACGGAGAGTCCGCTGTCGCCCCTGAGGTAGCCGCTGCCGCGTGTGACGTGGTTGATGGTGAAGGGACGGGCATTGACGTCGTCCTTGCCGTCGTCGTTGCCGCGGCGTGAGTAGACGCTGTCGGGCATGCCGTACCATTGGGCGGAGTAGCGTGCGGCTTCGAGGCATCGTGGCAGGTCGCTGCTGATGGGGAGCGCCATCGTCGAGTCGCCGCGGACGATGTTGCCCATGCCGCCGCCGATACGGACGGCATCTGCCGTGACGATACCTTTGTAGTTGCTCTGGTTGGAGAGGATGATGCAGTTGTCGTCGCTTTTGCCTTTGGTGAAGTGGAAGGTGCCGAGGTAGACCCATGTGCCTCCGCCCATCTGCTGGTTGACGCGGAACTCTGTGGCGATGCCGCCGTGCTTGACGGTGTAGTTGGCGTCCGGGATGCTGCCGGGCACGGTCTGGTAGGAGACGTAGACTGCATAGTCGTCCTCGACGAGCACTTCCGGTATCCAGACGACTTCGCTTGTCGTGCGTTTGTTCGAGGTGGTTTCTGTGATGCGGAACGTGCCTTTGCGGAAGGGGTTGTGTCCGTTCTCGTAGCCTTCATCGGTGTGTGCGAAGCCTATGCCGCCGTACTGCCAGTGGTAGGTGCTGACGCGTTCCTCGTAGCGGCTGCCGTCCAGGATGGCATCGTTGTCGATGATGATTTCCTTCTTCTGCCAGTCGCGTTCCCTCGGGGTGAAGACGATGGCTCCGGCGTTCTGGAGCATGGGGATGAGATAAGGCACGACGAAGGTCTGCGTGAACTGGTCCTCGGTGGTGCAGAAGAGCCTGGGCCGTTGCCAGACCCATTCCTGCTTGTCGAAGTTGTAGTATTTGCCGTGGCTGTGGCAGACGCTGAGGTGGCGTCCCTGCAGGCCTTTCTTGATGGGGTAGGGGCGGCTCATCGGTGTGACCCACGGGTTGCCTTTGTAGAGTTCGCGCCTGTAGACGCGGGATGTGTCGGGGCGGTCCATCATGCTGGTCGGGATGAGCTGTTCGATGGGTGTCTGTCCGGCGCAGATGGTCAGGTCGTAGGTGTTGTAGGGCATGGGCAGGAGGCGTTTCACCTCGGCATAGAGGTCGCCCACGATGAGGGGGGTGAGCGGCTGTGCGATGAAGTTGTCGCTCAGCACGATGGTGGTGTGCTTTGCCCCGGCGTCTGTGATGATGTCCTCCACCTTGATTTTGCCCAGGTTGGGGAAGTTGGGGTTCTGGTAGTTTTCGAAGTATTGTCGGAGGTTCTGCGTGCTCGTGTCGTCGCCGGCGGAAAAGGCTTGCAGGCCGGCTGCGAGTGCGAGCATCAGGAGGGATAGGCGTATTCTTTTCATATCTTGAACTGTTCGGGATGCAGTCCCTTGAAGTCTTTGAAGTATTCTTTTATTTCCTGCATCTGTGTCTCGATGTCTCCGTTGGGGATGATGGTCTTGGTGCAGACGATGCGTCGCTGTGCGAAGTCGAGCCCGTAGAGCAGGATGGGTATTTCTGCTTTGAGTGCGATGTAGTAGAACCCTTTTTTCCAGTCGGGCTGTGCCTTGCGGGTTCCTTCCGGGGTGATGCAGAGTCGGAATCTCCGGGCCTGACGTGCTCGCTGTGCGATGATGTCGGTGGAGTGCATCTGCTTGGTGCGGTAGACGGGTATGCCGCCCAGTCTGCGCATGAGGATGCCGACGGGCCAAAAGAACCACTCCTTCTTCATGAGGAAGTCGCTGTGGAAGCCTTTGGCCCGGCTGTAGACGTTGCCGATGATGAAGTCCCAGTTGCTGGTGTGCGGCGCGAGGGCGATGATGCACTTTTCGGGCATGGGTTCGGTGACGTCCTCCGTGAAGCGGAACCACCCGAAAAGTGCTTTGTGACAGAGAGCTTGCAACATGTTACAGATTTCTGATCTGTTCGATGATTTCGTCCGTGCGGCTCTGCATGTCGCTGTGCAGTTTCCTGAAGAAGAGCTTGGTGCTGCCCGGCTCTACGTGCGAGAGGCGGCAAATCAGGTCGTCCTGCATCTTGACGATGCCCATCATTACGTTCTCCACGTCCTGCCTGTTGTCTTTCTTCGTGAAGTCGAGGGCTGCTATGCATTCTGCCAGCAGTTCTCCGCTCAGGTAGTTGATGTGTTTTTTCAGGTCTTTGCGTTTCATCTTACATATAATATTAAGGTGTGCGTTTAGATTGACAAAGATACGGGTTTCTTCCGACACGGCAAAGAAATCGGCCAAATCTTACTTCTTTTTAACATTTTGTCGCACAAAATTCGGTCCGGCGAGGTTCCTATGGACCTGCGCTCCGTTTTGACAATATGTCGGAAAATCGCGGTTTCTGCTTGCTTGCTGCTTTTTGCCTAAGCTCTGAGAATGTCGCCGGAAGCTCAGGCGTGGGGTGGGGGTCAGGTTCTCCAGAATTTTGCAGATATACGCAACGTGCTGGCCGTGTGCGTGTTGCATTTTGCGACATGCAGGACGGGCGGGAAAAACGACTGTTTATGCGCGGAAAAGTGCCATTTTTGCCCTTTTTTGATGGTCGGGAAAGCACGTCGGATGGCAAATAAGCACGTGCTCTTCGGGAAAACACACCGTGCTCTTATGTCCCGAGCCACGTGTCGCGCCCCGACTTTCCTCCCGTCGTGCCGGATTTTGCGCCGCTTTCTTCTCTATTTTGTGCCGTGGGGTGTTCAAAATTGAAATGGCATATTGTCGGAAAAACGCCACATCCTGTGACATTCTTCTGCTCGGACCGTACGCGAAGTCCGCGTTTCCTGCCGACTCTCTTCCCTGCCTCCGACCGCAGAGAATCCAATCGGTAAAAAAACTTAATATATTTGGCATTTTGCGTACTTATTCGTAACTTTGCACCCGGAAACGAAAACCATATTAAAGATAACCATTAAAGAAATGAAGAAAAGTGCACTTCAGGTGGCTCGTGCCGCCTATCAGCCCAAGCTTCCCAAGGCCTTGCAAGGCCCCGTGGTAGCCGTGGAGGGCGCTGCCACGCAGAGCGTCGGCAACCAGGAAGAGATTAAGGCAATGTTCCCCAACACCTACGGCATGCCCGTCATCACGTTCGAGGCAGGCGAGCAGAAGGCTCTCGAGCCTTTCAACGTCGGCATCATCCTCAGTGGCGGCCAGGCTCCCGGCGGACACAATGTCATCAGCGGTCTGTACGATGGCGTGAAGTCCCTCAACAAGAACAGCAAGCTCTATGGCTTCCTGATGGGTCCCGGCGGACTCGTCGACCACAAGTACGTTGAGTTCACTGACGAGTTCATCGACGAATATCGCAACACCGGCGGCTTCGACATCATCGGCTCCGGTCGTACAAAGCTCGAGAAGGAGAGCCAGTTCGAGAGCGGCATCGAGATTCTCCGCAAGCTCGGCATCAAGGCACTCGTCATCATCGGCGGCGACGACAGCAATACCAATGCGTGCGTCCTGGCTGAGTACTATGCAGCCAAGAACTACGGCGTGCAGGTCATCGGCTGCCCCAAGACCATCGACGGCGACCT
>DGTM01000052.1:0-22292 GCA_002394305.1 Prevotellaceae bacterium UBA4336
TGGAAGAAGGAGAAGTTGACGCTGCCGTAGGCCCGGTGCTCGACGAAGCGCGGGTGCTGGGAGAAGTCGTTCGTCTTGCCGTGCTCCAGGACGAAGAGGCCGTCCTCCCGGAGCAGGTTGCGGCTCAGGACGATGTCGGGCAGCTCGGGTATCTGCGGCAAGGCGTATGGCGGGTCGGCAAAGATGAAGTCGAACTGCTCGCGGCACTTTGCCACAAACTGGAGTGCGTCGCCGCGGACGGGCAGGGCTGCCGTGTCCTGCAGCTTGTCGAGGAACTGCTTGATGAGGCGGTGGTGGCGAACGTCGAGCTCCACGCTGACCACGTGGCTGCAGCCGCGGCTGATGAGCTCGAGCGTGATGCTGCCTGTGCCGGAGAAGAGGTCGAGGGCAGTCGGGGCGTCGCTGAAGTCGAGATAGCCCTGCAGGACGTTGAAGAGATTCTCCTTGGCAAAGTCCGTCGTGGGACGCGCCGAGAAGCTTCGCGGCACGTCGAAGTGCCTGCCTTTGTATTTGCCTGTGATGATGCGCATGTGGTGGTGGCGCTTCTATTCGATGTTCAGTATGTATTCCGCCAGTGTCTGTTGCAGCTCCTTCGATGCGGCTTCGAGGTGGAGCACGTCGCGTGTGGCATGCATGTCGAGCGCCTTCCAGATGCCGAGCAGCAGGAAGGTGCGGTCGTTGTCGTTGTCGGCGGGCTGGGAGGCCGCGTACTGCAGGGTGCCGCGCGAGAAGACTGTCACGAACAGCTGCCTTTCGCCGAAGCGGACGTAGGCGTCGCGTTGCTGCGGATCGGCGGGGGCCGGCTGTCTCTCCTGCACGGCGGCGAAGTGCTCAAGCAGTTCGGCGTCGCTGCAGCAGACCTTCACGTCGGGGTAGCATTCCTGCACGATGCGCAGGATGTCGCGGTCGAGCCGGAAGATCATGACGACCTCCAGCGACGAGAGTATCTGGTACTGCATGTCGGAGACGCTGACCTGTCCGCCGGGAAAGCAGAGCCGGTAGAAGGCCAGCATGTCGCCCTTGCTGAAGTGTTCCAGCGGGACGATGGTGGAGGGCGTGTCGTGGACGAGCTCCACAGCCTGGAAGCGGTAGTCCATCAGGTAGGGCTTTCTGAGAGCCTCGCGCAACACTTCGCCCGCCTCCTGCGGTACGGATACGGGGAAGCGGTCCGTCTGCACCGTGGAGCCGTCGAGGGTGTTGCATACAGAAAAAGAAAATCCATCCGCATCGGAGCGGATGGATAGTCTGTAGCCGGTGAGCGTATTACTCCCAGTTGCCAGCATTGTTGTTCCAGTTGTTGCCGGCGTCGCCAATCTTCAGGCCTGGGTATGCGCCCTTAGCGTCAGCTTCTTCTGCACGGTTGTAGATGAGGCGCTTTCCGGCCTTGCCCATGCCTTTGAGGAAGCTGCTGTCGGGAGCGTTGCACTCCATCACCTGGATGATGCTGCCGGAGCGTGTGGTGTTGGGGCAAGCCACGAGCTCGAAGGTGTCGCCCTCGGAGAAGGGGATGTAGCGCAGAGAGTCGGCTACGAAGCCCTCGTAGTTGTAGAGTGAGTCCTGAAGCGAAACCCAGATGGTGTCGCGGCGGAAGTTCTGCAGTCCGCTGGCTGCGATGGCTGCCTGGTCGCCGCTGTTGACGATGATGGCAGCCTTCTCTTCTGTCAGGCCTTTCTCCATCTGGTCTTCGGTGAGCACGCCTTGCTTCATGATGACGGGCAGTTTGCCGTTCTTCACGAAGTTGATGAGTACCGACCAGTCGGCGCAGTACTCGCCATTGTGCTGAGCCTTGTAGGCTTCCTCTGCGTTGCGGATTTCAATGAGGCGAGCCTTCACTACGTTCTCTCGACTTGCTACTTCTGCGTCGAAATCCTCGGTATCGCGTATGCTTCGCCAGCAAATGAACAGCAAACCGACGGCGCAGAGGCCTAAAACGATATTAATTCCCTTTTTCATAACGTTATTTGTGTTTTATTTTGTAATTTCGCATCACAAAAGTAGCAAAGTTTCTTCACATTTACGACAAAACAACGTTTTTTTTATAAAAGAATGACGATAAGTGACGATTTAGGGACTCTAATTAGGGAGAATTTCACGCACAAAGCGACAAAAGAGCAAGCAAACGCCATTTCTTTGCTCTCCGAATTCCTGCTTTCGCGAAAGGGCGACTCGCTGTTCCTCCTGAAGGGCTATGCCGGCACGGGCAAGACGTCGCTGCTGGCTGCCCTGGTGCGCACCATGCAGCAGTTGCAGCAGCGCGTCATGCTGCTGGCGCCGACGGGACGTGCCGCCAAGGTGCTCTCGTCCTTTGCCGGAGCGCCTGCCTACACCATACACCGCAAGATTTACCGGCAGAAGTCGCTCGTCGACATGGACAACTTCCAGAACGACGTCAACCTGCACAAGGACACGCTCTTCATCGTG
This sequence comes from Prevotellaceae bacterium UBA4336, assembly GCA_002394305.1. Lineage (GTDB taxonomy): Bacteria > Bacteroidota > Bacteroidia > Bacteroidales > Bacteroidaceae > Physcousia. The sequence goes on from DGTM01000052.1 coordinate 2,422, forward strand.
GACGAGGCTTCGATGATAGGCGGCGAGGGCGACGGCAGCACAATCTTCGGCACGGGACGCTTGCTCGACGACCTGATGCACTACGTCTACTCGTGCGAGGGCTGCCGGCTCGTGCTGGTGGGCGACACGGCGCAGCTGCCGCCAGTGGGGGAGGAGGAGAGTCCGGCCCTGAACCGCCTGGCCCTGGAGGGCTATGGCGTGGAGGTGACGGAGTACTGCCTGACGGAGGTCGTGCGCCAGCTCGAGGAGTCGGGCATCCTGTGGAACGCCACGATGCTGCGCCGCCTCATACAGGAGGGCGAGATGTACGCTTTCCCCAGGCTCCGCGCAAAGGGTTTCCCCGACGTATGCGTCGTGCCGGGTAACGAGCTCATCGATGCCCTGGACGACAGTTACCGGCGGTACGGGACCGACGGGACCATTGTCGTGACGCGCAGCAACAAGCGTGCGGGCATCTTCAACGGCGGCATCCGCGCCCGCATCCTCGACTACGAGGAGGAGCTCTCGGGCGGTGACCTCGTCATGGTGGCAAAGAACAATTACTATTGGGCGGATGCCGCCAACTCTGACACACCCTCCAGACCCTCTCCCGACCTCTCCCTTGTAGGGAGAGGAGTAAATAGTTCTCCAGTTGTATCAGCCCCTCTCCCTACAAGGGAGAGGTCGGGAGAGGGTCCGGAGGAGCGTTTTGAGGGGGCTGGCTTGTCCTTCATTGCCAACGGCGACGTGGCTGTCGTCCGCCGCATCCGCAACGAGCGCAGCTTCTATGGCTTCCGCTTTGCCGACGCCACCTTGCGCTTCCCCGACTATAATCAGACGGAGATGGACGTCACGGTCCTGCTCGACACCCTGCAGAGCGAGGCGCCCGCCCTGACGCGACAGCAGCAGCAGGCACTCTTCACGGCCGTCTGGGAGGACTACCCCGAGCTGACCAACAAACGCGACCGCATGAAGCGTCTGCGCCAGGACCCCTACTACAATGCCCTGCAGATCAAGTATGCCTATGCCGTCACCTGCCACAAGGCACAGGGCGGACAGTGGGAGCACGTCTACATCGACCAGGGCTACATCACCGAGGAGATGCTTTCGCCCGACTACTTCCGCTGGCTCTATACGGCCATCACCCGTGCCACGGAGAAGGTGTTCCTCATCAATTGGCCCGACAGCGCCCTGAGCGATGACTGATGGGCCACTGCTATATTATTAAATATGTATAGGCTTCGGAAGGACACAGCGTGCTCTTCCGAAATAAGCGCCTGGGTCTTCCGGAATAAGCGCCTGGGTCTTCCGAAATAAGAGCCCGGGTCTTCCGGAATAAGCGCCTGGGTCTTCGCGCGGAGGCAAACGCCATTGTCCCCGTCAGGGAAGCCAATGTTCCGCCGCCCGACACACCGAATATTAACATTTTTTGTGTTCTCATGCCAATAAGGGTAAAAATAATCCTAAAATTGTCGCAGTCTTATTAATTTTTCTTATCTTTGTGCCATAAACATAACATTTAGACTGAATAATGAACATTCTTGTCACAGGAGCCAACGGACAGTTGGGCAACGAAATACGCCTCGTAGCGAAAGGCTCCACGGACAATTATATCTTCACCGACGTCAGCCAGCAGGATGGGGCGGAGACCGTCTACCTGGACATCACCGACCCCGATGCTGTCCGAGCCATGGTGCGGGACCGCGACGTGCAGGCCATCGTGAACTGTGCCGCCTGGACTAATGTCGATGCGGCAGAGGCTCCCGGGAACTATCCCCTGGTCGAGAAGCTGAACGCCACAGCCCCCGGCATCCTGGCCCAGGCCATGAAGGAGGTGGGCGGCTGGCTCATTCACATCTCCACCGACTACGTCTTTGGCAAGGAGCCCTACAACACGCCCTGCCAGCCCGACCAGCAGGGCACACCCACCGGCGTCTACGGCGAGACAAAGAAGATGGGAGAAGAGCGAATCCAAAAAGTATTTAATGAAAAATTAAAAATTAAAAGTGAAAAATTAATAGCAAGCGAGGCAGAAGGTTCAATGGTCAATGGTCAATGGTCAATGGTCAATGGGGGCTTCGTCATCATCCGCACGGCCTGGCTCTACAGCGAGTTCGGCAAGAACTTCCTGGGGACGATGCTCAACCTCACAGCCACCAAGCCGCAGCTGAAGGTCGTCTTCGACCAATGCGGCACCCCGACGTACGCCCTCGACCTCGCCAAAGTGATACAGGTCATCCTCCGGAAGCCCGTGCAGGGCATCTACCACTACTCCAACGAAGGCGTCTGCTCGTGGTACGACTTCGCGCAGATGATAGCCCGCATCGCAGGCCACAACGGCTGCGACGTGCAGCCCTGCCGCTCGTCGGAGTTTCCCAGCCCCGTCCGGCGCCCCGCCTACTCCGTGCTCGACAAGCGCAGCATCCGCGAGACCTTCGGCGTGGACGTGCCCTACTGGGTCGACTCACTCGAAAAATGCATCGCAAACATTAAGAAAAAGGAGGTTAGTAGTTAGTGGTTAGGGGTTAGAGAATACCCTTGGATGCCAAACAGACTGCTAAAAACATTTCTCTAACCCCTAACCTCTAACCCCTAACCACTCATCAAAGAGAGAAACATGGAAGTAATCCCGACCGCCATCGAAGGCGTATTCATCATAAAGCCGCGCGTGTTCACGGACGCACGAGGCTATTTCTTCGAGTCCTTCTCCCAACGGGAGTTCGACGAGAAGGTCGGTCCCGTCCGCTTCGTGCAGGACAACGAGAGCATGTCGCAGTACGGCGTCATGCGCGGCCTGCACTTCCAGCGTCCGCCCTTCACGCAGAGCAAGCTCGTCCGCTGCGTCCGCGGAGCCGTCCTCGACGTGGCCGTAGACCTGCGCAAGGGCTCGCCCACCTACGGGCAGCACGTCGCCGTAGAGCTGAGCGAAGAGAACCATCTGCAGTTCTTCGTGCCCAAAGGCTTCGCCCACGGCTTCTCCGTCCTCACCGAGACAGCCGTCTTCCAGTACAAGTGCGACGAGTTCTACCACCCCGAAGCCGACGACGGCATCTCCATTCTGGACCAGAGCCTCGGCATCGACTGGCGCATCCCCGCAGACAAAGCCATCCTCAGCGAGAAAGACACCAAGCATCTTAACCTGAAGGACTTTGAAACACCCTTCAAAGACCCTCTCTAACTCCCCCTTAAAGGGGGAGAACACAGACTGAAAACAATGGAATGGCAAACGGCAGACACAATAGACTATGAACTATAAAAAGCGTTTTATATAATATGAATACCAACAGCTCTTCCCCCTTTAAGGGGGACAGAGGGGGTCTGTCCCTCGTAATCACAGGCGGAGCGGGCTTCATCGGAAGCCACGTCGTACGCCTCTTCGTCAATAAGTACCCCGAGTACAAGATCATCAACCTCGACAAGTTGACCTATGCCGGCAACCTCGCCAACCTGAAGGACGTAGAGGACAAGCCCAACTACAAGTTCGTCAAGATGGACATCTGCGACTTCGACGCCTTCCTCAAACTGATGCAGGACGAGAAGGTGGACGGCATCATCCACCTGGCAGCAGAAAGTCACGTGGACCGCAGCATCAAGGACCCCTTCACCTTCGCCCGCACCAACGTCATGGGCACGCTCTCCCTCCTCCAGGCCGCCAAGCTCTACTGGGAAAGTCTGCCCGAGAAGTACGAAGGCAAGCGCTTCTACCACATCTCGACCGACGAGGTCTATGGCGCCCTGGAAATGACGAATCCCGAAGGCATCAAGCCGCCGTTCACCACCACGGCCAGCAGCTCGGAGCACCACCTGGCATACGGCAAGGACTTCTTCTACGAGACGACGAAGTACAACCCCCACAGCCCGTACTCCGCATCGAAGGCCTCCAGCGACCACTTCGTCCGCGCCTTCCACGACACATACGGCATGCCGACCATCGTCACGAACTGCTCCAACAACTACGGCCCCTATCAGTTCCCCGAAAAGCTCATCCCCCTTTTCATCAACAACATACGCCACCGCAAGCCCCTCCCCGTCTACGGTAAGGGCGAGAACGTGCGCGACTGGCTCTACGTCGAGGACCACGCCCGTGCCATCGACACCATCTTCCACCACGGCACCATCGCCGAGACGTACAACATCGGCGGCTTCAACGAATGGAAGAACATCGACATCATCAAGACGGTCATCAAGACGGTGGACCGCCTGCTGGGCCGTCCCGAAGGAGCCGACATGGACCTCATCACCTACGTCACCGACCGTCTGGGCCACGACGCACGCTATGCCATCGACTCCACCAAGCTTCAGAAAGAGCTGGGCTGGGAGCCGTCGCTCCAGTTCGAAGAGGGCATCGAGAAGACCGTCAAGTGGTACCTCGAGAACGAAGAGTGGATGGACAACATCACAAGCGGCGACTACGAGAAGTACTACGACGACATGTACAAGAACAGATAGGCAGAACCGATGTTCATCACTTCCCATTTCAATCCCAAAGGCCTGCGGCTGCAGCTGGTATTGTTCCTGACAACAGCTTTAGCTCTGTGTACTCCCGCGTTTGGAGGCAAGAAGGATGTCATTATTACCATCGCGGTGGCAGGTGTCTTGCTTGCCATTGCCGCCTGCATTTGGGCTTTCCTGTTGAAGACAATCACCGTCGCAGGCGAGGAACTGGAAGTGAAACACACCTGTCTGCCCTTCCTGAAGCGCTACTATCGGCTGGCAGAGTTCGACGCCTATATTATAGAAGAAGACGGAATCCACGAGACGTTCTGCCTGCTCATCCAAGGGAAACGGGCCGTCAAGCTGTCGTCAAAAATCTACGAGAACTATGAGGAACTGAAGGAAGCGCTCTCGGTGGTCGGCCTTAAGGAATGGGGGACGGATACCAATCGGGCAGTCGATTCGGTGTTTGCCAAGAGCCATCTCGCCGCCACTTTCTTTATGTTCCTCTCCGTCATGCTCTTTGTTGCCATTCCCATCATTGAGTATATCGAAGACGGACAAGTGACGATAAAGTCTTATTTCCTCTTGCTGATAGGCGGACTGATGTTTGTCCCCCTCTTCCTTTACGCGCTCTCCTGCTGCAAACGCCTCACCATTTGGCGCAGACATCTGGAGGCAAAGAGCATGCTGACCCCGTGGAAGACGGACGACTACTCGCTCGACGACTTCGACTACGCCTTGGAGGTCGTCACCCCCTCGCAGTTCCAGGACGAGAAATCGCTGTGGCTTGTCCGCGACAACAGGCTGGCTCTGAGCATTCCCCAAAACGTCTATGCGAACTACGACGTATTGGAACACGCCATCGGCATCGAGCCATCCGCCTCCATCCGGATGAGCTACTTCAAGAAGCTGAAATACCATCTTGGCACAACCATAGAGTGAACAATCAAATATAATAAATAAAATAAACAATAAAAACCTTAAAACTATGATGACTCGAACCAAAACAAGACTGACGGCACTGCTGACAGCAGCGCTCCTCACGGCTGGTGCCACCGCACAGGCACAAGAGACATCCGAGAACTACCTTGCCTATCCCTACGGCTTCGTAGGCTTGCAGGGAGGCGGACAGGTCACTTTCACCGACTACAACAACTGGAAGCTCATCACTCCCACCGCCAGCGTCAGCGCAGGTATGTTCTTCACGCCCGTTGTCGGCGCCCGCTTGCACTTCAACGGCCTCTGGGACAAAGGCGGCCTCTGGCAAAACGACTACAGGTACGACTATCACTACCTGACCACCGACCTCGACCTGATGATCAATCTGGTCAACCTTATTACCAAGAAGGACTACAACAGGTGGAACGCCTATCTCATCGGCGGCGTCGGACTCACCTATTCGTGGAATAACGACGATGCATGGGAGCTGAAGCAGCTCATGCCGCGTGCATACAAGAAGGACTACATCAGCCACAACTTCCGCGTCGGTGCGATGGTCGACTACAACATCACTCCCAGGTGGAGCGTCAACCTCGAGGTGGCTGCAAACAGCCTGAACGACCGCTTCAACAGCAAGATAGGCTATGGCGACGACTGGAAGCTCACGGCGCAGCTCGGCGTGGCATACAAGTTCGGCAAGAAGCACAAGAAGGTGGTGAAGCCCGAGGTTTGGGAAACCCGTACGGACACCATCTGGTACGACGACGCAGTGTTTACCCCCCATGTCAAGGACGGCAAGGCAACATGGAACGTATTCTATAAGATTCGCGAGAGCGACTTCGAGGCCGACGAACAGCTGGCTGCCATCGGTGCCTTCCTGAAGGATCACCGCGACTGCAAAGTCGACATCAAGTCATACGCCGATGTCGAGACCGGCAATCCCAAGATCAACATGGAATACTCCAAGCAGCGTTGCGAAAAGGCTGTCAAGGCTCTGACCGATGCCGGAGTGCCTGCATCCTCCATCACGTCGGCATACTATGGCGACACCGTGCAGCCCTTTGCCGATAATGACAAGAACCGCGTCACCATCATCGTTGCAACAGGTCTGAAAGACATCAACGAGAAGAGCATGGTGAAGAAGTTCAAGACGAAGGAAGTGCGTTACCGCGTGGAATAAGGCGGAAGCGGAGTCCTACGTAAGCAAGCTCCCCCTTGTCGCACATTACGGCGGCAAGGGGGAGCTTGTCTGTTCTCTTCTTGATGTTTATGCTTCAGGTTCCTTATACATTATTATATATATATAGGGGAGGAGACTCCTTTCCTGCCCTTTTCTTCTCATTTCCTTGGCCCTGGCAATGGAAGTGTCGGGAAATCTTTGTACCTTTGCCGGCGAAACGAGAAAAAGGAAATGAGAAAGGCAATGACATGGCTCGCCCTCCTGCCGTGGGCGACAGCGACATTCGCACAGACAACCGACACCATGCGTGGGGATACGCTGAGCGAAGTGACTGTCACCTTGCACTCGCCTCAAAAGCGCATCGACGAGGTGCAGATAGGCGTGGAGAAGGTGGATGTCAACACACTGGCTAAGGTGCCGTCGCTGTTTGGCGAGAGGGACATCATCAGGAGCCTGCAGCTGCTGCCCGGCGTGAAGAGCGAGAGCGACGGCACCAGCGGCTATCAGGTGCGCGGCGGCACTGCGGCGCAGAACCTGATGCTGCTCGACGGTGCCACCGTCTACAACGCCGGCCATCTCATGGGACTCTTTTCCACCTTCAACGACGATGCCCTGTCGGGCGGCTCGCTCTACAAGGGACTCGTGCCCGCACATCTGGGCGGCGGCTCCTCGTCGGTGTTCGACGTCAGCACACGCCCCGGCAACTTCCACGACTATCACTTCGGCGGAACCATAGGCCTGCTGTCGGCCAAGCTCATGGCCGAAGGCCCCATCAAGCGCGACCGGGCATCATTCTTCCTGGCTGGCCGCCGCTCCTATCTCGACCTCTTCATGAAGGCTACGAAGAAGTACCGCAACAACACCATGAACTTCTATGACGTCAACCTGCGCCTGAACTTCCGCCTCTCAGAGAGAAACCACCTGTCGCTGTCGTTCTTCCGCGGGCGAGACAACATGGGCCTGGAAGACCTGATGGACATGGGCTGGGGCAACACCACGGCAGTTGCCAATTGGCTGCACACCTTCAGTCCGGCACTCTATGCCAGCACGCAGCTCGTCTATAGCGACTTCTCGAACGACATCGGTGTCGACATGCTCAGCTTCAACTACAGGCTGAAAGGATTCATCCGCCATACCACGCTGCGCCATCGCCAGATGCTGACGTTGCCCGGCCACCAGTTGAACTACGGGCTGGAGTCGACCTTCCTGCAGTTGCAGTCGGCAGAATGGGACATCATCCAGCTTCACCAGCGCGAGAAGCGCAACGCCTGGACCTCGGCACTGTGGGTGAGCGACGAATGGAAGGCGACGCCGTGGCTCACCGTCTCGGCCGGACTGCGCCTCCACCATTTCTCCGTGCTGGGCGGTGCCCCATACTACAGCATCGATCCGGACGGCAACATCACCGATACCACCAACCCCTCGTGCGGCAGCATCGTGAAGACTTACGCCGAACCGGAGCCGCGCCTCAGCCTGAAATGGAGCATCAACGAGAGGAACAGCCTGAGAGTAGGCTACAGCCGCACCTCGCAGGACGTACACGCCATCAGCGCCGGAACCATGTCGATGCCCTTCGACCGCTATACCATGACCAGCAACATCGTCTCGCCCGAACGTGCCGACCAGGTGGCACTGGGCTGGACGGGCGTCACGCGCGGAGGACACTACGACTTCTCTGCCGAGGCTTACTACAAGCACATCAACAACGTCTACGACTACCGCGATGGCAAGTCGCCATTCTCCGAGATAGAGATAGAGCGTCTGCTCCTTGGCGGCAAGGGACGTGCCTACGGCCTGGAACTCTGTGCACACAAGAACACGGGACGCCTGACGGGATGGCTCTCGTACACGTTGTCGTGGTCGGAGAACAAAATCGAAGGCATCAACCAAGGCCGGTGGTACACTGCTGCTAACGACCGCCGCCACGACATTGCCGTCGTAGGCATCTACCGGCTGACACCGGCATGGGAACTGTCGGCAATATGGCGCTACAACACGGGACAGGCACTGACCGCCCCCAGCGCGAAGTACGAGGTAGATGGCACCTCCTTCTACTATTATGCCGAGCGCAACGGATACCGCGCTCCGGCCTACCACCGCCTGGACATCAGTGCCACACACACCAAGAAGCTGCGCCGTGTCACCCGCATCTGGTCCTTCGGCCTCTACAACGCCTACCGGCACTACAACCCCTACGTCATTCGCTTCAAGAACGACGACGGGAAACCCACGGGCACCAAGGTCGAGCAGACATCGCTCTTCGGCATCATACCGTCCGTCTCGTTCACACTGAAATACTGATGAGAGCATGAGAAAGTATCTGTATATAATAATAGGTATAGCGGCACTGGCCGCCTGTAAGAGGGAGATAGACTTCGACTTTGCCGAGGTGGAGCCTATCCTGATGATAGAAGGCCGCGTGACGGACGAGGGCACAGAAGTCCTCCTCACACGCTCGCGCTCCGTCTATGACGCGGCGAAGCCAAAGGGACTGCCCGGAGCACAGGTCATTGTCAGTGCCGACGGACTGCAGGAGCACCTGACCTACGACGAGGCCACGGGTTTTTACCGCTCGCCCCTGAAGGGCCAGCCCGGGACGACCTACCGTCTGACGGTGGACCTGGAGGGGCATCACTATGAAGCCACCTCCTTCATGTACCCGCCGGCACCGCTGCTCTCGGCTGAGTTCCTCTGGCAGACCATCAACCAGGAACGCACGTTGGTCTACGAGCTGTGGGCCACTGACCCGCAGCCCGATGTGCGCAACCACTACTGGTATCGCCTGGACCGCACGTTCCACCATCCGCACTTTGCCGACAAGACCACCTACGACGCCTATCGATGGAATGTCTTCGACGACCGCGGATGCCCCCCGGGACGTGTCTTCCGCGATGTGATGTGTATGAGCGAAAAGGTTGCAACGGAGGATGACAAGGACGACTGGGACAAAATCCTCTATGAGGGCGACACCATCACCATGCGCCTAATGGTCATCGACCAACCAACCTTCGACTACCTCCGCTCGCTGAGCACGGGACAGAGAAACGGAGCTAACCCCACTGGCAACATCAAGGGCGACCCCTGCCTGGGCTACTTCATGGCAGCCAGCGTCACCCATGCCGACACCATCGTCTTCCGTTACGCCGACGTGCGCGATGCCAAGTGAGTCTCATCACGAAGTTTTTGCGGCGTTTCGTTTGGACGTTTGGGAATAAAAGCGTAACTTTGTCCCACGGAACGACACTAAAACGTGTACCTATGAAGAACTTTGTAACCGCAAGGGCCGTCTGCCAGTTGTCATTGGCTCTGCTGTTGTGCATCATAGGCCCTGAGCATGCCAATGCACAGACGGACTACTATTATTACAACGGGAAGAAAGAACCCCTGTACAGGAACGAGAACAAGGTCAGCATCAGCATCCCTAAGGAATACAAAGAGACAATAGAGAGGATTCAGGCAAACGCATGGGTTATGCACACGATAAAGGACAATGACTTTGCTGTCTTTGTCGTGCCGAGGATGGAGTATGAAAGGCTTGCCTCGGTGGATTCCTGGGAGGAGGACTCAAAGCACGTGATAGTGAATCCAGACTATTTCTGTGGGAAGGAAGAGACCGTTGCAAGTCCGTACATAACGCTCAAGCTCAAACAGGAAGAGGATGTCGACCTGCTGGCCTCGTATGTCGAGAAGTACAAGTTCAGGATTGTCAGACAAAACAGTTCCCTCCCCCTATGGTACACCATCGCCCTCACTCCCGACTGCGAAAAGAACACTCTGGACATGGCAAACGAACTGTACGAGTCGGGAGACTTCAAGGCCTCGAGCCCGGACCTTGTCTCTCTCTATTACAGCTTCGACCACCCGTTCAGCCCCACGGAGCTGGGCAGTGGCATGGCTTGGGTGGATGGCTTCGGATACGAACAGGACGGGAAGTACAAGACAGAGGACGTAACGCTGTACTACTACGCTACCGCCGGCGACACACTGATGAACGGGAAAAGGTACTTCCGCATACGCAGAGTCCGGACGTGCAAAATACTCGGCGGAGGGGAGTATGAAGTGACCACGGGCGACAGCCTCTGTTTCTATCTCCACGAAGACGGAGGCGCCAATATCTGGCTGTACACCGAGGACAGGGACCTCTTCCGCAAACTGAGCGGCAACACCATGTATGACTACATGGCAGACGACCTCGTCGGCAAGGACCTGTATCTCTATAACACAAGAAACACGTATGCCCAGGGCGGGAAGATTCCGCTCGGGCAGTCTGTGCTGGAGTATTCCGATGGTCCGATAGCCGAAGGCTTTTATTGGAACATACAGCAGTCTGGTGTCGGCAGTGTGAGCGAAGAGACATTGCTTGATGGAAACACGCATCAGGTCTACGACGGCATGTTCATGGCAGGCATTGGCCCGCTCGACGGCGGTCCGCTGACCGGGCTCGGCTCGCCGAACTCCTACAATCTTCAGTTCAGAAAGTTCTTTGCCCTCTACAGAGGCGGAACGCTGCTGTATCGCAACGAAGGTTATCTCTCGGCCTTTGAAGCAGACATCCCGAATATCCTCGACATCGTCACAGGCGAGATACCCTCCGGAGACGGTTTGCCCTCGCCCAGCCACCCTTCCGAAGAAGGCGTAAAGTCATACAACCTGGCAGGTCAGCAGGTCCGTGGTAGCCATCTGCCTCGCGGCCTCTACATCGTCGGCGGCAGAAAGACACTGTCAGGTCGCTGACCCCCGCACCAATCCAATCTCCTCGGACAGAGACACACGGCACTTCCATATTGAAAGAGCCGTTTTTTTTTATTGCTTTTTGTATGTTAATCCGAATTATTGCTGTCCGGTGAAAATTGTGAGCACCAACGGAGCGCAAGAAGCGAAGAACTCCTGGTAAATGCCCGAGCGGGGATAGGAAGTTCTAAAAGGACGACATAAACATAAGCAAGTAAGAAATGAGGAAAATTGTATGTCCTGTCAGCTTATGACTATTGTCAACCTTTGGCTCAGGGTTTTGTATTGTTGATGACCCTATTCCTGGGGTTAACACCCCCGTCTGTGTTCTTTCGCACCTTGACATTCGTCAACCTTTGGTTCTGTGCTTTTCCTCGGACACTAACAAAAAGTTTGAGCGGACAGCAATAATAGAGTATAGTTTATTTTCCTTGTCCTTTTGTCCATCTGATTATCTGTTTTTAATCGTTTTCTATCAGGTTACGCAAAAGCCTTTCCACTTTCTATCCCCACTTCCCTTGCCCTCCTTCGGGAATTGCTCAATGAGATGTTGTAGCAATGCTTGTTTTCTTCTAATCTGATTATGAGTCCATGAACCAAACTAATAGCGTTGCCAACAAGAGCCGTTCAGCTCATTCTCACCTAATTATCAGTATTATCCCATACTTCTGGCATTAGTGTAAATATACAATCTAAAAAGGTAAATCGACGAAAGCTTCCTCTTCGCAAACGAAACAATTTGGTTCATAGATTTCGCTACGGGCAATGTCCTTTATCTTGGATCGGTAGTTGCCATAGACTCTGAAATTATTAATTTCCTCACGACGCTTGCGGCTAGTTTCAACAAACTCTTGCTCACGCTCGATGCCGAGGTAGCGACGGCCTATAAGGTTGGCGGCAATACCTGTGGTAGAGGAACCTGCAAACGGGTCAAGCACCCAGGCGTTCTTGTCGGTTGAGGCGAGGATGATGCGGGTGAGCAGGGCGAGAGGTTTCTGTGTGGGATGCTTGCCGCAGGACTTTTCCCATGGAGCGATAGCAGGCAGCCGCCATACATCGGTCATCTGCTTATCGTCGTTCAAGTGCTTCATCAACTCGTAATTGAAATGGTGCGGACGCTTTGCGCTCTTGCGTGCCCAGATGATGAACTCGGTCGAGTAAGTAAAGTAGCGGCAGGAGATGTTGGGCGGCGGGTTGGTCTTTGCCCATGTGACTACGTTGAGAATCTTGAAGCCCAGTTCGGTGAGGCTGTTGGCGACGGAGAAGATGTTGTGATAGGTGCCGGAAATCCAGATGGTGCCGTCCTCCTTCAACTTGTCGCGGCAAAGGCAAATCCATCGTTTGTTGAAGTCATTGATTACCTCGGGTGTGCCGCCTCTGTCCCATTCGCCCTTGTTGACCGATACAATTCTGCCGGCCTGTACTGATATTCCATCGTTTGATAGGAAATAAGGCGGGTCTGCAAATATCATATCAAAATGGAAATTGAACTGTGGAAGCAATTCAAAACAGTCACCATGAAGGAGGGTGAAGTCGCGGGACGCGGAGCGGTAGTAAGGGGTAATCATAAGCCGTCAATCATTTCTTGGAAACTTTTCCAGGACAAGGCTCTGCCTGCTTTTGTCGGGTAGTTTACATCTTCCTGTCCCCAAATCCATTTATATGCTTTGATGAGGGCTTCTGGCGCTTCTCCTGTTTGAAAGTTCAAACTTCTGATATCACTAATAAAGTCTTCTGGCTCCTCGCCGTTATATGTTTTCTTCAGAAAATCTAATAACTTAGTTCCTTGAATTTTATCCTCAGATAATTTTGCCTTGACATCTTCAATGATTTGGTCGTGTGAGATTTGCCAGAGGGAATTATCTGACGGGTCAAAAATAAACACCTGTATGTCCTCTTTGTAAGGCTGTCCGTATGCCCTCTTTCCGCCAGGCTTGGTGATGACAATCCTTCGTCCGTCGTCAAGTTGTTCCACCTCGTAGCCTCTATACTCAACGTCAATGATAGCTTGCGCAAAAGCCTTACGCACCATATTCCTAATGTGTAATTTCTTCAAGTCGATGGAGTGATTGTATTTGTTCTTTATTGTAGCCATGATTTACTGCTCTTTACGTTTATGCATTTTCCAATCCGTCAAGAAACCCTCGGAGTGTCGAGAGGTTATAGACGCTCGGAATCGTGTAGTATGCTTCCTGCAATTTGTTCTTGGCGCTCTCCCAGCCTTTGCCGTCGGTGACCCACAGAAACTCGAAGCCATCAACGGCATTGATTTTCGGGGCAAGTTCGGTGAAGGAACGTGCGGTTTCATTGAGTTTGGAACCGCCGCCGCTGTAGAAATTCACCTCGGCGAGGTAGGTCTTTTCCTTTGCTTCAATCACGAAGTCGAAACGTTTCTTGTCGGTGCCGAGGGCTTTAGTGATAGCAGGCCATTCGCTTGAATAGACTTCTTTGCGATACTTCAATCCGCTACCCTTGATGATAAGTTCTACGGTGTCCTCCATCGCGTCACCGCTGCGGTTCTTGCGGGCATTGGAGTCGAGACCGACTTCCACGCCGAAGACATAATCAACGAGATTCTTGACGTTCTTATCCTTGAAAATTTTTGCAAGGCCTGTACCTACGATAAAGTTCATCACCCCGTCAAGTGTTGTGAGATAGCTTTCGATCAGAACGAACTCGGCATCGGCATTGATGACCTTCTTCTTGTCGCGCTTGCGGCATGCGATGAGAATTTGCAAAACGTCGAAGACCCGCTTGTCGTTGTTCCAAAGTTCCGTGACAGCTGCCCGCAAATCTTCCTTGCCGAGCAGATAGTTGAGGGTGTTCAGCTTGATTTCGATTTTGGACACGTTAGTCTTGACCTTATGAAAGTCAGTCCAGTAACTCAATGTAGCATTAGTTTCGGAAAGTTGGGACATAAAGGTCTTGAACTCCGCTTCTGTATGTGCGCTCATAATTTACAATGCGAGTTTATAATGGTTTTCGATTATTTCTTTCTGGGGCTTCGACGTATAGTTTCTGATGAGAAGTTCTGTCAGTTTTCCGCGCTTGCTGGCGTTGGCGTTTACCATGCGCGAGGCATAGACGCGCTGGATGTCGAAGCCCTCGTAGATGTCTTCAAAGAACGTATCTAGGGGATTCTTGGCCGAGCAATCGGAGTTTGATAGCATCCAGCAGACGTTCCCTTTACGGTCTAGCATTCGACAGAAATCGGCGAGATCTCGCTGACAGTCATCGTTGAAGTCATCCTTGACGTAACGGTTGAAACTTGAGGTTGCGCTTAGAGGACGGTAAGGCGGGTCGAAGTAGAAAAAGGTCAAGCCTGTTTTATTGATGGCCTTGGCCGTATCCTTGAAATCCTCATTGAGAATTTGCACATCAAAGCGGTTCAGTAACTCGCTATCTGCGTATATAACTTCCTCATTGCAAATGGTCGGGTTTGCATATCGCCCGAAAGGAACATTGAATTTTCCTTTGGTGTTTTCACGGTAAAGGCCGTTGAAACATGTGCGGTTAAGAAAGATTAAGATAGCGGATTTATCAAGGCTGCTTAATACTTCCTCGTTGAAGCGTCGGCGCATTTCGAGGTAGAAATTCTTTCGCTCATCCTCCGTTGTGATGTTAAGATACTGTTGTTCGATGTGTTTTAGACGATAGACAAGCCCTTCCGGTTTCTGCTTGATGACTCTGTAGGCTTCCGTCAGATTACGGTTGATGTCGTTGATGACCACGCGCTTGATGTTGACAAAGTGCTGCAGTATGAAAAATAGCATTGCCCCGCCGCCGACAAAAGGTTCAACGTAGGTAAAGTCCTCGTTGTATAAGTCGCTTGGTAGTTGGTTCTCCAATTGCTGGAGAAGTTGACCTTTCCCTCCAACCCACTTAATAAACGGTTTTGCCAGTTCTTTCGTATTTAAATGTATCATGTATGATATCAGTATTTGACTTACTCACTAACTCAAAAAAGCCAGGCTATTCTGTTCTTGGCAATTCATCCACGCTCACCTCTAACATTTTTGCTATCAGGATTAGCATATAAACATTAGGGTGCATCTTGTTCGTGACCCATTTAGAGACCACAATAGGACCCTTACCTACAAGTTCCGCAAATTGTTTATTCGTCATATTCTTCTCTGCTAAGACAACGCGAATTCTATTAATATGTTTACGCTCTATATCTCCAGTATTGTAACTTGGGTACAAATATACAAAATATTCCTTATATTCATTGAAATTAAAGAAGAAATGTGGCTGTCTTGTATCAAAAACAGATATATTTGTCAATAATTCGCCCTGTGTCTTCGTCAAATCATTTAATTTTACGTCATAGTAATGGTACGTTTACCAAACTATTGGGAATTTCTGTGCATATTTCATGTGTTTTTCGACGAGTGAAGCTCGAGTCTCAGTCAGCAAATGCAGTAACTGAAGTAACAGTTGGCTAACAGAACAGGCTCAACATTCTTTCCAATCCGAAAGAATGCCAAAAGCATAAATGACCGCAACAGACGACAACGGATTTCACAGACTGGCGGATTATCTGAGATACTGAACATCAGCATACTCCGAATCCGTCAAATCTGTGGAATCCGTTGTTATATTCAAGATTCAGAATGTGGTTAAGCAGACAGTTGAAGGACAAGACAAAGGGAAACCTCACGGTGGGAACGGACACATGAGGATAAACTACGAAGTGAAGCGTAGGTGAGGCTGTGCTGGGCGATGCCAGTACCACTGCGGGAAAACTCCAGTACCACCGCGTGGAAACTCCAGTACCACCGCGGTGGTACTGGGGATAACAAATAATTAACCTCCGAAGGAGCTCCCAACTTTTCTGAGCGCAAACGCAACGATTACAATCCTTTCTCCCAGAGTTGTTTGAAGAAGTCGGTAACGTGGAGGCACTCGATGCCGTCGGTGACGCGGTTGATGACATCAAGCGACACGATGATTCTGCGACTCTTGGGGTATTCGTCAGCAAAGGTTTTCAGTCCCTTCAGGTGGCGCGGCAAGACTTCCTCCACTGATTTGATTTCGATAGCGACCCTGCCATCACCCAGCACAGCATCCACCTCGATACCGGTATAGGTGCGCCAATAGGACAATTCCTCCTCGGAGTGCGTGTAGTGCTGCCATGCCACGAGCTCCTGAATGACAAGGTGCTCGAAGGCATGGCCGTAGTCAGTCGTACCTCTAACCAGTTCCTTACGATGCAGGAGGTGATTGGTTATGCCGATGTCGAAATAATAGAATCGGGGAGCTTGCACCAGGCGCCGCTTCATCACCTTTCGGAAGGCTGGTATGCGGTAGCCTATCAGTGTATCCTCCAGAATGTCGAAATAGGAGCTGACGGTGGAGGCACTCACCCCGCAGTCCTGGGCGATATTGTTGTTGTTCACCATCTCGCCATCGGTCAGGGCCGCTACTTCCAGAAAGCGCTGAAAGGCTCCGAGATTCCTGACCAGAGCCTCCTCGCGAATTTCTTCTTTCAGATATACCTCTATATAGGCGGCAAGTTGCCGGGCCGGGTTCTTTGCCAGATAGTGGGAGGGGAGCATGCCATAGTTGACGGCCCGGTCAATGTCGAAGTCTGGAATTTCCTTGCTGACCAACGGATACAAGTACACGGGCAGGGCTCGGCCTCCAAGGGTGTTCTTGCCTTTACGCTTCAATTTCCGTGCACTTGAGCCGCAGAGGATGAAGACTATGCCGCACTCGGAGATGAGGCGATGTACCTCGCTCAGCAGTTCGGGTACTTCCGGTATTTCGTCGATGATGACCAGTGTACCCTCTGCCTTGTCGTGCAGCATTTCATACACTAAAGACGGCCTGCGCCTGAAACGGCTTTTCAGACTTGTGTCGAGCAGGTCGATATAGATGGCGTCGGGGAACTGCATACGCAAGGCTGTCGATTTCCCTGTTTGGCGAGCCCCGAAGAGGAAGATGCTGCCATCTAATTCTCTGTCTATTCGTAAAATACGTTCAAGCATAAAGTGCATATTAAAGACTCCCTACTTGTGATTTTCAATCAAAATCACAAGTGCTGCTGTGGATTTTCAATCATTTTCGATGGCAAAGATACGATAAAATCTTCTTCCCTGCAAGCGAAAAGGAGAAAAACAGAACGTTAGGTGACCGATATGCACTTTTACGCCGTGAGGGGCTTGATGCACTTTTACGCCGTGAGGGGCTTGATGCACTTTTATGCGGTGAGTAGCTCGATGAGCTTCTGGACGGCGGCGTGGAGGCCGTCGGGGTTCTTGCCGCCGGCAGTGGCGAAGTGGGGCTGACCGCCGCCGCCGCCCTGCATGAGCTTGGCTGCCTCGCGGATGTTCTTCCCGACGTTGACGCCTGCGGTCACGATGCTGTCCGAGGCGGCTGCGGTGAGGAGGGGCTTGCCGTCGGCAAGGGAGCCGATGATGACAAGGCTGTTCTCCACCTCGGCGCGGAGCTGGAAGGCAATGTCCTTGACGAACTCGGCACTGAGCGGTGTGATGGCGCTCAGCACTGTGATGCCGTTCATCGTCTGCTGCTTGGCTATCATCTCCTTCTTCAGGTCGGCGGCCTTCTCGCGCATCGTGTCCTCCACCTGCTTGCGCAGCTCGGCGTTGTCGTTGATGGCTTTCTGGATGGTGCCGATGAGGTCGGGGGCATTGTTGAAGAGGGCGCGGAGGCTGCAAATCATGTCCTGCTGCTTGTCGATGGCTTCTTCTACGGCCTTGCCCGTGATGGCTTCGATGCGACGCACGCCTGCTGCCACGCTGCTTTCCGAGAGGATGCGCACCATGCCGATGCAGCCTGTGCTGCTGGCGTGGCAGCCGCCGCAGAACTCAACGCTCGTGCCGAACTGGATGACGCGCACCTTGTCGCCGTACTTCTCGCCGAAGAGGGCGATGGCGCCGAGCTTCTTGGCTTCCTCGATGGGGGTGTCGCGATACTCCTGCAGCGGCAGGTTCTGGCGGATGCGGTCGTTGACGAGGTGCTCCACTTCGCGCAGTTGTTCGGGCGTTACCTTTTCGAAGTGCGAGAAGTCGAAGCGCAGATAGTCGGGCGTGACGAGCGAACCTTTCTGCTCTACATGGTCGCCGAGGACTTCCTTGAGGGCCTGGTCGAGGAGGTGCGTGCAGGTGTGGTTGGCTTCGATGGCGCGGCGGCGTTCCACGTCGACGCAGGCCATGAACTCGGCTGCGGGATTCTGCGGGATGCGTTCCAGCAGGTGGACGGTCACGCCGTTCTCCTTCTTGGTGTCGAGCACACGGATGGTCTCCTGTTCGTTGCAGATGACGCCGGTGTCGCCTACCTCGCCGCCCATCTCTCCGTAGAAGGGTGTCTGGTCGAAGATGGCTTCGTAGACGACGCCTTTCTTCTGCTTCACCTCGCGATACTTGACGATGTGGCAGGTGTATTCCGTGAAGTCGTAGCCGACAAACTTCTGTTCTGATTGACCATTGACCATTGACGATTGACCATTTTCTTCGCTGCCGGAATGGTCAATGGTCAATGATGAATGGTCAATGATGTGCCAGTCGCCGGCTTCCACCTTGGCGGCTCCGCGGGCGCGTTCTTTCTGCTTCTGCATCTCGACATTGAAGCCGGCTTCGTCGACGGTGAGTCCGTTCTCGCGGCAGATGAGTTCGGTGAGGTCGAGGGGGAAGCCGTAGGTGTCGAACAGGGTGAAAGCTTTCTCGCCGGCAATCTCTGTCTGCCCTGCAGCCTTCGTCTCCTTCATGACGCCGTCGAGGAGCTTGATGCCTGTCTCGAGTGTGCGGAGGAAGCTTTCCTCCTCCTCCTTCATGACCTTGGTGATGAGTTCGCGCTGTCCCTGGAGTTCGGGATAGGCGTCGCCCATCTCCTGGATGAGTACGGGCAGCAGGCGGTAGATGAAGGCTTGCTTCTGCCCGAGGAAGGTGTAGGCATAGCGGACGGCACGGCGCAGGATGCGGCGGATGACGTAGCCGGCCTTGGCATTGCCGGGCAGTTGTCCGTCGGCGATGGAGAAGGCGATGGCACGCAGGTGGTCGGCGATGACGCGCATGGCAACGTCCGTTTCCTCCTTTTCGCCGTAGCGGTAGCCGCTCAGGTCGCCGATGGCCTTGATGATGGGCTGGAAGACGTCGGTGTCGTAGTTGGAGTGCTTGCCCTGGATGGCGCGGACGAGTCGCTCGAAGCCCATGCCCGTGTCGATGACGTTCATGCCGAGCGGTTCGAGATGGCCGTCGGCCTTGCGCTCGTACTGCATGAAGACGATGTTCCATATCTCGATGACCTGTGGATTGTCCTTGTTCACCAGTTCGCGTCCGGGCACTTGGGCTTTCTCTTCGGGCGTGCGGCTGTCGAGGTGTATCTCCGAGCATGGGCCGCATGGGCCTGTGTCGCCCATTTCCCAGAAGTTGTCGTGCTTGTTGCCGTTGATGATGTGGTCGGCGGGGACGTGCTTGAGCCAGTAGCCAGCGGCCTCGTCGTCGCGGACGAGGTTCTCTTCGGGGCTGCCTTCGAAGACGGTGACGTAGAGGTCCTTGGGGTCGAGCTTCAGGACGTCGACGAGGTATTCCCAGGCCATGTCGATGGCGCCCTCCTTGAAGTAGTCGCCGAACGACCAGTTGCC
>DGTM01000052.1:22370-36547 GCA_002394305.1 Prevotellaceae bacterium UBA4336
TGTGGTGGTAGGTGTCGTGGCCCACTTCCTCCAGGTCGTTGTGCTTGCCGCTGACGCGGAGGCACTTCTGGCTGTCGGCACGGCGGCGCGGCTCGGGGTCGCGCTGGCCCAGTATGATGTCCTTCCACTGGTTCATGCCGGCATTGGTGAACATCAGGGTGGGGTCGTCCTTCACGACCATCGGGGCTGAGGGAACGATGGCGTGTCCTTTCGACTCAAAGTAGTTCTTGAACGATTCGCGTATTTCTTTGGCTGTCATCATGTCATTTACTATTTAACTATTTACAATTTACTATTTGTTCGGTGTCTTTACTATACACATTTATTAAATATGTGTGGTAAAATGCGTGCAAATGTACGAAATAATTCTCAATTCTTCTTTCTTAATTGCTAATTTCTTTGTACATTTGCAAAGAATTATGCTTTAAGCATGCTGAATCGTGTATTATGAATTGATAAAAGATGGCATACAATCCGAACAAAGAGCTGAAGAAATACTACGGCATAGCAGAGGTTGCCGAGCAGTTTAATGTGGCAGAGTCGTTGCTGCGCTACTGGGAGAAGGAGTTTCCCAACATCAAGCCCCGCAAGAGCGGTCGCGGCGTGCGTCAGTACACGAAGGAAGACATCGAGGAGGTTCGCCTCGTCTACAACCTGCTCAAAGTGCGTGGCATGAAGATTGCTGCGGCCAAGGCTGTGCTGACCAAGAACAGGAAGGTGGCCAGCGATACGTCTGTCATCATCGACCGCCTGCAATCCATCCGCACCGAGCTGCAGGCCATCAGCCGCGAGCTGGGAGAACTGTAGACGCCCCCCGACTTCTATGAAAAGAAATAAATCCTTCCCCCTGATTGTTTTGCTCGTGGCAGGTGTTACCTTTTCGTGTCTGTTCCCGGCTTACTCCGTGAAGCCCAAGACGGACAAGCTATTCACCAAGTTCCAGACAGCCAGATGCGAACAGCGGGTAGCCGTCTATTGGTACTGGATATCGGACAACATTTCCGTTGAGGGCGTTGAGCACGACCTGGAGGCAATGAAGAAGGCAGGCATTGACCGTGCCTTCATCGGCAACATCTGGGAGGAAAACGTCGAGCCAGGCAAGGTAAAGGCACTGACACCAGAGTGGTGGGAAGTGCTGCATGCAGCGCTGAAGAAGGCCACAGAGCTCGACATAGAGATAGGCATCTTCAACAGCCCCGGATGGAGCCAAAGCGGAGGTCCCTGGGTCGAACCTCAGCAGTCGATGCGCTACCTGGCTCAGGAGAGCATCACCCTCCAGGGCAACGGACAGGTACAGAAGTTCACCCTTCCTTCGTTGGGTCAGGATGCCAAGGACGTGCGCGTCATCGCCATGCCCGTACCGCCCCACAAGACCTACACCTTCGATGTAGCCAAGGAACCTGGCGTAATGTCAACCCGTGAGTTTCATCTGCCCGAGCCTATCACCCTGCGCAGCATTCTTTTCCAGACAGAGGGCTACCTGCTTGTGGATGCTATCGTCGAGGCACTGGTAGATGGCGAGTACCAGAAGCTGCGTATAGAGCACCTCGACCGCACCAATATGAATCTCAACGTAGGTTTCCACCCCTTGGCACCTATTGCGCTGAGCCTGCCCGACACACCTACGCAGGATATCCGGCTCACCCTGAACGGAGGCGGAAAGCCCACTCACCTCCGCGTGACGCTGAGCGATCAGCCCCGCGTAGAGCGCTACGAGGAGAAGACGCTTGGCAAGATGTTCCAAAGCCCGCTGCCAATGTGGGACGAGTATATGTGGCCCACTCAGCCCGAGCCGCTGCAGGGCGGCATCATCGTGCAGCCCGACCAGGTAGTGGACCTCACCGACCTTATGAAGGAGAATGGCTCCCTTGAGTGGCAGGTGCCCGACGGACAGTGGATTGTCTATCGGACGGGGATGCGAACCACCGGAGTGAAGAACTCCCCCGCCTCGCCCGAGGCAACTGGCCTCGAAGTCGATAAGATGAGCCGCGAACACGTAGCCGCCCATTTCGATGCCTTCCTGGGCGAGATACTGCGCCGCATTCCCAAGAAGGACCGCAAGAGCTTTGTAGCCGTCGTGGAGGATAGCTACGAGACGGGCGGACAGAACTGGACTGACGATATGATTCCCTCCTTCAAGAGTACATACGGATACGACCCGACACCCTGGATTCCTGTCCTCTACGGTCAGGTGGTCGGTTCGCAGGACCAGAGCGAACGCTTCCTTTGGGACCTCCGCCGTCTCATTGCCGACCGCGTGGCCTACGACTATGTGGGCGGTCTGCGCGACATCAGCAACCAGCAGGGCCTCACCACCTGGCTTGAGTGCTACGGTCACTGGGGCTTCCCCAGCGAGTTCCTGATGTACGGCGGACAGAGCGACGAGGTGAGCGGCGAGTTCTGGAGCGAGGGTTCGCTTGGAGACATCGAGAACCGTGCCGCCAGCAGCTGTGCCCACATCTACGGCAAGCAGAAAGTATGGGCCGAATCGTGCACAGCCGGAGGGCCCGTCTTCAACCGCTACCCAGCCTTGATGAAGCAGCGCACGGACCGCTTCTTCTGCGAGGGTATCAACGCCACGCTGCTGCATCTCTACATCCAGCAACCCGACGACACCACCTTCCCGGGCATCAGCGCCTGGTTCGGCAATGAGTTCAACCGCAAGAATACGTGGTTCAGCCAGATGGACCTCTTCAGCGACTATCTGCGCCGCTGCAACATGATGCTGCAGCAGGGGCGCTACGTGGCAGACGTGGCCTACTTCATCGGCGAAGATGCACCCAAGATGACGGGCGAGACAAAGCCCGCCATGCCCCGCGGATACAGCTTCGACTACATCAATGCCGAGATTCTGCTGCAGTCCACCGTAGAGGACGGCCTTCTCTGCCTGCCCAGCGGCATGCAGTACCGTGTACTTGTACTGCCGCAGCAGAAGACAATGCGTCCCGAGGTGCTCGACGGCATTGCCGACCTCGTGCGCCGGGGCCTTACCATAGTCGGTCCACAGCCTACCGCCTCCCCCAGCATGCAGAACTATCCCGAATGTGACAAACGGGTGCGTGAACTGGCTTCCGAGATGTGGCAGGGTTCCACTTACGGCCAGGGACGCATCTATCCCGACGGTACAGAGCTGCAAACCATTCTGGACGATCTGGGCGTCCTGCCCGACTGCATAGCAGCCGAGGGAATACCCTACACCTTCATTCATCGCATGCTGAGCGGAGCCGACGTTTACTTCGTCAGCAACCAAAGCGATCAGCCGCAGACCTTCGACGTCCTGTTCCGCGTCAGCGGCAAGGCACCCGATACTTGGGATCCTGTGACCGGCGAACGCCGAGAGCTGTATCAGTACAGTCAGACGGACGAAGGACAGACACTCGTACCACTCCGTCTGGAGCCTCTGCAGAGCCTCTTCGTTGTGTTCGATTCCAAGCGCCCTGCCAAGGAAGGCTCAGAGAACTATCCTGAGCCTCAGGTGCTGGCTACCGTCGATGCCCCCTGGACCGTCACCTTCCAGGCCGGGCGGCGCGGTCCTGCCGAACCTCAGACTTTCCGGCAACTCTCCGACTGGAGCCAGAGCCAAGACGAGTCCGTCAAGTATTTCTCAGGAAGCGCCACCTACGAATCCGTGCTCAAAGTGGACAATCTGCCTGCCGGACCCCTCTACCTCGACCTCGGCCGTGTAATGGTGATGGCCCGTGTCTGGGTGAACGGCAAGTATGCTGGCGGCGTATGGACCAGCCCCTATCGTGTGCCTGTCGGCGGTCTGCTCAAGCAGGGTCAGAACCAGGTGCGCATCGAGGTGGTCAACAACTGGCGCAATCGTCTGATTGGCGATGCCCGACTGCCCGAAGCAGAACGTCAGACCTACGCCACAGTCAATCCCTACATGGCTGAATCCGAACTGCAGGCCTCTGGCCTCATGGGGCCCGTTCGGCTGGTGAAATAGGAGCTGTTAAAAACCGATGGCCAGAAAAACTTCCGACCCTCTTATACGAAACAAGGAGCAAGACTTTTGAATCTTACTCCTTATTTTTGTGGGCGCTGAGGGATTCGTACCGGCTTTGCCGCCTGAGCGGAGCGAAGAACCCCCGACCCTCGTTTTTTTGTGGGCGCTGAGGGATTCGAACCCCCGACCCTCTGCTTGTAAGGCAGACGCTCTGAACCAGCTGAGCTAAGCGCCCATTTCGGTGTCATTCCCGAAATGCGGTGCAAAGGTACGACAAAATCCCGATACCTGCAAGCGTTTTGTGAAAAAAGTTCAGTATTCTGCCGCAGAGATGCGAAAAATGTTGTAACTTTACATGCGAAATCCTTGATAAAGCCGATTGCACGATGCCTAATTACCTCGTCTTTTCCGCCTTAGGGCTTTACATCCTCTTGCTTGTCCTCTTCACCAGGCTTGTGAAGTCGGAGGGCGACAACAACGCATTCTTCCGTGCCGGGCGGAGGTCGCCGTGGCTGCTCGTTGCCTTCGGCATGATAGGCTCCAGCATCAGCGGCGTAAGCATGGTCAGCGTGCCCGGCTGGGTGCATCAGAACGGCATGACCTACATGCAGATGTGCCTGGGCTTCTTCCTCGGCTACGTTGTCATCGCCTATCTCTTGCTGCCGCTGTACTATCGGCTCCGGCTCACCAGCATCTACGGCTATCTGGCCGAGCGCCTCGGACGCAGAAGCCACCTGACCGGAGCCTGCTTCTTCCTGCTCAGCAAACTCACGGGGGCAGCCGCACGGCTCTTCCTGACGTGTACTGTTCTGCACGAGATGGCCGTCCGTCCGTTCGGACTGCCTTTCGCCTTCACCGTAGGCATAGTTCTGCTTGCCATCTTCCTCTACACCTGGCGGGGCGGCATCGAGAACATTGTCCGCACCGACGCCCTGCAGACCTTCTGCATGCTGCTTGCCACCGGGTGCATCGTCTGGGCCGTCTCGGACAGAATGAGCCTCTCGCCCTCCGGCATAGCCGAAACCATCGCCCAAAGTCCGATGGGACGGATGTTTTGCTGGGACGCGACGAGCACGCAGTTCTTCCTGCGGCAGCTCGTCAACGGCATGTTCATTACCATCGTGATGAACGGGCTCGACCAGGACATGATGCAGAAGAACCTGACCTGCAGCTCTCTGCGGGCCGCACAGAAGAACATGTGTCTCTATGGCCTTTGCATCCTGCCCGTCAACCTGCTCTTCCTTGCCCTGGGTGTCTTGCTCTACACCTATGCCGCCCGGCAGGGACTCGCCGTTCCCGATGCCGGCGACCGTCTGCTGCCCATGCTTGTCGGCAGCGGAGCCTTGGGAGCCTTCGTCGTCTTCCCCTTCACTATCGGCATCACGGCCGCTGCGCTCTCCAGTGCCGACAGCGCAATGACCTCGCTGACTACCAGCATCTGCGTGGATATCCTCAGGATAGAGCAGGGTGGGGTAGAGCCCGCGAAGGCCCTGCGCATCCGCCATCGCGTACATGTGGCAGTCGCCCTTGCCTTTGCCCTCTGCATCGCCGCCTTCCACCTTGCGGGCAGCGGCACCATCATCGACACCATCTACCGCCTGGCGGGCTACACCTACGGTCCTCTGTTGGGGCTCTTCTGCTTCGGTCTCTTCACCCGCAGAGTTGCTGCTGACCGCGTCGTGCCCTACATCGCCGTCGCCTCCCCGTTGGCGTGTGCCGCTCTCGATTACCTCGCCCCGCTCCTGTGGAACTATCGTTTCAGCTACGAGCTCCTGCTCCTCAATGCCGCCCTGACCTTCATCGGCCTGCTCCTCACGAGCCGCCGAGCATGATGCACCGTTGGGGGTTCTGGCAGCGACACGTGGGTAGTTGGCGAACACAGCGTGCTCTTCCAAAATAAGACCTAGGCTCTTCCGAAATAAGAGCCAGGCTCTTCCGAAATAAGCGCCTTGCGCTTCCGGAATAAGCGCCTTGCGCTTCCGGAATAAGCGCCTTGTGCTTCTGGAATAAGCGCCTTGCGCTTCTGTGTTATCTGCTTGTCGTTGCAGAAAACATTTT
Source organism: Prevotellaceae bacterium UBA4336 (assembly GCA_002394305.1). Taxonomy (GTDB): domain Bacteria; phylum Bacteroidota; class Bacteroidia; order Bacteroidales; family Bacteroidaceae; genus Physcousia. Next base: position 28,378 of record DGTM01000052.1, read on the forward strand.
TTGTGTCTCTTGATTTCCTGGCTCGTGGCGTTGATTTGCAGGCGAGTTATCACTTTTTGCCTCGGAGCGGATGATATTCCAAAACTTTTTTGTATCTTTGCGGGAGAAATTGGTTTAATCTAAATATCGGGAAACATGGAAAGAAGAGAATTTCTGAGAGCAAGTGTGTTGGGCTCTGCGGCTCTGGCTGCGCCCGTCAGTTTCGTACAGGCTGCCACTTCGACGGCTGCAACGTCTGCCACAGGGAAAGTCAAGCAAGGCTCGACGGCCAACGGGAAAGTCAACCTGGGCTTCATCGGGCTGGGGCAGCAGGCAATGTATCTGCTTGCCACCTTCATGGCCTTCGACGACGTGCGGGTGCTGGCTGGCTGCGACGTGTATGACATCAAGCGCGAACGCTTCGAGCGTCGAGTGAAGGAGTACTATCAGGGGAAGGGCGAGAAGAAGGTGAAGGTGGATGTCTATGAGGACTACCAGGATTTGCTGGCTCGCACGGACATCGATGCCGTGGTCATCGCTACGCCCGACCATCAGCATGCCATCATCGCCATCGCTGCCTGCAAGGCCGGCAAGGATGTCTATCTGGAGAAGCCGCTCACGCTCACCATCTACGAGGGACAGCAGCTGGTGAAGGCCGTTCGCAAGTACGGCCGCATCCTGCAGGTGGGCAGCCAGCAGCGCAGCAGCGGCGAGTTCATCCATGCGGCTACGCTCTGTCGCGAAGGCATCCTGGGCAAGATAGAGAAGATAAAGGTGCACTGCGGACGTACCGCCACCAATCCCAAAAGCGCCGCTCCCGTGCCCTACAACCTGCCCAAGCAGGAGGTGCCCGCCGGCCTGAACTGGGACAAGTGGCTCGGTCCGCTGCCCACGTCCGTCTGGTACAATCAGGAGCTCGACCCCTTCATCGATGCTGAGCACAACGAGAGCTTCTGGGGCGCGTGGCGCTGGTACAAGGAGACTGGCGGCGGCCTGATGACCGACTGGGGCGCCCACATGTTCGACATTGCCCAGTGGAGCATCGGCAAGGACGGCAACGGCGGCCCCGTCAAGATTTGTCCTCCGGGCTACGGACGCTACGACCAGCTGACCTTCGAGTACGACAACGGCACCATCGTCACCGAGGAACCCTACAACGGCGGCGAGCAGGGCCTGAAGATATTCGGCGAGAACGGATGGGTGATGGTGTGCCGCGGTTCGCTGCGGGCCTCGGACAAGAAGTTCGAGAAGATGGACCTCGGCGTGGAGAAAGGCGCCTACGAGTCGCAGTCGGCACATCGCCGCATCTGGATTGATGCCGTCAAGGCACACGTCGACCCGAACTGTCCCGTCGAGACAGGCCACACCTCGTGCACCGTCTGCAACCTGGGCAACATAGCCCTCCAGCTGGGCCGACCCGTCCGCTGGAACCCCATCGTGCAGAAATTCATGGACGATGCCGAGGCGACGAAGCTCATGCACTACGCTTACCGCGAAGGCTATTCGCTGGACGTATAGAAGCGGCGTACACGGAGCATTCTTTTCGCCTTAACTAATTATGAGGGCGAAATGTTTGTCTAATTCAAAAGAAAGGCGTAACTTTGCACAGCTTTTGCAAAAATGTGCAATTTGCGCCTCTTTTTTGTGGGAGCGAGAGCTATATATAATAATGTATAAACACCAAACGAAAACAATATGAGTTTAAAGATTGTTGTACTTGCCAAACAAGTACCCGACACGCGCAACGTCGGCCCCGATGCCATGACACCCGAGGGAACCGTCAACCGTAGCGCGTTGCCTGCCATCTTCAATCCCGAGGACCTCAATGCCTTGGAGCAGGCGTTGAGGCTGAAAGACCAGTTCCCCGGCACGACCGTCACCGTCCTGACCATGGGCCCCGGACGTGCAGCCGAAGTGATTCGCGAAGCCATGTATCGCGGAGCCGACGGCGGCTATCTGCTCACCGACCGCGCCTTTGCCGGTGCCGACACGCTCGCCACGAGCTATGCCCTCGCCACGGCCATCAAGCATGTCTGCCCTGATGTCGACCTCATCATCGGCGGTCGTCAGGCTATCGACGGTGACACGGCTCAGGTCGGCCCGCAGGTGGCTGAGAAGCTGGGCTTGAACCAGATAACGTATGTGGAAGAGATACAGACCCTCTCTAACTCCCCCTTAAAGGGAGTGAATTCAGGAAAGGAAGCTTCCCCTTTAAGGGGAGGTTTGGAAGGGTCTAGCCTGTCTATAACCGTCAAGCGCCACATCGACGGTGGCGTCGAGACAGTGGAAAGCCCGCTGCCTTGCGTCCTGACCGTCAACGGAAGCGCCGCTCCCTGTCGTCCGAGGAACGTGAAGCGCGTGATGAAGTACAAGCGTTGCCTCGCTCCTATGGAGTTGCCTCAGGGCACAGGCTTCGGCGACCTGCCTTATGCAGCAGAGTACGAGAAGAAGCCTTACCTGAAGCTCGGTCAGTTGAGCTGTGCCGACGTGAATGCCGACCTGCAGCAATGCGGTCTGGCCGGCTCGCCAACGAAGGTGAAGAACGTGGAGAACATCGTCTTCAAGGCAAAGGAAAGTAAAGTGTTAACCGGCAGCGACGATGACGTGAACGGTTTGATAAAGGAACTCCTCGCAAGTCATACAATAGGTTAATGACCCCCCATCCCCCGTTAGGGGGAGAATTAATAACAGCAAACAGAACATGAGTACATCAAATAACAGCAACCCACTCCCCCAGAAGGGGGCAGGGGGGTCCGTCTTCGTTTATTGTGAAATAGAAGGCACGCAGGTGCAGGAAGTGTCGCAAGAACTCCTCACCAAAGGCCGCAAGCTTGCCAACACCCTGGGCGTGCAGCTCGAGGCTGTGGCAGCAGGCAGCGGCATCACAGGCAAAGTGGAAAGCCAAATCCTTCCTTACGGCGTCGATAAGCTTCACATCTTCGATGCAGAAGGCCTCGCTCCCTACACCAGCAAACCGCATACGGCCGTGCTCGTCAACCTCTTCAAGCAGGAGCAGCCGCAGATCTGTCTGATGGGTGCAGACGTCGTTGGCCGCGACCTCGGTCCGCGCGTCTCGTCGGCACTCCACAGCGGCCTCACTGCCGACTGCACAGCCCTCGAGATTGGTCCCCATGAGGACAAGAAGAACGGCAAGACTTACGAGAACCTGCTCTATCAGATACGTCCGGCCTTTGGCGGCAACATCGTGGCAACCATCGTCAACCCCGAGAACCGTCCGCAGATGGCAACCGTCCGCAGCGGCGTGATGAAGGCCGAAGTGCTCGACCCGAACTACCCGGGCCAGGTCATCATCGAAGATGTCGCCAAGTTCGTTCCCGAGGCAGAGTACGTCACGAAGGTGCTCGACCGCCACGTCGAGGCAGCCAAGAACAACCTGAAGGGCGCCAGCATCATCGTGGCAGGCGGCTATGGCATGGGTTCGAAGGAAGGCTTCGACCAGCTTTATGAGCTTGCCAAAGTGCTTCATGCTGAGGTAGGTGCAAGTCGTGCCGCCGTGGATGCAGGCTTTGCCGACCACGACCTGCAGATAGGTCAGACAGGCGTGACCGTCCGTCCCAAAGTGTACATCGCTTGCGGCATCAGCGGTGCCATCCAGCACGTGGCAGGCATGAAGGAGAGCGGCATCATCATCAGCATCAACAGCGACGAGAACGCCCCCATCAACACGATTGCCGACTACGTCATCAACGGCACCGTGGAAGAAGTGGTGCCAAAGTTGATTAAGTATTATAAGCAGAACAGCAAGTAGCCTCACCCCCAACCCCTCTCCCGTGGGAGAGGGGAGAAGGGAGAGTAGCTTTTCATGGTATGGGGTATGGAATAAAGACAACCTATCCAGACAGATATTCTCTGCTCAAGGACTTTGCAAAGCAGAACCGCAGGGGAATGACACTGGCGGAGCAAGTAATGTGGAATCACCTTCGTACTTTACAAGGTTTCCATTTCAGACGCCAACACCCCATAGGAGACTACATAGCAGATTTCATCTGTCTGAAGAAGAAGCTGGTGATTGAGATTGATGGAGCATACCACAATCTGCCCGACCAGCAGTTGAGCGATGAAGGTCGCACGGCAGTTCTTGAACGACTGGGCTATTCTGTAATCCGTTTCTCCAATGAGGCTGTTCTATATGACATACAAAAGGTAATACAAACCATAGAAAGTAAATTATTAACATTATAATAAAGTCCTCAGCATCCCTGCCCCCTCTCCCACGGGAGAGGGTTGGGGAGAGGCCAAATATGATGAACTATTACAAAGATATTTCCGAGATTAAGTTCGAGCTGGAGAACAGTCCTCTTATGGAGCGGATTGTCGAGCTCAAGGAACGCAGCTTCGAGGACAAGGACAAGTACGACGAGGCACCGCAGGACTATGCGGACGCTATGGACACCTACGACAAGGTGCTCGACGTCGTTGGCGACATCGTGGCTAACGTTGTAGCGCCCAATGCCGAGGAGGTCGATGCCGAGGGACCGCATCACGAGAACGGCAGGGTCAGATACGCAAGCAAGACCTACGAGAACCTCGCCGCTATGAACCAGGCCGGACTCAGCGGCATGACGATGCCCCGTCGCTACGGCGGACTGAACCTGCCCGTGACAGTCTATACGGCTGCCAACGAGATTGTATCGGCTGGTGATGCCGGCTTCGAGAACATCTGGAGCCTGCAGGACTGCATCGAGACGCTCTACTGCTTCGGCTCCGAGGAGCAGCGGCAGAAGTACATCCCGCGTGTCTGCAAGGGCGAGACGATGTCGATGGACCTCACAGAACCCGATGCCGGCAGCGACCTGCAGAGCGTCATGCTCAAGGCAACCTTCGACGAGGAGAACAACTGCTGGCGACTGAACGGTGCCAAGCGCTTCATCACCAACGGCGACAGCGACATCCACTTGGTGCTCGCCCGCTCGGAAGCAGGCACACGCGACGGCCGCGGACTCTCGATGTTCATCTACGACAAGCGCGACGGAGGCGTCGACGTGCGTCGCATCGAGAACAAACTCGGCATCCACGGCTCGCCGACCTGTGAGCTGGTCTATAAGAATGCCAAGTGCGAGCTGTGTGGCGACCGCAAGCTCGGTCTCATCAAATATGTCATGTCGCTGATGAACGGCGCCCGCCTCGGCATTGCCGCCCAGAGCGTCGGCCTCTCGCAGGCTGCCTACAACGAGGCCGTGGCATACGCCAAGGACCGCAAGCAGTTCGGCAAGGCCATCATCGAGTTCCCTGCCGTGCAGGAACTGATATCGAACATCAAGGCTCGCCTCGATGCCGGTCGTGCTCTGCTCTACCAGACGGCACGCTACGTCGACATCTACAAGGCTTTGGAGGACATCAGCCGCGACCGCAAGCTGGAGCCCGAGGAGCGTGCCGAGCTGAAGAAGTACAGCCGCCTGGCCGATGCCTTCACGCCGCTTGCCAAGGGCATGAACAGCGAGTACGCCAACCAGAACGGCTACGACTGCATCCAGGTGCACGGCGGCTCAGGCTTCATGCTCGAGTATGCCTGCCAGCGCATCTACCGCGACGCCCGCATCACCTCCATCTACGAAGGCACCACGCAGCTGCAGGTCGTGGCCGCCATCCGCTACGTCACCAACGGCTTCTACAGCCAGGTCATCGAGGAGATGGAAAAAGACCTACCCCAACCCTCCCTTAAAGGGAGGGAGTCCTCCCCCTTTAAGGGGGAGTTAGAGAGGGTCTTTGCTATGGCCGAGAAGTTCAACGCGTGCACCGCAGCCGTGAAGGAAACCGGCAATCAGGACACGCTCGACCTCTGTGCGCGTCACCTCTACGAGATGGCTGCCGACGTCATCATGTGCCATCTCCTCATGCAGAACGCAACGAAGTCGCCCGAGCTCTTCGGCGAGAGCCTGCGCTGCTATGTCCGCCTTGCCGAGGCAGAAGTGGAGAAGCACAACAGCTGGATAAAGAACACGCTGGGCGAATAAGGCTTATGCCAGCGCAGTGCAATTAGAAGTCCCGCATGCGAGGAGTTATCTTCCGCATGCGGGATTTTTGTTTTGTTGCAAGCGTGAGCCCCAAGTGTCAAGTAATTGGACACAAATGTGCCTAAAGTTTGGACACAACACAATTTTGAATTTTGAATTTATCCATGTTGAATTAAGAATTGTCTTACCTTTGCACTCAGAAACTCAAATCAAGTATTAGCTATGGACAAAGAAGTGATTATCCGAAGCGGACGCACCACGTCGCGTCCTTGCAAGAGAAGAGTGTTTCTTACCATCATGTTGCTTGCCCTTGTCGCATTAACGGGGCAGGCAAGGAAGAAGGCAAAGGTTCCCGAAGTACCTCAGCTCCAGAACTATCCCTGCGCCGAGCTGGGCGAGTACCGCTTGCATGGCGGCGAGGTGGTGATAAAGGGGCGCCTCACCTTGCCGAAAGAGCTGAACGGGCAGGAGATACCCGAAGATGCGTACAAGGAGATACCGGCCGAGGTTTTCGAAATGATACAGAGCAAGATGAAAATCTACCTGCGCGACTATGTCATCCACAAGGAAAAGATCCTGCCCTTCGACTTCAAGGATGACCTCACCTTCTCGCAGAAGCTGCGCCTGCCTCACCCGATGTTCGTCTGGTTCTACCCTATGAGGATGCTGTTTGCCTGCCCCGGCGACACGCTCGACCTGACCGTCGATATGACCAACCCTTCGAACATCAGCATCGACGGCACAGGACTGAGCGTGGAGGTCAGCAGGCTGGCGGACGGAATGCATAAGAAGTATTGCACTTTCCCGCAGGAAAGACCTTATGAACACGGCGCAGACTCGCTGCTCAGGTGGAAGGATGAGCAGGTGCTGAGGCTGGACAGTCTGGTCAGACAAATGAATGACGGACTTCCCGAACTTGAAGGTTGCTCGCCTTTGGCAGCGGATGTCCTGCGCACATACATTCTTTGTCCGCACCTCGAGAACATTTGTAGCAGCTTCATGCAGTTCCAATTTGAGACGAAGGACAGCATGGATATGAATGCCTACTGGCAGAAGTACTTCAGCTTTGTTGCTCCCCGCGAGAAGTATCTGCTCGACAATCCGCTGCTGATGATTGCCGGCGACGAGTTCTTCTTCAATAGGTTGGAGTTCCATCTCTTTCGTCCGTTGAGGACAAGTGTCGAATATTCTCTGCCATTCGACTATGTCCCAAAGTATGCAGAGGCTTTGGCGAAGAGCGAAATTCCCGGGAGGCGCGAAGCCCGACGGAAGCAGATGGAGGCATTGCACACAGGGTTGCACATCAGTCAGACGAACTTTGCGGCTCAGGTGTGTCTGCTTCGCGAAGTCTTCGGCCGAGGCGCTGGCGACTACGACCTGTTTGCCGACGAGGTGGCAGCCACGATGCCCGTCATCACGCACCCCGAACTCATACGCCGTGCAGTGCTGACCTATCGCGACTTCGTCAAGGAGCACGAGCTGAAGGTTGCGGAAGAGAGGCCGACGACCAAGGGCGATAGCATCTTCCAGCGCATCATTGAGCCGTACAAGGGCAGTGTGCTCTTCGTGGATTTCTGGGAGATGTCGTGCGGTCCCTGCCGGGCCACTATGCTCCAGATGCGCGACGAGGTGGAGGCAAACAAGGACAAACCAGTGAAGTACCTCTACATCACCGACGACAAGGAAGAGTATTGCCGCACCTTCCTCGAGCCGAACAACATCCAGGGCGAGCACATCTTCGTCAGCCGCGCCGAGTGGGGTTTCCTGCAGGACAAGTTCCAGTTCACTGGCATTCCCTTCACCGTGCTCTATGACAAAGAGGGAAAGCGACGGGACGGCACGACTGTGGAGAAACTGCTGAAGGAATGAAAGAATGAAGGAATGAAAAAATGAAAAAATGAAAGAATGAAAAAATGAAAGCCGTGGAATGGCAAATCCCTGTGTTCGGCACGCTCGGATTTCAAAATCCGCCCGAACATAAGCCCTTGAAGGGAAGAAGTATATTGGTTTTTTGAAGTTAATAATTTGGGTTGCTGCGTTGCGAAACGTGGCAGCTTTTTTGTATCAATTCATCTCGATGACGAACGTCACGTTGTAGCCTGGCAGGGGGCTGTCGCTGAGGCGGAGCGTCATGCCCATCATCATGAGGATTTGCCGCGAGAGGGACAGGCCGATGCCTGTGCCTCTTTGCTTTGGTTCGCCCGACATGGGCGTAA
>DGTM01000012.1:0-23658 GCA_002394305.1 Prevotellaceae bacterium UBA4336
GTGAAGGGAGCAGCCAGCACTCGCAGGCAGATATGCAAGTTCGGGCAGAACGATTCACTTTATGACGCTTCAGGACTTCCTGCTTACAAGGATTTTGTTGTCACCGACATTAACCCTCTAACGAACACCGTCTATTTCATGAATGGTGACACACTGCGAAAGGGTGAAGTCATGGGTGATGTGTCGGAACAACAGATACAGCGCATTCAAGTAAGAGAAACCATCCGTTCGCACTTCGAGAAAGAAGCTACACTCTTCAAACAAGGAATTAAGACGCTTTCGCTTTTCTTTATCGACGAAGTAGCCAACTACAAGGGCTATGATGAACAAGGTGAGGTGGTAAAAGGCTTTCTTTGGAATGTGTTTGAAGAAGAATACACCCGTTTCCTGAATGAGAATCTTTCGCTTTTTGAGGATGATTATCAGCGTTATTTGAAACGCTTTACGGCAGACCAAGTACACAATGGCTATTTCTCTATCGACAAGAAAGGACACGCCATCGACAGTGTTGTGAAGCGAGGTGAAGACTTCTCCTCGGACATATCGGCCTACGATTTGATTCTGAAGAATAAGGAGCGGTTGCTGATTTTTGATGAGCCGACACGATTCATCTTCTCTCATTCTGCGCTGCGTGAAGGATGGGACAACCCCAATGTGTTCCAGATATGTACGCTGCGCCATGCCAGCAGCGCGACAGCAAAACGTCAGGAGGTAGGCCGTGGACTGCGTATCTGCGTTGACCAACAGGGCGTTCGCATGGATGCTGAACGTCTGGGCGAGGCCGTACATGACATCAATGCCCTGACGGTCATCGCCAACGAGAGCTACAGCACGTTTGTCGATGCGTTGCAGAAAGAGACACGCGAGGCATTGCGTGAGCGTCCTACATTGGCTACTGTGGCATACTTTGAAGGCAGGAAGTTCAAGGTTAGTGAAGAAGTACATGAAATCTCGGCAATGGAGGCATCAGCCATTGTCAACTATCTCTATGAGAATGACTATGTGGATGACAAGGGAAATATCCAGCAGTCATATCACGAAGACCTGTGCACAGGCAACCTTGCACCGATGAGTAAAAAACTGGCTCCCATCAGTGAGCAAGTTCATAAGTTAGTACAGGGAATCTTCGACCCATCAGCCCTTGATGACATGATTGAGAATGCCAATGAGTCGGCAGAAGCCATCAATGATCATCTGAACGATAATGCCAGCAAAAACGAGTTCAAGCGGTTGTGGGAGGAAATCAACCATCGGTATGTCTATACCGTTCACTATGATAGTGGGGAGCTGATACAGAAAGCCGTGGCTTCCATCAACAAGAATCTGCGAGTCACTGAACTAAAGTATGTTGTGACGACGGGTGAACAAGGTACTGACGACTTGGACTTCACAGGTGACCAGCACACCCGAACACAAACTATGAGGGAGGTTTCGACAAGCGACGTGCCATACGATCTTGTGGGCGAGATAGCCAAGGGTTCAACACTGACAAGAAGAACGGTGGTTCGCATTCTGAAAGGCATTTCTACGGCAAAGCTCTATCTGTTCAAGAACAACCCAGAAGAGTTTATCCGCAACGTGGTACATCTGATAAAAGACCAGAAGGCCACGATGATTGTAGAACATATTGCCTACAATCGTACCGAGCAGCAATATGATGCCAGTATCTTCACGAAAGAGAAAAACCGTCAGCCATTGGAAAAGGCATACGAAGCCAAGAAGCACATCCTGGACTATGTGTTTACGGACAGTAAGGGTGAACGGAAGTTTGCCGAAGCTCTTGACAAAGCGGATGAGGTATGCGTCTATGCCCGTCTGCCTCGTTCGTTCCAGATACCTACACCAGTTGGCAAATATGCACCAGACTGGGCAATTGCCTTCAATGACAATATGGGCGTAAAGCACGTGTTCTTCGTGGCAGAGACCAAGGGCAGTATGGTGTCTATGAACCTGAAAGGTGCAGAAATGGCAAAGATAGAGTGTGCCAAGAAACTCTTCAACAACGTATCGACCAGCAAAGTACGTTACCATGAGATAACGGACTATGATACAATGTTGAATGTCATCAACAGCTTAGATTAGTAGTTTGCATTTGGTTATGCCACAGAACAAATACATAGGTACAAAAGAAACGGCTCGGCTAACGGGGCTTTCAATGCAGGAGATTTACGACCTTATACACAAAGGTACTCTCGTTGCTCACAAGGCCCCCAAAAGCGGGTGGCGCATTCCTTTTCAGGTATTAGTCGATTTGAACTTAATCAAAGAAGAAGAGGAAATACCCATGTTAGAGGTGTCTCAAATAGAGGATAGAGTTTCCTATGTAGCAGACGAAGAGCATTACTCACAGGTATTCAAATTAATGTCAGAAGTGAAGCACAGTTTGAAGATAGCATCTGCAAACCTCAAAAACTTTAGCGTGACCGTTGAGTCTGATGGTACAACTGAAACACTTCGTTTATGTGATTTCTTTATGTCGCTTGTTGAGCGTGGAGTTCACGTACAAATAGTTTGTATGAAGCCCTTCGGCTTCTACCTTTATGCCAAGGAAAACTGTCCTCAACTTCTGGAGAATCCTCTTTTCGAGTTACGCTGCAATGAGCATAACCACATGAAGGTATTCATCTTTGATGATGAATGTGCGTATGTCGGTTCGGCTAACATCACGGATGCTGCAATAGGCAAACGTACAAGCGGTAACAGAAATCATGAAGCAGGATTGCTACTGTGGGGTGCTGACCTGATGCAGTCACCACTACAACATTTTGAAAAGGTATGGAACGACCCGGGTATTCTTAAATCATCCTGGAAAAGGTTCGCTACAAAAGCGAAAGAATTAGACAAAGAGATTAAAGGAAGATTCGGCTAACAGGTTATGTCATCATTCTTATCCATATTTCTAATTTTTGCCATCATATCACTGACCATATTCGGCTGGTGGTATAATTCACCTAAACAAAAAGGGAAACGAGGCGAAATGAGAATCCATGATATACTCATGCAGCTTCCTGATGAATACCACGTGATGGATGATGTCATGCTAAAGACAACAAATGGAACGACACAAATAGATCACATAGTGGTGTCCAAGTATGGAATCTTTGCCATAGAGACAAAGAACTATCGTGGTGAAATATATGGCAACGACAACTCTCAGGAGTGGAAACAGATAATTGTTACTAAAGTGACATATCCCAAGAAGCCTTGGAAGACATACACCTATGTTACAAAGAACCAATTTTATAATCCAGTTAAACAGGCAGTGGGACACATGTATAGGATTAAGGATAATCTGAAAGAATGGCCTTACCTAAAAGTAATACCTATTGTCGTCTTTACCGGGAACGCCGATATTAGTAAGGTTTCGTCACAAAACCATGTCATATACGACAACTCACTTCTTTCCACAATTCAAGCATATCAAACATCGTACATCACTGATGCTGATGTAAATGATGTTGTGGCGCGCCTTTCTTCAAAGAACATACGGGAGAGTGTTGATAACAAGACCCATGTACGCAATGTGAAGGAAGCAAAGTACAAAACTGACTCAATAATAGCATCGGGTAAATGTCCACAATGTGGAGGGATGCTTGTGCGGCGAAACGGGAAATATGGAAGCTTCTTCGGATGTTCCAATTACCCAAAATGTAAGTTTACAACTCACTAATAGAGTATAACCTTGACGCAATAGGCACAATGTTATATTTTGTGTTGTTGCGGCACTTGTCAAAATGTATTTGGAAGATTCATTCCCTATCGAGTGCTGTTTGTTGCTTTGAAGCAATGTTATGTTGTGCCAATTGTAGTCCCTGTAGCTTTTTTCAAGTACAACATTATGCTTTTCAATCAAAACAGACGTGATATAAGCTCTTATTTGTTCTGCGAAAAGAGAAATCGAGCAAAAACGATTTTTATCGACTTTACTTAAAAAGAGGGCAAAAAGAAAATGCGCTCATTATGAACGCCTTATGTGATGTTTTGTGATTGATTGTAATCGATGCTAATTGCTATTTACTTTCCCACGCAGAAGGTGGAGAAGATGGTGTGGAGGATGTCATCGGAGGTGATTTCTGTGCCGGTGATTTCGTTGAGGTGATGAAGGCATTGACGAAGGTCTTCGGAGACGAGATCGGTGGGGGTGTGGCGGGCAAAGGCTTGTTTTGCACGGCGCAGGGCTTCGAGTGATAGGCGCAGGGCATTATAGTGCCTTACGTTCGTCACGACGGAATGACTCATGTCCAAATTCACAGGCAGGGAGGATTCCTGAACCAGGGCCTTGCGAAGGAGGTTCATGCCATCGCCCGTGGATGCCGAGATGTGGAACAGACGGCCTTCTGGCTGGCGGTGATAAAGGTAGGAGCTGCTTGGCAACGTGAGGTCGCATTTGCTGATTACCTGAAGGACAACCTGGTCTTCCCGAAAGTCTATTTCGGGGAACGGTTGGTTGCCTTCTGTCAGGAGGAGTATAATCTGAGCCCTCTCTGCAGCCTGGATGGATCGTTCTATACCCATGCGTTCCAGCTTGTTGTGTGTCTTGCGGATGCCTGCTGTGTCGATGAAGCGGAAGGTGATGCCGTCTATCTGTGTGGTGTCCTCGATGAGGTCGCGCGTTGTGCCTTGGATGTTCGAGACGATGGCGCGTTCTTCGCCGACGAGGGCATTGAGGAGGGTTGACTTGCCGACATTTGGTGCTCCGATGATGGCAACGGGGATGCCGTTTTTGATGGCGTTGCCAGTCTGGAAGGAGTCTGCCAGCTGGCTGATGTGCCTTTCAGTCTTATCCATCAGTTCGGAGAGCTGTTCGCGGTTGGCGAATTCTACATCTTGGTCATTGAAGTCGAGTTCAAGCTCAAGCAGAGAGGTAAGATGCAGGAGTTGTGCCTGAAGGTCTGCCAGCTCGCGGCTGAACTGCCCGCGCATTTGGCTCATCGCCATTTGGTGGGTTGCCTGTGTGGAGGAGGAGATGAGGTCGGCCACGGCTTCTGCCTGGCTGAGGTCGAGTTTGCCGTTCATGAAGGCTCGCATGGTGTATTCGCCTGGCTCTGCCTGACGTGCGCCGCTCAGGATGAGTGACTCGAGCAGACGCCCGACGATGTACGAACTGCCGTGGCAGCTGATTTCCGTGCTGTCTTCGCCTGTATAGGAGTGTGGTGCACGGAAGACAGAGACGAGAACCTCGTCGAGTTCCGTGCCGTCGGCATCGATGACGGTGCCGAAGTGAATGGTGTTCCCTTTTGCTTTCTTCAGGTTTCCCGAGAAGATGCAATCGGTAATTCCTATGGCATCCGGCCCGCTGACGCGAACAACGGCAATGGCTCCGCCTGGCGGTGTGGCAAGTGCGCAAATGGTATCTTGGTTCATGGGTACAAAGGTACGACTTTAATTTGAAAAATGAAAGTTGAAGATTGAAAAATTGTCAGGGACGATGTTCGGAAGGTTTTTTCCTAAGGCGCAATGGCGGACAATCGACAAAAGTCTGTCATCTGCTTGTCAATGTTTGGTTGCTTCATCTGCCCGTAATTGAAGTGATACGGCTTCAGACGTGCTATCAAACAGAAGATGCCTTGGCGTTTCTGACAACGACACGTGGATAGTTGGCTAATACAGCGTGCTCTTCCGAAAAAAGCGTTAGGCTCTTCCAAAATAAGCATTAGGCTCTTCCGAAAAAAGCGTTAGGCTCTTCCGTAATAAGCGCCTGGCTCTTCCTGGCAAATTAGCGAATCGCTTCCAGAGCTTCTTTCAGGGCTTTGAGGTCGCGCTCGGTCGTGGCCCAGCTGGTGACGAAGCGGCAGAGGGTGCGATTATCGTCAAGGGGCTCCCAGGTTTCGAAGAGGACGCCTGGCAGAAGGGCTTGCATCTGCGCGTCGGTGAGTTCGACGAACTGCTGGTTGGTGCTGGAATCGCGAAGGGGGATGCCTGCTTCCGAGAAGAGCTTTCGCAGCTTCATTGCCATGTCGATGGCGTGCTTGGCGATGTTCAGATATAGGTTGTCGGTGAAGAGCGCATCGAACTGAACGCCAGCGAGTCGGCTCTTAGCGAGCAGGGCTCCGTGCCGCTTCACGATGTTCATGAAATGGCGGGGAGCATTACCACGAGGGAAGACGACTGCCTCGCCACAGAGAGCACCCACCTTCGTGCCGCCAATGTAGAAGACATCGCAGTGCCGGGCGAGCCAGGGGAGGTCGAAGTCGCACTCGGCGGATGCCAGTCCGTAGCCGAGACGTGCGCCGTCGATGAAGAGGCAGAGCTCGTAGCGCTGGCATACATTATATATATATGCTATCTCTTCGGAGGTATAGACTGTGCCGAGCTCTGTGGGGAAGGTGATATAGACCAGTCCGGGTATGACCATGTGTTCGAGCGTCGGGTCGGCGTGGAAAGCTTGGAGCCAGGCTTCGAGCTCCTTGCCGTCGAGCTTGCCGCTGTGAGAGGGTAGGGGAATGACTTTGTGTCCGAAGGCTTCGACGGCTCCCGACTCGTGGACGTTGATGTGGCCTGTGCGGGTGGCTATCACGCCTTCGTAGGAGGCCAGCATGCCGTCGATGACGGTTGTGTTTGCTTGTGTGCCGCCGACGAGAAAGAAGATGTCGGCCTCGGGGCACTGGCAGGCAGTCCGTATCTTCTGCCGTGCCTGCTCGCTCCATTCGTCGAAGCCGTAGGACTGACTTTGTTTGCCGTTCGTCTCGAGCAGGTGACAAATCACCTCGGGGTGTGCGCCGTTGTTGTAGTCGCTTTCGAAAGATGTTTTCATAGCCGTCAGATGCGGTCGAGTACGAGTTGGATGAGGTGGTCGATTGAGCCTTTGTAGTCGGTGTTCATCTCCTTGGCATAGCGGCTTGCGATGACCATGCAGCAGGTCATTGCCCTATGGCCGAGCAGGGCAGAGAGGCCGGCAAGGGCCGACGACTCCATCTCGAAGTTGTAAACTTTCAGCTCGCCTTCGTTTGTCTGATAGCGGAAGGTCTGGACTTTCTCGTTCTGCCTGGGGTCCTGTATGCCGATGCGAATCAGTCGGCCTTGCGGTCCGTAGAAGCCGCCGCAAGCGATGGTGATGCCGCGGAGCATTTCGCGGCCTGCCACTCGCTCGATGAGTGAGGGGTCGGCGGTTGCCACATAGGGCGCTCCCTTCTGGGGGCACCAGTCCATGTGGCGGACAAAGGCCCGTTCCATGTCGAGGTCGCAGACGTCGTCGCGTCCGGCATAGTAGTTGAGCAGGCCGTCGAAGCCGATGCTCTTGACGCTGGCGACATACGTGCCAATCGGTGCCTCGGGTTGCAGGCTGCCGCAGGTGCCGATGCGTACTACGGTGAGTGTGCGGTGCTCAGGCTTCTCTGTGCGTGTCTTGAAGTCTATGTTGGCCAGGGCGTCGAGCTCGTTCATGGTGATGTCGATGTTGTCGCAGCCGATGCCCGTGCTGATGACTGTGATGCGTTTCCCCTTGTAGGTGCCGGTGATGGTGTGGAACTCGCGGTTCCGTATCTCGCATTCCTGCTGTTCGAAGTGGCTGGCTACGATGTCCACGCGGCCAGGGTCTCCGACGAGGATGACGCGGTCGGCCAGCTGCTCGGGCTTGACGTGAAGATGGAATATGCTGCCATCTTCGTTGATGATGAGTTCGGAATCTTCGAATTGTTTCATTTGCAATGTAGTATTTTTTATGGTTAACAGGGCAGGGGCAAAACCTTGGTTTTGCTTCCTTAAATGTCAATTTCGGTTCAGTTCCAAACGACGGATTTCCTTTTCGAGTGCAAGCTTGTCGGCGGAGAGACGTTCGAAGGCGGTTTCCGTGAGGCGTATCTGTGCAGCAATCTGCACGCGCTGTACGTCGTTCATGCCGGAGTACCTGGTGCGCAACCCTTCCAGTTCCTTTTGCTTCGCGTTGTATTCCTTTTCTGTCTCCAGCCAGACTTTTGCTTTCTGCTGTGCCTGCTTGTTCTGGAAGTCGGCCAAAGTATAATATGTCTTGCTGTCGTTGACGACGAAGGTGAATTCCCGCCGTGCTTTGTCCGTCGTTTCTCGCTTCTCGCTCCTTGCGTCGGCAAGGCGTTTCTTGGCGGCGTTGACGGCCTCCATGTCTGTCCATGTGTCCTTGATGGAGGCTATGCGTGCCAGCGAAGCGAGCTTCTCTGCTCCCACCTGTTCCTCGTTGTAGATGCGTCGCGTCTCGGTGGGGATGAACGTGTACAGGCAGACGGTGTCGGCCGGCTGGTTGCGGTCGGTCACGAACCACCCCAGCTGCTGGAACTCGTCGATGACCATCAGGTAGTCGTTGGCAGGCGAGTTGAAGGGCATGCCGAGGTTCTCGGGCGCCAGGAACTGCTGATTGTCGGCATCGTAGCGCGTCATGAAGAGATCGTATCCGCCAATGCTTTCTTCGCACTCTGCTGCATAGTACATCGTGATGCCGTCGCTGAGCATGAAGGGGAAGTTGAGGTTGTCCTCCTTCTCCTCGCCGAAGCCAGTCAGCTGGCGTTCCATCGTCCATTCCCCGCCGATGAGTGACTTTTCCTTCAGGCGGAGGTGTCCGTCCTTGTTCGCTTCGGCGTAGACGATATGGTTACCCAGCTCGTTGCAGAAGAGCGTGCAGCCGGAGTTGTCCTTCGTGGAGAAGAACTCCGCGCAGCTCATGACGGAGCCGCCATCGTGCGACAGCTTAATCTGCTTGAGCACCTGGTCCTTGGGCAGAATCAGACTGTCGATGATAATCACCTGCTCTGTGGCGCGGAGGCGTATCTGCGACTTGCGTGCCATTTCCAGCATTGCCTCTTCCTGGATGGTCGGTTGTTTCTTTTTTGTCAGTTTGGCAATCTGCTGTACCAGTATCTCTTCGGCAAGCGTGAAGTTGTATGCAGCCATTGCCTCCTGCGGCGTGACGGACTGGACGGGTTCCTTTGCCCTGCTGCTTCTGCGCTGTGCAGAGGCGGTAATGGACAGGAACAGGACGGCTAATAAGAGAATTGGTTTCTTCATGTGATTTATTTGAATGTGAAATATACGGCGAGGACGAGGCAGATGAGTGTCGCGAGGTGGTTCCAATGCAGTTGTTGTCCCTGGAAGAAGATATTGGCAATGATGCAAAAGACGACCAGCGAGATGACCTCCTGGATGACTTTCAGCTGCATCAGCGTGAACGGTCCGCCGTTCTCGATGAATCCTATTCGGTTGGCCGGCACCGAGAAGCAGTACTCGATGCCGGCTATCATCCACGAGAAGCCAATCACGGCAATCAGCGGCCAGTTGGACGAGATGCCGGCCTGATTGAGCTTCAGGTGTCCGTACCATGCAAGCGTCATAAAGACGTTGCTGCATACTAACAACAGTATTGTATAAAGTCCGCTCACGGTAATCAGTCTTTAGAGAGATACTCGTGCATGGCTGCTGCAGCACGGCGTCCGTCGCCCATTGCCAGGATGACGGTTGCGCCGCCACGCACGATGTCGCCTCCGGCAAAGATGGTCGGGATGTTGGTCTGCATGCCTTCGTTCACGACGATGGTGTTCTTGCGACCCAGCTCCAGACCCTCTATCGAAGTGGGCACGATGGGGTTGGGACTGACGCCCACAGCCACGATGGCCTGGTCGATGGCAATCGTCTCGGTGGCTCCGGGAATGGGCTGTGGACTGCGACGTCCGCTGGCATCAGGCTCGCCAAGCTCCATCTTCTGGAGCACTACCTCGGTGACGTTGCCCTTCTCGTCTGCATGGTATTCAATGGGGTTGTGCAGGGTGAGGAACTCAATGCCCTCCTCCTTGGCGTGCTTCACCTCTTCCAGTCGGGCAGGCATCTCGGCCTCGCTCCTGCGGTAGGCGATGAACACGCGCTCGGCTCCCAGACGCTTTGCCGTGCGGCAGCTGTCCATGGCGGTGTTGCCGCCACCCACTACCATCACGTTCTTCGCTCTCTTGATGGGCGTAGCATACTCTGGGTTGCTGGCGTCCATGAGGTTGACGCGCGTCAGATACTCGTTGCTCGACATGATGCCGTTCGAGTTCTCGCCCGGAATGTTCATGAAGTTGGGCAGACCAGCGCCGCTGCCTACGAAGATGCCCTTGAAGCCCTGAGCCTCCAGCTCGCTGATTGTAATGGTCTTTCCCACGACGCAGTCCTTGACGAACTTCACGCCAATCTTCTCCAGGTTCTGTATCTCGACATCGACAATCGCATTGGGCAGACGGAACTCGGGTATGCCGTATTTCAGCACGCCGCCGATTTCGTGCAGGGCTTCGAAGACGGTCACGTCGTAGCCTGCCTTAGCCATGTCGCCTGCAAAGCTGAGTCCCGAAGGACCCGAGCCGATGACGGCAATCTTCTTGCCGTTCTTCTCGGCCACCTCGGGCAGTGCTATCTGTCCGCTCTCGCGCTCGTAGTCGGCAGCGAAACGCTCCAGGTTGCCGATGGCGACGGGCTTGGAGTTCATTTTCAGGTGGATGCACTGCGCCTCGCACTGCTTCTCCTGGGGGCAGACGCGTCCGCAGACGGCAGGCAGGGCCGAGGTCATCTTCAGCACGCGAGCAGCATTGAGGAACTCGCCACGCTCTATGTTCTTGATGAACGAGGGGATGTTGATGCCCACGGGACAGCCCTGCATGCAACTCGGGTTGGCGCAGTCGAGGCAACGCTTTGCTTCCGTCAGAGCCTGCTCCTTGGTCAAGCCCTGGTTCACCTCCTCCGTTCTGGTCGTAGCCCTGTAGACAGGATCGAGCTCTGGCATCGTGCAGCGTTCAATCTGCGTGCGTTCCTTTGCCTTCATCGACTTGCGCAATTCCTCGCGCCAAGGGGCGTTGCGGTCGGTGAGTAAACTCAGACCCTCTCCCTGCCTCTCCCTTGTAGGGAGAGGAGTAGATACTTTTTCCCCTTCAACAGTCTGTTGGTGACTGCTCCCCTCCCTGCAAGGGAGGGGTTGGGGGTGGGTCTGCTGGCTTTGCCACTTCTCGAAGGCTTCCAGTTCCTCGGCTTTGAATGCGCCGGCTCGTTGCATCATCTCGTTGAAGTCTACCTGATGCCCGTCAAATT
This sequence comes from Prevotellaceae bacterium UBA4336, assembly GCA_002394305.1. GTDB lineage: Bacteria > Bacteroidota > Bacteroidia > Bacteroidales > Bacteroidaceae > Physcousia. The sequence goes on from DGTM01000012.1 coordinate 11,017, forward strand.
CGGGACCATCGACGCAGACAAACTTCGTCTTGCCGCCTACGCTGACACGGCACGCGCCGCACATACCTGTGCCGTCCACCATGATGGTGTTGAGGCTGACGTCTGTCGGGATGTCGTATTTCTTGGTGAGCAGGCAGCAGAACTTCATCATGATGGCGGGGCCGATGGCAAAGCACTTGTCAACCTTTTCGCGCTGGATGACTTCTTCCATACCGACGGTCACGACGCCTTGCTTGCCGTAGGAACCGTCGTCGGTCATGATGATGACCTCGTCGCTGGCCGCACGTACCTCGTCTTCCAGGATGATAAGGTCCTTGCTGCGACCTGCTATGACGCTGATGACGCGGTTGCCAGCAGCCTTCAGAGCCTGTATGATGGGCAGCATGGGAGCCGTGCCTACGCCGCCGCCGGCACAGAGCACGGTGCCGTAGTTCTCGATATGTGTGGCGCGACCCAGAGGCCCGACCACGTCTGCTATATAGTCTCCTTCGTTCAGCGCACAGAGCTTGCTGGTGCTGGCACCAACAGTCTGGATGACAAGGGTGATGGTTCCCTTTTCCTTGTCGCTACCGGCAATGGTGAGGGGCACACGTTCGCCTTTCTCGTCAACGCGCACGATGACGAAATGTCCGGCCTTGCGAGCCTTTGCAATCAGAGGGGCTTCAACGTCCAGACGGAAAACCTTCTCGCTGAACTGAACTTTCTTTACAATCTTGAACATAGCTTTCTTATATGTTATCCTTATTATGTTGTTTAGATAATCGCGGGCAAAGGTACAAAAAAAATGCGAGACCTACCATCATCTCGCCTATATTTGTTGCTTTAGCTGACAGGAATGTACTGCACAGCCGCCATGTTTTTGCCTAAAAAACTTGTCGGTTCGGATTTTTCTTCCTACCTTTGCCCTCGATTCCCTGCTACTCGTGGCGACGAAAGCGGGACGACCTTATCGGAAATGAAAAGAAGCGTTATGCTCGTCTTGTACTATGAAACCTGAGAAATTTCGAGTACAGCAAGAGAACATGATAGCTTCTGCGTTTAGGCGTGGAATGTTATCTCAATCTCTTGTACAAGGTTTTCTCAGGACCTCATAGTGGAGAAGCAGATACAGTTCCACGCTTCCTTATTAATAAAAAGGTCTTCCTTGGAGCTGGGAAGACATCGAATAAAAGTAATGAAAAAGTTTTTATTAGTTGCTTTACTTCTATATGCAACAGGTGCATTGGCACAGAAAGTAAAACTTTATTCAGCAGGTAGAGTGGCTTATGAGTGCAATGTGGAACAACTGGACAGTATCGTATTCAATAAAGAAGACACTCCTGATGTCGGTGTTGAACACGAATGGGTTGACCTCGGCCTGCCCTCCGGCACGCTGTGGGCGACGTGCAACGTGGGTGCCAGCAGCCCCGAGGAGTACGGTGATTACTTTGCTTGGGGCGAGACAGAGCCGAAGGACGAGTACAACTGGAACACATACAAGTGGATGAATGCAGGGCAGTCAAGCTGGGAGCAGATAAACAAATACACGTTTGCCGACGGCCAGACGGATGCCTGCTGGTACGACGGTAACGGAAACTTCATTGGTGACAACAAGAAGGAGTTTGTCCCCGAAGATGATGCTGCGACGGCGAACTGGGGCAGCGGTTGGCAGATGCCGAGCTTCGACCAGGTTAACGAACTCACTAACGTCAATTACACGATGACAGAGTGGACGACGCAAAACGGCGTGAACGGAAAGAAAGTAACGAGCGTGATTAACGGTAACAGCATTTTCCTGCCCGCTGCGGGCTACCGCGACTTCAGGGATCTCAACGTCGCGGGCTTGGACGGCGGCTACTGGTTGCGTTCGCTCACCCCGTATTCCGACCACGTGTACTTCCTGAACATCTCATTGGGCATTTTCGACACATTTGTCGACTACCGTTACTTCGGCCGAAGTGTCCGGCCTGTGCGCGTGAAGAATTAAAATTAAGTCCTCGGCCGATATAACGACTGAGCCGAAAACAAAAACAAGGGGAACGGCTCATCTGCCGTTCCCCTCTGTTGTTTATTCTAACGGATACATATTGTTGCGTACAAGTTCGTAGAAAGCGGAAACAATCTCAGACTTCCTCGAATTGTCTTTGTGAACAAAGAGTGAGACGTACAACATATAGTCTGCTGTCTCGGCAGAAGCGTCGTACTTTGCTATATCGACAGTTGCATAATGCCTATACCAGCGGTCGAACAGCAGATTCCGTTTGTGTTCTCTTCCGTCGATGCTGTCGCATACCATTATCATCGAGTTCTGATGATTGGCAAAGAAGAGGGAGAGTATTCTGACAATTGTATGTGAGATGCGAATATCCAGAGGCAGATTGGTTGTGTCGCCTTCGGGTTCAATATTAAACATATAGACATCATCGAACTGAGGAGCGTACATCCTAAAGTTGATGAAGTAGGCATGATACACTATATCTGCTTCTGTGGTGAAGACATAGTGCATGTCTCCATCGATTCTGAAACTATAGGGGTGCAGCAAATTGGATGTGTCGTTCATCTGCCAACTGTTTTAGATTGCCATGATTTGCAATACATTCACGAATCGCTTTCTTGTCATCCAGTATTCTCTGGAAGATGTTTGCTTTGCTTTTTTCTTCAGTCTTCATAATCTTCTGAGTGTTATTCCACTGCAAAAGTACGATAATTATTGTTCCCCTCCAAATTTATGGCAGAAAAAAAGTAGGAGTGGCGGCTCCTACTTCTTGTCTGTGGTTTGATGTCATTCTGCTTTCTTCAGTCGATCATCTCGCAACCCATGTAGGGAACAAGGGCCTTGGGGACGCGGATGCCGTCGGGCGTCTGGTTGTTCTCCAGAATGGAGGCTACGATGCGGGGCAGGGCGAGGGCAGAGCCGTTGAGGGTGTGGCAGAGCTCTGTCTTGCCGGTGGCTGTGCGGCGGACGCGACACTTCAGGCGGTTGGCCTGATAGGTGTCGAAGTTCGAGACGGAGCTGACCTCGAGCCAACGCTTCTGTGCCTCGCTATAGACCTCGAAGTCGTAGCAGATGGCGCTGGTGAAGCTCTGGTCGCCACCGCAGAGACGCAGGATGCGGTAGGGCAGCTCCAGCTTCTGCAGCAGACCTTCCACGTGAGCGAGCATCTCCTTGTGGCTCTCGGCGCTGTGCTCGGGTGTGTCGATGCGCACAATCTCTATCTTGCTGAACTCATGCAAGCGGTTCAGGCCGCGCACGTCCTTGCCGTAGCTGCCTGCCTCGCGGCGGAAACATTGGGTGTAGGCGCAGTTCTTGATGGGCAGGTCCTTCTCGTCGAGAATCACGTCGCGGTAGATGTTCGTCACAGGCACCTCGGCCGTCGGGATGAGGTAGAGGTCGTCCACTTCGCAATGGTACATCTGGCCTTCCTTGTCGGGCAGCTGACCTGTGCCGTAGCCCGAGGCGGCGTTGACAACCGTTGGAGGCATAATCTCCTCGTAGCCAGACTTCTGTGCCTCGTCCAGGAAGAAATCGATTAAGGCTCGCTGAAGCCTTGCGCCCTTGCCGCGATAGACGGGGAAGCCGGCTCCTGTTATCTTCACGCCCAGGTCGAAGTCGATAAGGTTGTACTTCTTGGCAAGTTCCCAATGGGGAAGAGCCTCCCCCGTCCCCTCCAAAGGAGGGGTGAGTGGTTTCCATACCTTGTTGAATTCCGCTACAGTGAGGAAGTTCTCCCCTCCTTTGGAGGGGCTGGGGGAGGCTTTCACTACAAGATTGTCCTCGGCTCCTGTGCCTTCGGGCACCTCGTCGTAGGGGATGTTGGGAATCTGGCAGAGCAGACGCGTGAGTTCTTGCTCGGCGGTCTCCTTCTTGTTCTCCAACTCTTTGCTTGTCTCCTTCAGGGTGGCTACCTTTGCCTTTACCTCTTCTGCCTCTTCGCGCTTGCCTTGCTTCATGAGCATGCCGATCTCTGCGGCCAGCTTCTTGGCGGCTGACAGGTTCTGGTCGAGCTCTGTCTGTGCCTGGCGGCGGGTCTTGTCTACGTTAATGACTTCCTCTATTGCCTGGCGAGCACCGCTAAAGTGTTTCTTCTCCAATCCGGCGATGACGCGCTCTGTTTCTTCTGTGATGAGTTTCAGTGTGAGCATATTTCTTCTTTCCTTTGAATGTTTCTAAATTTCTGCAAAGGTACGACTTTTTGGCCATAATACGAAGTATTATCCTTGAAAATGCAGCTTAAAGGACAAAAAAAGGAGGGATGTGCACTTGTCACATCCCTCCTTGCAATAGTCGAATGTTTGTTTATGCTTCTGCGACAGGCAGAACACTGACGGTGCTGCGGTCGAGACGACCTCTCTTGAACTGTACAGTACCATCCACGAGGGCATAGAGCGTATTGTCCTTACCCATAGCCACATTTGTGCCGGGGTAGTGGCGTGTGCCGCGCTGGCGAACGATGATGTTGCCTGCTACACATGTTTCACCGCCGAAAATCTTAATGCCCAGTCTCTGAGCGTGTGACTCACGTCCGTTCTTAGAACTACCTACACCTTTTTTATGTGCCATTTTCGTTCAGTCTTTAGCGTTAAACATTAAGCGTTGATGCCCTTGATGGTCAGTTCGGTGAACTGCTGGCGATGTCCGTTGAGCTTGCGATAGCCCTTGCGACGCTTCTTGTGGAAGACGAGCACCTTGTCGCCCTTTACCAGGGGTGATACAACTTCGGCCGTAACTTTTGCGCCTTCGACGGTGGGGGTGCCCACTGTGATGGTGCCGTTGTCGACCAACAATACATTCTCAAATTCAACAGTCTGTCCGGCTTCTGCCTGGGGCATGTGGTGAACGAAGAGCTTCTTGCCTTCCTCCACGCGGAACTGCTGACCGTTAATCTCTACGATTGCGTACATTATTATTTATTTGTTTATAACGGGTTTGACCGCGGGGCGGAGCCATCTCGTGACTCGCTTTTTATGGCCTCTACGGCATAAATCGGGTGCAAAGGTACGGTTTTTCTTTCTATCTGCCAAATTTTCCGGCAAGATTTTTCAGTTAATTTTCACTCCACGTAGCTTTCCAGCAGCTTGGCGTTCTCGTCGGGGACGATTGTGACCTCCTTCATGGCGGCGGGAACGACGAGCGATTCTCCCCGGCGCAGGAAGATGCCTTGTCCGTTGGGGCTGAGGAAACAGCTTTGTCCGCTGAGGCACATATAGACGCGGAAGCTGTCGAGCCCCGTGTAGTCGCGCTTGAAGGCACGTGTCAGCTTCAGCTCGTTGGTGGTGAAGAACGGGCATTCCACGAGGGGGACGATGGTGTCGCGGCTCTCCGTGTAGACGACTTTGGGGTCGGTGGTGATGTCCTGGAAGTTGATGGCTTCGAGGGCGAGGTCGGTGTGGAGTTCGCGGAGGTTGCCGTCGCGGTCGCGGCGCATGTAGTCGTAGATGCGGTAGGTGACGTCGCTGGTCTGCTGAATCTCGGCGATGACCATGCCTGCTCCGATGCCGTGGACGCGTCCTGCGGGGATGTAGAAGCAGTCGCCTTCGCTGACGTTGACCTTGTTGAGGTCGTCTTCGATGCTGCCGTCAGCCACTTTCTGTGCGTAGTCGGCCACTTCGAGCTTCTGGCGGAAGCCTGCTATGAGCTGGCTGCCGCGGTCGGCATCAACGACGTACCACATTTCGTTCTTGCCCATCTTGCCGTGGCGCTTGGCGCTGAGGGCGTCGTCGGGGTGGACCTGAATGGAGAGGTCCTGGCGCGCGTCGATGAACTTGATGAGCAGGGGGAAGTCTGTGCCGAACTTCTCGGTGTTCTTCTCGCCCAGGAACTCGGCTCCGTAGCGTGCGACGATTTCGGGAAGTGTCAGTCCCTTGTCAACACCATTGAGGGCAACAGATTCCGACCCCTTGACTGCCGAGACCACCCATGTCTCGGAACCCCATAGCGTGGGCTTGAAGATTGGATTGAATTTCAGTATTTCCATATATACATTATTATATATTATTCATCAGATAAACAATTCTTGCCAGACGCAGCTCCTCCTCGTTGTACACATCGCCGTATTCCTCCATGGCTTTGTCTATGCTGTCCGTCTTGGCATCCTGGAAATAGTCCAGCAGTTCCTTCATGCAGTCTGGCCCCAGCACTTCGTCGGTGAAGTAGGTGATGTCGAGGTATCGTTTCTGCCGAGCAAGCATTTCCAGGTCCTCCAGCACTTCGTCCAGTCCGAGTCCTTCGCTTTCTGCAAAGTCCTCGAGCGCTATGTGCCGGTCGATGGCTGTGATGAGCTTTATCTGTTGCTTGGCGTGGGGCGATGCGGACGAGCCGGACGCCGCGTTTTCTTTCTGTGCCTGTTCCAGCAGGGAATCTATTTCCGATGTCTCGGATACGCTTTCGCTGATGGACTCATCGTCGGGGATGATGATCGAGGAGGGCTTCTTTGCGAACTTTTTCCCTGCGGCGGTTGGCAGCAGGTCGTTGTTTTTTGTTGCTACTTGTTTGAGCAGTCCGTTCTCATAGGCCGTGTCGATGATGCCAGACCAGAAGTCTTCGTCGTGAGTCTCGCCGATGCCGTAGGTGTCGTTGTCGTAGAGCTCGTTTTCCTCTATCTGCCTGGTTCTTCGGCCGGTTATGTAGTCCAAGAGCAATTGGCGCGGTGCGGGCTTGTCTATCTCCAGCAGGGCCTTTATGAGCTTGGCAATTGGTTCTTTTGCTTCCATCCGTTTTTTCGTGTGTATCTTTCGGGGTGCAAATATAGAACAAATATCTTTTGCTGCAAAGAATTTTAAGGTTTTTTCGATGATTTTACGTAAAGTTTCGGCAGTTCCTCTCTTTTTGCCTTGATGCAGGGCTGCTGCTTACGTTCTGATGCCGTCGGCGCTTCCAGCCCGAAAGTGGAGAGGGGCGAAGGGCAGGGGCCAGGCTCTGCCGAGATAAGCGCCAGGCTCTTCCGGAATAAGCGCCAGGCTCTGCCGAGATAAGCGCCAGGCTCTTTCGGAATAAGCGCCAGGCTCTTCCGAGATAAGAGCTGGGCTCTTCCGAAATAAGCGCCAGGCTCTTCTGGACGGAGGGGTACGGGCCTCATTTCTTCGCGGCAGCGGGCTTCACCTGATACCCTATTTTGCGGAAGGCGGCGGTGTAGTCGTCGTAGCCCGACTTCTGCTTGTCGTAGACGATGGTGACTGTCTGCTGCGGCAGGGAGACGATGATGTTCTTGGTGCCTTTCACGAAGCGGATGTTCTGCTTTATCTTCTTCACGCAGTTCTCGCAGGTCATCTTGGGGCTGGGCGTGACGACGAGCGTGTCGGTCTTCGTCTCGGCCTGTGCGGTCAGAGAGAGTGCTGCGGCAAATGTGAGGATGTGTAATCTGTTGCTTTTCATTTTGATGTATGTGTTTATGCTTAGTATTTCTCTAACTTGAATCTTAGTCCGATGTAGCCCATGGCACCTGCTACGGGGCCCCAGACCTGTGTGGCGTCGAAGGCTTCGGACCAGGGGTTGGCGGCGTCTATGACGGGGTCGTACATCTTGTAGTTCGTCAGGTTCTCACCGCCGAGGTAGACGGAGAAGTGGCGGAACTCGCGCGTCACCTGTGCCTGCAGCTGGAAATAGGCAGGGAAGTCCGTGCGGTCGTAGAGCTTTCCGCCGCCATTCAGATGTCCTGTGACGTCGAACTGCCACAGCTCGAGCGGGGTCTTGTAGGAGAGGGTGAGCAGGCCTTTGTAGCGGGATGTGAGGGGCTTCTGGCGCAGCTCTCCGTCGTAGGTGCAGCGGACGTCGTTGAGGCGGAAGGCTGCGGTTGCCGTGAATCCGTCGAAGAAGGGGTAGGTGGCATCCACCTGGAAGCAATGACTGCGGCTGCTGCCGTCCAGGTTCTCGAACGAAAGCGTGTGCCGCCCCTTCGCGCCGTCGAAGTTGACGACCATTTGGTGCAGGAAGCTTGTGTAGTAGTATTCGGCGTTCAGCTCCAGATTCCTGCTGCGGACGGGAAGGACCAGGCCGACGGAACCGCCCACGTTCCAGGCTTCCTCCTGTTGCAGCTCGTCGGCGACGATGACGGTTCGTCCGCTTGCCAGCAGCGAGACGTTCTCGGCCAGGGCGTGCGGCGAGCGGTAACCCTTGCCGGCCGAGGCGCGGAGCGTCAGCATGTCTGTCGGGGAATACTTGATGTGCAGGCGTGGCGTGACGAACGAGCCGTACTCGCTCGAGCTGTCCCAGCGTATGCCGGGCATCACGGTCAGCTTCTCATTGGGTTTATAGGTGTACTGGGCATAGAGTCCCACCGTTGTCTCGTTGGCAGGTACGAGTGGCAGGCCAGTGAGCGACGTGCGTTCGTCGTAGTTGTCGTGGTTGACGGATGCACCCAGGCTGACGTTGTGGCATTCGGTCAGGTCCGTTTCGAACATCAGCTGGGCGTAGCCGTTGCGTTGCGTCACGTCGTATAGGGTGCGTCCGAAGCGGTTCCAGGCATCGTGCCACGAGCCCTGCAGCATCAGGGCCAGCGAGGTGTTGTGTTCGCCGCCGAACATCAGGCCGTTCTTCCACTGCGCCTCGTAGCGGTTGGTCTCGGCCTGGGTGGTGTAGCCGTGTTCCATGTCTGTCTGTCCGCCATGCCTCTCGTCACGCAGGAAGCGCATCGACAGCTGGCTGATGAATCCCGGCGAGACGTACGCCCATCGGTGCATGATGTTGTACTGCCGCAGCCGTGGCATGTCCATGAAGCCGTCGCCGTTCGCGTCGTGATGCGTCTGCCGGTTCTCGAAGTGCAGCAGCAGGCTTGTGGAGAGACGGTCGTTGAGGTGGATGCCTGCATCAGCGTTAGCCTCCAGCTTCAGGTCGGTGTCAAGGTAGGCATTTGCGCGGACGCCGTCGATGCCCTGTGGCTTCTGGTACTCGATGTTAATCTGTCCGGTGGTGCTCTCGTAGCCGTTCTTCACGCTTGCCGCCCCTTTGCTCACCTGAATGGACTGCATCCACGGCCCCGGCACGAAGCCGAGCGAGTAGGGGAGAGCTGCGCCGCGCAGGTTGGGCACGTTCTCGGTGAGCATCTGCACGTAGGTCCCGCTCAGGCCCAGCAGCTTTATCTGTCGGGCACCAGTGGCTGCATCTGTGTAGCTGACGTCCACGGAGGGATTGGTCGTGAAGGACTCGCCGAGGTTGCAGCAGGCGGCACGGACAAGCTGTCCCTGCCCGATGAGGTCGACGTTCTCCACTCTGCCTCGCGAACGTGACGAGCTTGTGCCCTTCACTTCCACGCTGCCCAGCTCGTGCCCGGCCACGATGGTGTCGGCGGCAGCTTGCTCTGCTGGTTGCGCCCACGCCTCAGCCAGCAGGCCAAAGGCAAGTATGACGGTTGTGAGTCTCATTTCTGTTTTTTTCTGTTTGTCTTGCTTGTCCGGCGGAAGAGCTCCTTCCATCGGTTGAAGTCGCGTTGGAACTGTATGCCGATGCCCTGTGTGGTGAGCGACGACTGCGTGAAGTATCGGTCGTTCGTCTGGCTGTATGCCTTCAGCGAGAAGGGGCTGCGTGGCGAGAGTTTGTACAGGATGTCGAAGTCGCCGATGAAGTTGCTCTGGTTTGTGTTGTACTTGCTTTCGCGGTAGCCGAAGTTACCGTTGAAGAGGAGCCGTCCGCTCAGCATGCGTCCGCTCAGCATGCCTTCCACGTCCAGCTGCTCCCATCCCGTCTGTCCCGTCTGCAGGTTTGTGCCGAAGCTCCAGTTGCTTCCGCCCAATGCCTGCGACATGATCTGGTTGAAGCGCGAGCTGAGCACGCTGCTCAGCATCGAGTTCATAGCCATGCCGCCCTGCGTCTGGTTCTTGTCGGGCAGGGTGCCGTAGCTGTAGAAGCGCCCCACGCCGAGCAGATAGATGGTCTGCATGTCGCGTTCCTCTTCGCTGCTGAGCATCGAGCGCACCATCTGCTTCTCGTCCTCGTTGGCGTTGGGCAGGTCGAAGTCGAAGGAGATGACGGGTTCGCGAGCTATGCCTCCGATGTTCATGATGCAGTCCACACGTGTATTGGACAGGCCGAGGCCGGTGGTCGACAGGTCGTCCAGCGATACGTTGTGCACGGTGTGCTTGGCCTTCAGGTTGAGTGCAGCCTGCATGGCATCGCCTCCGAAGACGATGGTGCCGTCGGGCACGAAGGTGAAGTCGCGGCGGATGAGGTCGCGAATGGACATGCGGTAGGTGCCTTCGCTGATGCGGTAGGTGCCGTAGAGCTGGAAACGTCCCTTGTTGTAGTAGTTTGCCAGCAGGCGTCCGTTGCCGTTCAGGGCAATGTTGTCGCCTGTGCTGGGGTCCATCACGAGCTGGATTTGTGCATTGGGGTTGGCGTCGATGTCGAAGTTTATCCGCATGTCGTCGGATGTCTTCTCCGGCTTTGCCTGCGCGGCGCCGGTGAGTGCCTGTGCCGTGTCGCTCTTCGAAATGTAGGTCACGAACTCTGTCTCGTCCAAGGCTCCCGGCGAGGATACATTATAATATAATGTGGTTCCGGGCATCGGCGTGGCGGAAACGTTGATGTCCACCCTTCCCGGTTTGCCCTGCATGTGCATTTCGGCATCGGCATAGACCGTCCCGTAGAAGTTGGCTCCCCCTTGCCGCGAGGTGTTGTAGCAAAGTATGTTGTGCGCATCGACGTTGAATTCGTAGTCCATACTCCTGAAGGCATCGTGCATGAGGTGCATGTCCAGGGTGGCCGTGTGCTCGTTCATGCCCGGTATGCCCATGTTGTCGTAGACGGTGGCCCCGCGGAGCCAGATGTTGTCGGCACGCAGGGTGACGCTGTCGCCGTAGAGACTGTAGTCCGTATTCAGGGCGATGATGTGTGTCTTCAGCTCGTTGACGAACATGTCGCCTTCCAGGTTGACGGTCTTGAACGGCCCGTAGACGCGTGCCCAGCCCGAGGCGCGTCCCTGCAGGTTGCTCATGACGTTGGACGTATACTTGCGGAGGAAGGAGAGGTCGATGTGGTCCGTGCGGATGTTCAGGTTCAGTCCGTCGTCCTCTCCGTTGCCAGGGATGATGGTGCCGTGCACTTGTGTGCGATGCTGGGGCTCTGGGCCGCGCATGTCGGCTTCCAGCAGGATGGCCCGCTCCTGCTTCCCCCAGTTGGCGTAGAGGTCCATGTTGCCGAGGGGTGCGGTGTTGAAGGTGAAGTTCTTCACCTGCAGGTAGGCGTCGGCCTGGGGCTGCTTCATGAGCGATGTCCCGTAGACGCTGCCCGTCACGTCGCCGTCGAAGTCCACGCTGTGGAAGTTGACGAGGTCCATGATGTACGCCAGGTCGATGTCGGCCAGCTCTGCCCGCAGGGAGTCTGTCGGTTGGTCGGAGATGCGTCCGTCTATGTTGATGTGTCTTTCCGCCTGGCTGACGGAGAAGTTCTCCACGTCCACCACGCCGTCGTGATAGCTGATGGTGGCTGGCTTGATGTGCCATGTTGTGTCGCCCACCACGATGTTCGATGCTTTCAGCCTGGCATCGATGGCCGTCTGGCCGGACAGGTCGCGCCGGATGTTGCCGCTCAGGCTGATGTCGCCTGCATAGGCTACGTCGCGTTTGTTGTCCCAGCGTAGCCGCGACGTCACTCGGTCGTCCTTGGCATAGGCATCGAGATTGATTTCCACCGACTTGCCTTTCATGATGCGCTTGCACTGCAGGCTGGTCTGCAGGGCTGCGTTGCTGCTCTCCAGACGGCAGTCTATGTCCTGCAACTGTTGGCCGGACATCGCGAGGTGGGGCACGTGTAGCTGCAATGCTATCTGCCCTACGGCATCGTTGATGGTGCCTTCCAGCATGCTCCTCTCGGGCATGTAGAGGCTCGACCCCAGCAGTCGTTTTGCCAGAACCGTGTCCTTCATCTCGACGAGGAAGCGGAAGTTGTTACCAGCGGGCTGCTGTCGGGAACTGCCGCTGCGGAAGAGGCTTGGCAGGTTCTGCCTGACGGGATGCAGGAACGATTCCGAGAGGCTTTGCCAATGGATGTTGCCGTCGGCCTTTAGGCTGAGGAAGTCACTTTGCAGTCGCAGCTGCTGCATGTTCCCTTCCTGTCCGCTGCTGAGGGCGATGTCGCCTATGCGAAGTGTTTCTCTCTGGTCCGATGTCAGTTCCAGACCGGTGAGCTGCAACCAGCCTTGCAGGTGGTTGAGGTCGATATTGCCGAACTCCGCCTCCAGGTTGCCGGAGAAGCGTTCGCCTTCGTAGCGTTTCGTCAGGTTCATGTTGTGGGGTGCAAAGTCCTTCACCTGTGCATTGCAGAGCAAAGTTCTGTTGCCTTGCTGCATCGTGGTTTGCAGCTGCACCTGAGCCTGCCCGTTGGGCTCTTCTTTCATCAGCTCGCCACTGTAAGCATTGCCATCGGCCTTTGCAGCAAAGCTTATGTTGCGATGCTCATAGTCGTTGAATATCATACTTTTAATCAAACCGGATGAAGTGAGGCTCGCTTGCCTGTCTTTCCCGGGGAGGATGCCATTTACCTGAGCTTCGAGCGAGAGCAGGGTGCTTTTTGCCCCGTCGCTCAACCCGAGCAGATGGCCCAGCCTGATGTCTGTGGCCGAGAGGGTGGCATCGATATTCTGCATGTCGTGAAGGGTGGCATCCAGCGCGAGATGGCCTTGCTCTGTGTCGGTCTCTGTCTTAGACTGCAGGATGTCATCCTCATAGGTGATG
>DGTM01000012.1:23801-24329 GCA_002394305.1 Prevotellaceae bacterium UBA4336
GGTCCGGTCTGCAGCGTGGTGATGTTTGCGCGAAGGGCCGGCTTGTGGAAGACATCGGTGGCCGTGACGTCGCAGAGCAGGGAAACATTGCCCGTTGTGTCGCGGGCAGTGAGGTCTGTCAGCCGTACCCAGCCTTTCTCTTGTGTAATGTGGGTCGACACGTTGATGATGTCGCCGAACGTTGCCAGCTGCGGCACGAGGCAGCGCAGGTCGCGCGGACAGATACGGGCAGCCAGGGAGCCGGACATGATGCCCAGCCCTTCTGCCCAGCCTTTCTTGAAGATGGCATCTTCCTTGCCTCGCCTATCCTTCTCTTCGGTTGGGGAATTGGTAAGGGCTCCCACTTCGATGGACGATTCGGGCAGCTCCAGCCGCAGGTCGCGAACATCGAGCGAGCGTTTCCCCACTTTTGCCTGAAGGGAGAGATGGCGCACCTCCATGCCGCTCAGTTCGTGGAAGGAGAGGTTGCGCAGGTCCACGGCCAGAGTGTCGGGCATCTGTGCCAGAACATGCACGGTAAGGTTCAGG
>DGTM01000012.1:24427-25000 GCA_002394305.1 Prevotellaceae bacterium UBA4336
GTGCAGATGGTTGGGGTTCAGGTTGCCTGGCGTCTGTGGCTTCTCCAGACGGTCGAAGCGTACTTCGCCTCTCCGTACGACAAGTACGCCGATGCCAAGGTCGAGTGGGGTGGAGGTTGAGTCGGACGAGGAGAAGGCGTCAACGAGGAACTGGAAGTTGCAAGGCGCATCGCCGTCCTTGTAGAGCGTGGCGTGCATGCCGATGAGCTGTGCGTTGTCGATGCGTATCTTTTTCTCTACGAGGGGCAGCAGGTCGACCTTTGCCGCAATGCGCGAGGCCTGCAGCATCAGGGTGTCGCGCTGGTCGTAGAGGCGCACGTTGTCCAGAATCACGCGTCCCAGCATGTTCAGTCGCAACGTGCCGATGCTGACTTTGCCGCCTGTCTTCTCGGTCAGCAACTGCGAAGCCTTCTCTGCTCCCCAGCTCTGGACGGCGGGCAGAGATGTCAGCAGCAGCAAGGCCAGATAGACGGTGAAAAGCAGGCCGACAATGATGCGCAATATGTATTTAGCAGCTCTGATTGTTACTTCGGTATGATGTTTTGCGCGTGCAAAGTTACGGAAAAAGGTGCG
>DGTM01000012.1:25084-27455 GCA_002394305.1 Prevotellaceae bacterium UBA4336
CGCACCTTTTTCCGTAACTTTGCACCCCGAAAAGAAGAAAACACACATTATAATGGTTGCAAAGAGCAAGAAGAAAAAGAAACTGCGCTGGACCGTCCCTGCCGGTTTGGAGATGACAGAGATGGACCGCATCATCATGGAATGGGAGGCTAAAGGCAAACTTGTGCCCACGCCGCAACTCATCAAGACGAAAGACCAGATTGCCGGTATCCGCAAAGCCGGCGTGCTCAATACGGCTGTACTCGATGCTGTGGCCGATAAGATACGCGAAGGCATGACGACGGCCGAGATAGACCGCATCGTCTACGACTATACGACAGCCCACGGCGGTATCCCCGCGCCGCTCCATTACGAGGGATTCCCCAACAGCTGCTGCACGAGCATCAACGATGTGGTGTGCCACGGCATCCCCTCCGAGGACGAGATTCTCGAGGAGGGTGACATCATCAATGTGGACTGCACAACCATCCTCGATGGCTTCTATGCCGATGCCAGCCGTATGTTCATCATCGGCAAGACTACGCCCGAGCGGCAGCATCTGGTGGATGTGGCATGGGAGTGTCTGAAGATTGGCCAGCAGGTTTGCTCCGAGCCCTACGTCTTTGTGGGCGACCTGGGCAATGCCATTGCCAAGCATGCGCACGCCAATGGCTACAGCGTGGTGCGCGACCTCTGCGGGCACGGCGTGGGACTGGAGTTCCACGAAGACCCCGACGTGGAGCACTATGGTCGCAAGGGCAGCGGCATGCTGCTCGTGCCGGGCATGACGTTCACCATCGAACCGATGATAAACGGCGGCGACTGGCAGGTGTGTGGCGACGAGGAAGACGAGACGGGATGGATTGTCCTGACCGAAGACGGCGAGGACAGCGCACAGTGGGAACACACCTTCCTCATGACGGAGAACGGCGTGGAGGTAATAACACATTAGTTTTATAAGTCCTATGAGTCCTATGAGTCCTATAAGTCCTATAAGCCCTATGAGTCCTATGAGTCCTATGAGTCCTATAAGTCCTATAAGTCCGATAAGTCCTATAAGCCCTATAAGCCCTATGAGTCCTATGAGTCCTATAAGTCCGATAAGTCCTATAAGCCCTATGAGCTCCCAATCTCCTGTTTATATCCTCGGCATCGAATCCAGTTGCGACGATACCTCGGCAGCTGTGCTGCGCGACGGCATTCTGCTCTCCAACGTCACTGCCAGCCAGGCCGTCCACGAGGCGTATGGCGGCGTGGTGCCCGAACTGGCAAGCCGCGCCCACCAGCAGAACATCGTGCCTGTGGTGGATGCCGCCTTGAAGCAGGCTGGTATCGAGCGCGAACAGCTCAGCGCCATCGCCTTCACGCGTGGCCCGGGACTCATGGGTTCGCTCCTCGTGGGGGTTTCCTTTGCAAAGGGGCTTGCCGCGTCGCTCGGCATCCCCATGATAGACGTCAACCACCTGCACGGTCACATCCTGGCGCACTTCATTCATACCGAGGGCGATGACTACATCTCGCCCCGTTTCCCGTTCCTCTGTCTGCTGGTCAGTGGCGGCAACAGTCAGATAGTGCTCGTCAGGAGCTACAAGGACATGGAAATCATCGGACAGACCATCGACGACGCAGCTGGCGAGGCCATCGACAAGTGCTCGAAGGTGATGGGGCTCGGCTACCCGGGCGGTCCCATCATCGACAAGCTGGCCCGGCAGGGCAACCCCGAGGCTTTCACCTTTGCCAAACCCAACATTGCCGGCTACGACTACAGCTTCAGCGGACTCAAGACGAGCTTCCTGTATAATCTGCGCGAATGGATACGCGAAGACCCAGACTTCGTGGAGCATCACAAGTGCGACCTGGC
Source organism: Prevotellaceae bacterium UBA4336 (assembly GCA_002394305.1). GTDB lineage: Bacteria > Bacteroidota > Bacteroidia > Bacteroidales > Bacteroidaceae > Physcousia. Next base: position 26,925 of record DGTM01000012.1, read on the forward strand.
TGCCTCGCTCGAGAAGACCATTGTCGACATTCTCATGAAGAAGCTCCGCCTGGCTGCCAAGGACCTGAAGATAAAGCAGGTGGCAGTGGCAGGCGGCGTGTCGGCCAACAACGGCCTGCGCAATGCTTTCCACGACTATGCCCGCCGTTACGGATGGGAAATCTTCATTCCCCGCTTCAGCTATACGACGGACAATGCCGCCATGATTGCCATCGCTGGTTACTTCAAGTACCTTGACAAGGACTTCTGTCCGATGGACGCACCCGCCTACAGCCGCGTGGCAGAATAATCGAACAATCATCCATTATAATTATACATTATATAAGTTTCGGAAGTTATAAAATGGAGTTAAATAGGAATTTATGCGCTTTCAGCGCAGGAAGTAAAGCACTGCGTGCTGGACGATACAACGGGGATGCCAAAGCTATCGTCCTGTGCGTAGCACATAACTTCCACGAGCGTCAGCGAGTTTACTTCCATTTTTACTTCCTCTTTTACATCCGAAAGTTATACTTATTTACTTTTCTGCAA
>DGTM01000034.1:0-37254 GCA_002394305.1 Prevotellaceae bacterium UBA4336
ATAGCTTTTGCATCCCCATTGTATCGTCCAGCACGCAGTGCTTCTTCCGCGACTTCAATCGCGCCTTGGTGCTAGAGCATCCAACAACTTCCTGCCAGCAATGCTGGCTTTTCCGCCTGCGCCTGAGCGAAGCGAAGAACTTCCAATTTAACTTCATTCTATAACTCACGAAACTTAAATAAACTCACGAATTGGGAACATGTATTATCCTGAGTAGTCCGTGAAGAAACGAATTAGAATAATAAGAATAATAGACTCACGAATGGGATAAGTGTTCTTCTTCGCTGATAAAAATTAGTTTCTTAATTCTAATTCGTTTCTTAATTCTAATTCGTTTCTTTCTTCACCTACGTGTTGTAGTAACTTAATCCGTCAAATCCGTTCAATCCGTTGTTAAGAAATATATCCGTTGTTTGATATAACACAGCCCAATCTGTTGTTTTGTCTATACTGAAGTTTCGGATGCTTTGTTTCCGTGTCCGGCGGATTTGTTTCCGCGGCCGTTCCCCGCCTCCCCTTTGGGGGAGGAGGGGTCAGGGGAAGGAGAGGGGCCGTTACTCAAGCCCCTGGATGGTGTCCTGGTTCTTGACGACCTCTACGGCGGTGGACTGTGCTGCGCGTGTGGGCACGAGCTGGAAGGTGGCCTCGTCGCGGAGGTTGCGGAAGTCCTTGCCGGGCGTCCAGCGGATGTTCACGGCCTCGATGTTGGCGGCGGTGAAGGTGTCGGCTGTCTTGGCGCCCCTGGTGGCGAGCTCCACGTGGAAGCTGCCGAGCTCCCCGAGGTTGACCTTGTTGCCCAGGAGCATCTGTTCGCGCAGGCAGTCGACGGCCTTGGTGAGCACGGCCGAGATGTCGGCGCGGTCGTAGGTGCAGCCGTGGTCGGCGATGTGCTTGGCGAAGGCGTTCATGTCGAGGATTTCGTGCACCTGTGCCGTGCCGTAGGCCTTCGTCTCCTGGATGTGTTCCTTCTTTGTTCCGGGCTTGGTGCCCATGATGATGATAGAGTAGTTGATCATAATGTCCCCCCTCCCGTCCTCCCCCTTTTCGTGGGGGAGGAGTTTTGTATTCCGCGGAGGGGATAGCGGTTGCTAAAGTGTTTTTGATGGTATGAGGTTCTCGTGTGAAGTCAGCGGGGAACCCACGTGAAGTCGGCCGTCCATGCACGTGTAGTTCCTTCTTCATTCACGCTACAAAGTTACGAAATAATCTTGGATTGTGCAAGCTTTTTGGCAATTATTTTCACTCGTCGGATGAAGTTTTTCCGAGGGTGGGAGAAACGCAGAAAAGAGGAAAAGAGGAAAGTAGACATTTGATGTTTCCGAGGGGGCAGGAGGAAGCGGAAGATGGACTTTTCTTAGTAAAAGTTTATTATTATATATTAACAATTATAATTCGTGGAACAGTTACAATCATTTATACCGTTATTACGAAGATTACGATTCTATTACGTGATGCTCCAGTCTCCTTTTCGGGGGGCAAAAGTATCAAATGTCTACTTTCCTCTTTTCCTCTTTTCTGCTTTCAGCTTATTTTATGTTAAACCCAAATCGGTCATTAGACCAACTTATTGTTATGTTGTTTTTCTTGTTTATTCATGCCATAGCAGCATTTCTATCGTCATCTTGTCCAAAGTACTCATTTTGACGTAGCTCGCTACGCCTGCAATGACCACTTAAACAATCTGACTGATATAAATACTACTCTGACATAAATTCTAATGACCGATTTGGGTTAAAAGATGTTGGGGGGCTGCCTCATGCTCTGGCGGCATGGCAAAATGATATGCGAAAACAGAAGGGGGGAAAGCCGCAAAGCAGCAAATTGCTTTTTTTGCCTCAAGTTCTTGGCGGGCTGCAAGAAATTCGCTAACTTTACAGCCGAAAACGAAACTACACGCTATTATGCTATTCCAGAAGAACATCCTCAGAAAATACCTTGCCCTGCTGCCTGCCTCATCACGATGTAGAAGAACGAGACAAACAAAAATCGTTTTATTTTTTGCATAATCCTATAAATTTTGTAACTTTACCGCCGAAAACTCAAATAGTATGTTAGAAGAATATCTGAATAGAATCATCAACGCCGATTGAACTCATGGAACTGACAAGACAACAGATAGAACGTCAAGATTTCGTTGATAACGCTATATTCGACCTAATGAATAGGCTTATTCCGTCCGATAAGGAAATGGAATGGGACATCGAGGCCATTGGCGAAGTGCGCGATGTCATCCTAGCACAGTTCGAAAGGAAGGGCTTTTGCACAGAAATGGAGTTTTATCCTTATATTGAAGAATAACTTAATATGTTATTTATGAATGATGATAAGTATTTTCGTTCCATAAAGGAATTAGAGCAAGTTGGCTGCAAATGGTGGCCCAAGGAAGTCAGGGATGAAGCAATGAAGGTAAGCATCCTGCAATATCTGCTTGATACTCAGGAGGAGTTTATTTCACTTCTGACTTTGGCTGATAATACAAACCCTGAGAAGTTATTCAAGCTCCTTGAAGCCTCTGATTTTGAATATCACCTGTTCCTGAAACATCTGATGGTTTTGACAGATGTTGGCTCGGAGCCTATACAAAGACTTAACTCGTCTTTCAAAGAGGTTTTTCCTGGCAAAAAACTGGAATATGAGATAAGTGGCAAAAAGTATAGCTATAGTTTTACATCTCTGCCTTTACAAAGTAAACCCACAAATGCCAGGATGCAGATTAGCACAATAAAAAATTTGCAGAAGCCGTGTAAGGACAAGAAATTGTGCAAGGACTTGATAATACTGCTTATATATGGTGCATCTGCAATTTCATTGAAGACACGTGCAATCCTCTACAAGTGTAAAGCCTATGAATATCTTGGACAGAAGGATAAAATTAAGCAATATGTGTGTGAAAACTATATTCGAGTAAGTAGAATTATCGCAGGCAAGACGGCAACAGATCTTGGGAATGTTGCACAGGTATATGCCTTAAGATATTTGTCGGAACATCTAGGCAGCAATTACAATCTTGTTAATAACGGAACGATTCCTGGAGTTAAACTTGATGACGATAAGGAAGCAACTTTTGATATTGTTGTTAGCCGAAATGATGACGACGGTCGCATTAAGAAATATGTTGGAATCGAAGTTTCTTTTCAAGAGACATCAAACAGCGTAGCAGAAAGAAAGGGGCGTGAAGCACAGGCTCGCTTCCGAAACACTAATAACAAAAGGTGCTTTGTTGCATATATCATTGACGGCGTAGGTAATTTTTCAAGACCATCCGCGATGAAAGATATGTGTGATAACAGTCACTGCAATGTCGCGTACACTCCATCGGAATTTGACTTACTGATTGAGTTTATCAAGGAGAAGATTGGATGATAAAATACATAGATTTGTTCGCAGGTGTTGGTGGCATTCGATTGGGAGTAAGCCAGGCTTTATCCAAGAACGGAATAGAGTCAAAGTGTGTGCTTTCAAGTGAAATCAACGAAAGAGCCTGCGAGACCTATCAACTCAACTTTGGCGAGCATCCGAGTGGTGACGTGAAGCTGATAGACGAAGTGGAGCCATTTGACTTATTGCTTGGAGGCTTCCCCTGTCAACCTTTCTCATATGCTGGTAAACGCATGGGGTTTGGTGATACAAGAGGCACTTTGTTCTTTGAAATAGAACGATTACTTGAAAAATATCGTCCTAAGGCATTCCTGCTTGAAAACGTGCGTGGACTCTATACACATGACGAAGGTCGCACATTCAAAACCATCATGGATAAGCTTCATAGCTTGGGCTATGGTACATACGACCTGCTACAGAACAGCAGCAACTTTGGAGTTCCCCAGAATCGTGTGCGCCTATATATCGTTGGTATTTTAGGCGCAACTCCGAATATGAATCTATCATCAGACCTCGGCGCAGCAGATTCTCACAAGTATAAGCAAAACATGGTTCAGCTTTCACTCTTTGGTGAAAAGCCAATATGCTGTGTGGGTGACGTGTTGGAACCTGATGTTGACGAAAAGTATTATTGTTCTGATAAGTTTCAACAGATGCTTCACACCGCTGTAGGTGACGATTTGAGAGTTCTACACGGCTACCGTCTAATTGATTATCGTGGAGGTCAGTCGCTTCATTCATGGGAGTTAGGCATGAAAGGAAAATGTTCTGACGCAGAAATCCGCTTTATGAATGCCCTGATTCTTAATCGCCGCAAACCGATTTTCGGTAAGGAACAAGATGGTAAGAAACTGACTTTAGAGCAGATTAAAACATTCTACAAAGAGCCTGACATTGAGGAGGTTGTTGCGTCTTTGCTCGAAAAGCGTTACCTTCAAGAAATTGATGGCAGGTATAATCCCGTTTGTGGAAACATGTCTTTCGAGGTATTCAAGTTCCTCGACCCTGAAAGCATTTCGGTTACCTTGACTTCATCGGATGCCAACCGTTTGGGTGTCATTCAGCATAATCGCGCAAGACACATCACGCCTCGTGAGTGTGCCAGATTACAAGGCTTCCCTGATACATTCAAGCTTCATCCGTCCGACGCCTGGTCGTATAAGCAATTCGGGAACTCTGTCTCTGTGCCAGTTGTGGAAGCCGTCTTTGATGATTTTATAAGAACAAATGCCAATTTGTTATTATTATAAATAATACTGTTATTGTTGTATTTATAATCATCTCCAAGACCTACAAAGAGATAGACACCCGCGTCTTCGACCTCTACGGCCTCACCCCAGAAGAGCGTGAAATAGTAGTAAGAAACTGACAACAATAAAGAAATATGGAGAGATATTCAATCTATTCGTATCAGTTGAAAGAGAAACCCTTCAGGAACGGAGTGTTGGCGATGCCCGATTCTCAGGATGTATCCAATCTTTCGATTGAACAACGCTTTGAGATACTCTTCGGGGAGAAGCGAGGGTCTGATTTCACCTTGAAGAAGTTCAAGAAAAACGATGCCGACTCATATCCCTGTCTCGTACTGAGCCACGATGCAAATATCATTCTTTTGCGACTGGTAAACGAAATGGACAAGGACTTCTGGGAAGAAGAGTCTGCCGATGATCCTGTCCCGAAGATTGAAAAGAGGAAGAGGAAGACAAAACCCTTCTGCTACATCATCATTGACAATCGGCCAGGGATGCAACTGATAGCTATTCAGTCCGACAGTGCCGCATGGAGAAATACTGTTGACGTAAAAACGTTGCTTCAGGAAACCATCAATTGGCAGTCAGAGGTTCTTGATTATGGCTTTGAAGTGAAAATACTCTCCAAGATGTTGCCCTCTAAATTCTGGGAATATGTTGACTATAGGCGAAAGAAGGAAAATGTGTATATTAAGAGCATAACCTTCTCGTTTGCCAATTATAGGCGCCGTCCAGACATGGATATAAAGCAGGCACTTTCTTCGAATTGGCGTCGCTTTGATAGCTTAATTGAAATGATAAACCAGATGGGAGGTGATAAAGGAGAACTGAAAATAACTCCATCCAAGGATGATGCTCTCGTAAAACGAAAGTTTGCAGACATCAAACACATGGTGGAGATTTGCGCAATAAGCCAATACAGTTTAAGCATAACCTTCTCGGACGATGTCACCTACAAGTGCAACCAGGAACTACGAGCAGAATTGCCGATGAAAGAAGAAAGAATCAGGGAAGACTTTGAGTACCAACAAGGCGATTTGTTTAGGCATTATGAAATAATGGATTGGCTTGATGACATAAAACAAAAGACAGACAAATATAATGATGTTGAAGAATTTAGAGAAAAGCCAGGTGGAAAAGTTAAGAAGCAAGTTTCGTGAGCACCCCCTGTTGTTGACATGCCAGCAGGCCTTTAGGCATTACATGGCTAGTATGGAGTCCTTCAACTTCACATCGGAGGATTTGTTTGTAGAAGCGGCAATAGCAATTGATGAAGTCTTTGACAGTCCAACTGATGCACCACAATATCTGGAAGATTTATGGGATAACCTAAAGATAAAGTTGAAAAGCAGAACGCAGCCCGTGCCATCGCAGTCCGACCTTAATACTGTCTGTAGTGTACTTTTCTATGTTATTGCCGCTACTATGAGCCTTCATTGGCGGGAGTATTACTCAAAAGAAGTTGTTAATTTGTTGCGTCGGAAAGTAGAAAAAGAAAGAATGCTTACTGACGAGGATGAGCAGAATGAGATTATAAAGAATTTGTGCAAACATTCCGAAGGCTTGGAAGAATGGATAAACGAGTATGAAGACAGTGGAGTTTGGCTAACGGATGAGATAGAGACGTGCCTTGCATCCTTTCAAGAGAAACCACAGGAGAAACTCAGAGGCGTACTTGACACGGAACTTGCACAAGATATATTTGCCGAGTGCATAGCAAAGGGATGGATGCACGAAACAGAAAGCGGATATCAATGGGAGGGTATTTCGGATAGCAGAGGAAAAATAGCTCAACTTTCCTACCTTTGTGGCAAGATATACGGTTTCAAGTATAGCGACAGGGAAGGAAAGAATATAGGAAAAGAATTTCCTGATGCAGAACTCTGTAAACTCTTTAATATAGAGAGTATTGGGAAGCAACTCGTTCAAGTATATCAAGCAGCTAATAAACAGAAATGGCGGACAGTGATAGACGAACTATTTAAGTAAAAGGCACCAAGTTTGGTGTCTTTTTTTTTATCTTTTTTATCCAGATATATTCTACATAATGAGATTTTAGGCATTTCGTACCTTTGCGGCGAAGTTAGGCTTCGAGGCGCAAAGGTTGTTTTTTGTGCCTATCTGGAAGCAAACCTTACCACTTAAGCTAGCAACGAGTGGTTCACCTTATTAATAATGTCATAATATAAACGAACTATGGCAACAAATTTAAATCAAAAGCCCAAGCCTCGCAAGATGCGGGGAGTGGGAACGTACGAGGGCGACGACTTCACATTCCGCCCATGCGAACCGGGTGAACCCACCCAACTGAACGTCAAGACCTGCAAGGGGGGCAAGACGTACGAGACGAAAAGCGAGAAGAAGCCACAGCGCGTGGCGCACCTCTCGTGCCCTGCCGACACTGCCGACCCCTATCGGGAATATACGGCACAGCTCAAACGGCTCGGCATCAAGCCTCAGACTCCACAGCAGCCCGAAACGACGCGCGTGGTGAAGGAGAACGGCCTGGAGTGCTACCTCGACGAGCAGACGCTGGAGCTGACGGTGCAAACCACACTCGCGCTCCCCACGCACTTCCGCAACTGGCAGGCCGAACTGCTCAGGCAGGTGCAGCTCGTAGTGAGACGTCTGCCCGCTAACGAGACTTTCAACAAGACAATTAACAATCTAAAAAATCAAGGAGGAACACAGAATGTTTAAGGTAACTTATCAGGTAAAGACTTGGCTCCAGATGGAGCGTATGGGATGGAAGCAATGGCAGGAAAGCCTCGAACTGGCAAAAGCCATTGTGGCAGAAGTGCGACGTTTGCTCAAGCTCTACAAAGAGACTGGCGACAAGCGGTACAAGGACCAAGCAGACGAGCAGAAACGCTCGCTGCCGGGTGCCTGCTTCCAGGCATCGGACTACGAAGAGAGTGTCGGCAAGAAGAAGTACAACAAAGGTAAGCGCGGGCGTTGGCGCGAGCAGATACATGCCTATCTGTCGGGGCTTGCCGTCATCGACGTGGACCACTGCGGCAATCCGCGTGAACTCTTCGAGCGCATCACGAGCATGCACGACTTGAAGAAGCTGGGCATCCTGCTCGTCTATGTCTCGGCAAGCGGAGAAGGGCTGAAGATTGTCTTCAAGGCTCGCCCCGAGTGGGGAAACCTCATCTGCAACCAGTACGAGATGGCAAGCCTGCTCGGCATACTCCAGTACGTGGACGATGCTTGCAAGGACAGCTCGCGCCTCTCGTTCCTGACGGGCGAGGACGATGTGCTCTACATCGACAAGACGGAGCTGTTCGACGAGGAGGAAACGCTCTTCCCCGAGTCGGAGGAGGTAAGCAGGACTGAGTATGACTTGCAGTTCGGGGACCGTTATCGGAAGGGACAGAAGGGATATTCCTCGCCTACGGTGCAACGATGGATTGACTACGAGAAAAGCCCCTCTCAAACTCCCCCAAAGAGGGAGAGCCTCAACGACGCAGCAACTCCCCAGCCCAGCGAGGCAGTGGCCTCCCCTTTGGGGGAGGTCGGGAGAGGGGCTTCGGAGGTGATTTTCTCGGAGCGAGAACTTGCCATCATCAAGGCTCTGAACGCCTACTACGGCAAAGAGCTGCCTGAAGGCAAACGCCATGCCACCTTCTGCCAGCAGACGGCACACTGGCTCCTGTGGCTCTTGGACAACAATCCCGAGAGAGCCATTGCCATAGCACACGAGCTGGACTACGTGAAGAACTGGAAGCCTCAGCAGGGCGAGGTGGAAGACCTGGTTCGCTCTGCTGCCAGCAAGAAACTCCTGAAGAGCACTCCGAAGAATCTCAAGGAAGTGCTCGAGAAGGCTGGCATCGACACAGAACTGCCCGCTGGGGTTCTACAAGCCTCCGACCCGATGAAGGACCTGCCCTTCGAGCAGTGGACTGACGAGATAGAGAGTCTCTTCGACGTGTTCCCATGCCTCCGCGAAGTGTGCGAGCCTCATCCGCGTCGCCTCTGGCCCTTCCTGCTCTTTGCCTCTGCTGCCATGATGGGCACTTGCATGACGCTGACCTACTACAGGTTCTATGCCGACCCGTCTGTCCGCTCGCGCCTGAACTACATCGTCCTCGGTGTAGGCGACCCGGCAAGCGGCAAGGGCACCCTCTCGCGCTTGCAGGAGGTGCTGCTGGCTCCCATCATCGACAGCGACAGGCTGGCTGACGAGGCCACCAACGAGTGGAAGGAGAAGACGGATGCCATGAGTGCCAACAAGGAGAAGGAGATACGGCAGCACATCTACAACCGCATGTTCGGTCCCCGTGCATCGAACACCGAGTTCATACGCTCGATGATGAACTGCAAGGCGTTTGTCGATGGCGAAGAGATGAACCTCCACCTCATCACCGTCGACTCGGAGAAAGACAACTCCATCAACATGTCGAAGAGCGGAGGATGGCAGAACCGCGACATCATGGTGCTGAAAAGCTTCCACAACGAGTTCGACTCGCAGCACTACTCGAACAAACAGAGCGTAAGCGGCAGGTTCCGAGTCTATTGGAATCAGATAGAGACGTGTACTCCGCCTACCTTGAAGCGCCTCGTCAACGAGCGTAACTTCAACTCGGGCCTCGACACCCGCATGGCAACGATACCGATGGGCAAACCCGACTTCGACATGATTCCGCTGGAGAGCGACCCCGACAAGTTCAAGGCAGCAAACGCACTGCTCCGCGAGTGGAGCTACAAACTGGACCAGCGCCAAGGCGAACTGCCCGTCTGGCCTCTCGTAGAGCACGTACACAGGTGGTGCGACGAAAGGCGAGCCATTGCCGAGTTCAACGACAAAGACCAGGCAGACTGGCTCCTCATAAAGCGCGTGCCGTATTACGGACTGAACGTGAGCATCCCCTACATCGACATGCGTCATTGGCAGGAACGCGAACAGACTGGCACGTACGTCATCGACGACACAGACCGACGCCTCTGCGACCTGGTGCTCGACATTCAGTACCGCACACAGCTGCACTGGTTCTACGACCAGCACTACAAATACTATTACGACCAAGTGCACAATGCTGCCGTACAGCGACGTCGCACGAACAAGTTCCTGGAGTGCTTCAGAAAGCTTCCCGAAGAATTTACCAACGAGCTGTTCGCACAAGTCTTCGGCTATGCCAACACCCACTCGGGGCAGAAGACACTTGAACGTCTGCTCGAAGACAAAGCTATCGAACGCACAATGCGGGGCAACTACAGGAAACTCGTTTCCGAGCTGTAAAGCAGAAAAGAGGAAAAGAGGAAAGTAGACATTTGATGTTTTCAGGAGAAGAAAGGGACATGCCGCGACGGACATGCCCCCTTCTTTCACCTTTTCACTTTTTTACTTTCCGTCCTGCGATGATGTAGACACCGTGCCTTGCTGCCGACGGACGGATGCGCTGACCCATGAGGTTGTACGTATGGGTGTCGGCACCCGTTGCAGCGGAGATGCTGCCGACGGCATCGGGGTCGGCAAGGGTCAGACGCAGGGGCTCTGCCATCGTGCCAAGGGCGTCGGCCACGAAGCTGGGATGCTCCCTGACGTCGCTGCCGGCATCGCTGGTGAGGGAAACGACGGTGATGTCGATGTGTTCGCCCTCCTTGCCGCGTACGGGCAGCAGCAGCACGTCGCCGACGAAACGACCCGTGCCGCGGCACTCGCCATCCACGAAGGCACCAACGACCCAGTCGGGACGGCTCTCGACGAAGTCACCGTCCATCAGGGTGGCAATGATGCACATCATGTCGGCATACCCGTGCACGTTCACCTGCCAGGGGCTCTGCTCTGCCTCGGCACGCCCTGCATAGAGGGCGCGGGCATTGACGCTGGGCACCGTGCCATAGACGAATGCCTTGCGCGACTGGCTCTTGTACATGTAGCCCCGTCCGGGACGGAACACCTCCACGTCGCCCTGCCAATGGCCTGCCGTGTAGACGGAGAAGCCTTCCTCCAGGTCTGCAAGGACGTCGCCTTCCTCCACGTCGAGGTAGGCAAAGGCATCCCCGAGTGTGAGCGTCTCGCCCAACGGATAGCCCAGCCAGTTCCAACCATCGGAGAGCACGACGTCGCCCTGCGTCGGGTTGTACTGCGCTCCCTGGAAGGTGAGGCGACGGGCCTGCGATGCTTCTATCTTCATAGCCTGCGTGGCTGCCACGAAGTCGGCTCCCTCGGGGGTGAGCACCATGCTGCAGGCGTCGCCCAGAGCACTGACGGCAAGGGGTGCTGCCAGGTCGTGACTTGCCCAGTTCCAGCCCTCGGCCAGGTCAATCTGGGCCTCAGACTGGCGGATGCCGTAGCGGTACTCTACCACCTCGCTCTCCTCGCCCTGGTAGCTGACGGACATAATCTTCAGCGTCATGTCCCCCGTGACGGGGATGGGCTTCTGGTAGAGCTGGCGCGTGGGGCTGTCGCAGGGACAGGTGCCATCGGTGGTGAAGTAGATAGAGGCGCCGGGGCTCTCGCAGGCGAGGGTCACGGTCTGTCCCGCATAGAGCTGCGTGCCGGAGAGACGCGAGCTGGTGGGTGCCTTGACAGCTTGCAGCAGAGCCGTGTCGACCACTGCCACCATGGCCGTGGCTGCCACATCGTCGCCTACGACTTCGAGCTGTAGTGCAGTGGTGCCATAGAGGTTGCCGTTGACGTCAATCTCAGCCTGTCCGTCGGCATCGAGCGTGACAAGGGTCTGCCCCGCTCCTTCCTGCCCGATGGCGGCAGTCCGTGCAGAAGCGGAGGTTATCATCACCTTCTTGCCGACAGCTGCTGCGGTGGGCACGGCAGCGATGCGTACCGTCCTGCTACGTCCGTAGCCAATGTTGATGAGGGAGTCGACGACGAGCCCCGTGAGCTTCTTCCCGATGTCGAGCTTCTGCCGGAAGACCTCCGTCATGTTGATGCCTGCATAGCTCTCCACGTCACGCCCGACGATGAGCTGCACCTCGTCGTAGGCGCTGAGGTCAGGCAGGGCGATGCTCACCTTGGTGGCAAGCGTGTCGCTCTGTCCCTGGGCAGAGACTTCGGCATCGGGGAAGGTGAACTCGCCCAGAGGCAGCAGCGTCTCCTCCTCCGCGGTGATGCCCTTCACGTAGATGTTCCCAGGCGTCAGGGTGGCAGGCTTCATGTACTTGTCGAAGGTGATGAGCACGGAGCCCTCGGTGCCCTCGCCTGCCTCGTAGGCACGGGCGCTGACGACTTCGGGCTGTGTGGCCTGCACCATGCCGACGTTGACATCCATCTGCGGAGGCGGCACGGGCAGCCATTCGGTGCGGGTGGTCTGGTAGCCAGCCTTCTCGAACTTCACCTGCCAGAGGCCCTGCGGCACGTCCCAGGCATAGAGCCCCTCGGCATCGGTGTAGAGCGGGTTCTCCTGGCTGTACTGCGAGGCGTCCCAAAGGACAACCTCCTGCTGCAGGTCGCCGTACTCGTCCTCGTAGGTGCGCTTGTAGTAGGCGGTTGCCGTCACGCCCTCCAACCTGTTGCTGGAGACACCCTCGTAGACGTAGCCCGAGGGGTCGATGATGGGTTCCACGATGGGATAAGGCAGCGAGGCGTCCCACTTGTCGTCTATCTCCTCCTTGTCGGCATAGGCACAGTCCCACGCGTTGCGATGGCGCTTGGCCCAGCGCATCTGGTTGCGCGACTCGGTCTTGGCTGCCTTGTAGATGCCCAGCGAGACGTTCGAGAGGTACTTGGCAAGCACGGAGCTGGCGTCGCCTATGTCGGTAGCCTTGACCATCCAGGCAGCCAGGTCGACCAGGTCGCAGCAGGAGAGGTAGCGCGTGGCAAGCTTGTTCTTGTACTCCTCGGATATCCAGAGCATCGACTTGGCCTGCGCGTCGTCCAGTCCGTTGCAGGGTTGCAGGCGCGAGATGAACTTCTGCCAGGCGTTCACGTCCTGGATGCCGTCGTGCAGATAGCGCGTCAGGGTGTTCAGCCCGCGCACTATCTCGAGCTTCTCCACATCGAAGTCCCCACCGGAGAGATAGCTGTTCACGCTGCTGATAGCCGTCTCGAGCACGATGATGCGCTCCTTGAGCTGCGTCACAGCCTCCGTGGCAATGGGAGCCCTGAAGGGACGGGGATGCCTGTTCTCCTCAGGCTGGTTCACGTCGTCGCTGTCGAAGGGCTGGATGTCGAACGCCACCTCCATGTACTTGTCCATGATGACCATGTTGCCGTTCTCGTCCAGGTAGTAGCACATCATGATGTTGCCGTAGTTGTCGTAGCAATAGATGATGTTGGTGTCCTCCGCTTCGGGGTCTTCGGGCTCGGGTATCTGGTTCGCCAGGGGCTCGATGGAGACGTTGTAGTCCTGCCCCTCCTCCTGCACCACCTCAATCTCAGTGATGGGAATCTCCTCCACCTCAGCCTCGGCTATCTGCACGTCCTGATATGGCACATGCGTGTCGAGGTCGGCATCCACGGTGACACGCACCGCTATGGGAGCCTGGTTGGAGTCGAACTTGCCGTGGGCTACCCAGCGGTCCATGTTCGCGATGTACTGTGCCTCCAGGTCTATCCACTCGTGCTCGATGGTGAAGACGTGTATCACACAGCTGTGCACCACCTCGGGACTGTTGTTCGTCAGGTTGGCAGTGAAGACGAACTCCGTGCCGGGCACGAAGGAATAGCTCTTCACGTTAGCCCGCACATGCTCCAGGTCGAAGCCGACCCAGACGGTGCGGTGCGCCGGGGCATTGTAGAAGCGCATGTCGACATCCTTGGCCTGGACGCTGCGCTCGTTGTACTCCACGGGGCGCATCTCCGTCTGACGGACAAGTCCCGAAGGCGAAGTCACCTTGGCCTGAATCTCGTGGATGGAGAGATTGGTGCACGATGCGAGGTTGGCACGCAGCGACCAGTAGCCGTCGGCCAGAGCCTTGGTGCGCCCCAGCTCCTTGCCCTTGTCGTAGACAACGACTTCGCTCATCGCTGCCGCATTGCCGTCGACGAAGATGCTGGGCAGGGAGATGAGGGGAGCCGTCCAGATGGAGACGTCGGTGACGGTATAGCTGACGGAACCGATGGGCTGCAGCACAGTCCGTTCGCCGTCGAGCTTGAAGCGGACGTAGGCGTCGGGCGAATAGTTGCCGCGCGAGGTGGGCGTGATGCAGAACTTCACACGGTCGGTGAAGTTGTCGCCCAGCGGAACAGTCACGCTGCCGTCGCGATACTCATAGCTGCTCTGCCTGCCTGCTACCACCACGGAGCCCTCGACCATCGGGGAAGTGGCATGCAGGTTGAAGACAAGCTCCACGTCGCTGACACGCTGCTTGTACTCGTCCTGGAAGTCCACCTTGGCCGAAAGGGTCAGGTAATTGCCCTCCACGATGCTGGCCTTACTAACAGAGAACTTCGTGTTCTCGCCGGTATAGTAGAACTTGCTCTCCTCGAAGACGGGAATCACCACATTGCGGAGTTCCAGTATCAAGCCGTCCCGCACCTTTATCTGGTTCATGACAAAGTCCTCGCCCGCCTTCAGTCCGGCATCGGCATAGCCGCTCAGGGTGCTCAGGGTGCCGAAGAAGTTGCTCTTCCCCAGGGTGACAAGCGTATAGTCCCCTTCGGGAAGGTCGGTCAGGTAGATGAAGTTAGGCGTCTTGTTGTGGTCCAGCAGGTCGCCCAGCTCGTCGCTCTCCGTGGGCGTAAAGTTGGTGTTGTAGGTCTCGTGCCTTACCAAATGCCCGGCAGCATCGTAGAGGAGCCCCTCCACGCTGGTGTTGTCCGTCACCAGGAAGCGTGCAAACACCTTGCCAAGCTCCGTGACGGGGAACAGAAGCTCCAGGCTCTTGTCGGCACCCACGCTGGCAGTAACGCTGGCAGGAGCGAACTTCCCGTTCGTGCTCGTGCAAGTGGCTACTATCTCATCGCCCACGCCTGCACCGCTCAGGATATAGATGCGGCCAGCCTCCACGATGAAGTCCTGCAAAGCACTCTGCGTAGACTTATTATATAATGTATAGGAGACGTCCTCCTGATACGGGAAGTAGTTGTCGTCACTCGGCACTTTGCCCTCGGGGACAGCAGTCGTATAGGCAAAGCCGACGTGAGCCGTCACGCCCGTTATGCGATTGATGCGAAGCTCCCCGAAGTCCGCTCCGCTCTCTCCTGCCAGGCCCTGAATGTCCTCCGCGGCATAAGTCTTGGTGAAGGGAACGTAGCCGCTGGCAGAGACGCGGACGGTGGTGGGCACCATCCTCGACGTCAGGGAGAATTTGCCCTCGGCATCAGCTACTGCACTCACTGTCACGGTGCCGCCGCCTCCGAGGCTCTGCTCGTAGACGACGTATGCTCCGCCCAAAGGCTTGTCCGTCATATCGTCTGTCACGACACCGTAGCACTGCACGGCAGGTATGGCCTCCAGGGTGACGGTGGCAACATTCTCGCCTGCCACGACGGTATACGTCCCTGGCTCGGGAGCATAGTATGCAGCTGCCATGTCAGCGGGCAAGGCAATGCTGTACCCCAGGACAGCCTTCTCCAGCTGGCCTTCCACCTTGGCGCCCTGGCAGAGGAAGACGTCGTCGGCAGTAGTCCAGGTGATGCCCACCTTGTCGGTGACATCGGTGCCGTCGGCATATCGGACACGCAGAGTAACGTCATAGGGCAGCTTCATGCCTGTGAGCTCATATTGTTTGTTCTCCTCGTCGATGCTGATGACATCGCTTTCATAAATGATGTCGCCCGTCAGATTCTTCACGAAGACCTTCTGCTTGGTCCCCCGGATGAGGTTTGTGAACGTGTAGTACAGACGGTCGCTGATGACGTACTTGAGGCGCTGGCCGCTCTTCACGTTCAGCACTTCGAGCGAAGCATTCTTGTAGCGCCCGTCGGCACACTCGCTGGGCAAATGCAGCTCCAGGGTGCACACCTTGCTCTTCAGGGGCGAGATGGTAAAACGGTTCCACGTGGCATCCGCCTCGTAAAGCCCCACAGCCTCCTCGGGAACGTACACAACAACATCGTCGGGCAGGCCGTCGAAAGCATAGCTGCCTACCACAGGCGGAACCGTAGCATAGCAATCGATGGCCCTCATGGATGTACATCCGCGGAAGGCATAGCTCCCGATTCTTGAGATGCACGAGGGGAGCTCCACCTCCTGTATGTTGGCGTTGTTCTCCAGCCAACGGGATGCCACTGCATCCGAACCATAGGCACGCGAGAAGTCTATGTAGGTGAGATTCTGATAATAATACGGGAAGCCCCAGTCATTGTCGCTTATCACACCGTCCACAACGAAGTGCGTCACCATGCCACGGTATGAGCTGCCCACCATGTTGTCCATCGCCGAAAGCAGACGTCCGGGCTGGAAGTAGTCGACAATCAGTTCGCCGCCATCCTTGTCCCACACATTCGTGCCGGGCTGTTCGGGGTCGACTGGGTCGTACTCAAAGTATGCCGTGACGGTGCTGGCATGAGAGGGCATCAGGTAACTGAGGCTCTGCTCTGTCCCCAGGACGATGCCGTCAGCATCCTTCCAGCACAAGAACCTGAAGCCATTGTTCCTGTAGACGTACAGCCCCTGCGTGCTGCCCTCGGACACCTTCTGGTCCTTGAAGGAGAAATAGCCAGCCACAGCCGGCTCGCACTTGAGGGAAAGCATGTAGCGGTTCACCAGTTGGGGATTGCCCGGACCTGCCGGGTCGTAGGAATAGATGGCATAGTACTTCACGTCGGAAGCCGGCATCGTGAACTGCAAGGTGCGGTTTGTCGTCACCTCGTTGCCCTCCACGTCTTTCCAGCAGATGAAGTAGCAGTCGTTGTGGTCTTCGGCAGTAATGGTTACTGTCTCGCCGGCTTTGAAAAGCGTGTTGTTGTTCAACGAGAACCTGCCGGCACCATAGGGTATTGCCTCGCGCACCACCTTATAATACTGAGTGGTGTTGTCGTCCGGCCAATTGGGGTTTGGCGGATTGACGGGGTCGTACCCATCTGTCTGTGCCGCCACACTGAGCGGCAGCAACAGACTTATCAGTACGTAATATATATATCGTTTCATGACGCTCCTCATGCTTACTTGTTCAACATCTTGCTTCCATTCATGATGACGATGCCACGCTCGTCAGCACGAACCCTCTGGCCCTTCAGGTTGTAGGCCTCGGTTTCCGTGGCAGCTGTCTTGGAAAGGACGGCATCGATGGCATCCGCCTCGTCTCCACAGATGTAGAAGCGACCCGCTATGACGCCTGCATGTGCCTGGAAGGTGTAGCCCTGCCCTGTGCTGATGACAGACTTCGTTCCGCTCTGACGGTCAACGAGGACGATGCTCTCAGCATAGCTGTTGTCGCCAAGCGCAATGGTGTATTCGCCTGTCTTGCCGCAACTGAGGGAGAGCTCCACGACGCCATCGGCAAGGGGACGCTCGTTGATGGCGTACTTCACGCCTCCGGCTTCGGTCCAGATCTGGCTGGCACTCGGGTTGACAGCAGCAAAGAGGGCAGCGTCGCGGCTCACCTCGTAGCCCATCTCAGCCTTGTCGTTGAAGACGACACGTGTGCGGTCCGTAGTCTCCTCGCCCGAAAGGGTAATGTTCAGCACGGTTCGCCGGTTCGTTCCTTCCGACAGGTTCCTTTCCCCAAAAGCGAAAGCCTTGACTTCCTCCACCGTCAAGTCGTTGGGATTGCGGTGTGTCTGACGTCCGCCTTCGCGGAACAGCAGCTTGCCGTCGCTGTCCGTGGGACGCTGTATGAAGAATGCCTCGCCGGGGTTCAGGATGTAGTTGTCGTCCAGGGGGCTGAAGGCAGCATACTTGCCGTTGTAGGAATCCCACACCATGAAGGGAGCCTCGGTGTCAATGTAGCGCGAGTCGTAGTAGCAAGGATAGGGATTGCCGATAAGGTTCCAGCTGCGGTCGGACGTGAGCAACTGGTTCTCTGTCGGGTAGTCGGCCAGCTCGGTGGTATAGTCCAGGGAGTTGAAGAGCATCTGGCGGTTGAGCGACTCGACATCGGGTGTCACGGAGAAGTGTACCAAATCGTCCGCAGGATTGTTCAGATAGCACTTCATGATGTAGCCCTTGCCTGCTTCCAGCTTGTCGTCCTTGGTCAGGTTCTTCCAGGTGTTGTCGAAGTGCTGTGCCGCACGCTCGGCTCCGTCGTAGTAGCGCACCACCCATTGCGTCAGGTTGTTTGCGGGCACGATATCCGTCATCTTCACGTCGAAGGGGAAGGAAATGAACTGCCAGCGGTCGTTGTACAGCATCAGGTTGACAGTCTGGTTCTCTGCCCTGAGCTCACCTTTCACAATTAGCGAATTGGGGTTGTAGACAGTCCTGTAGGAGTCGTAGTTCCTGTTCGAATAGAAGAGGCTGTAGTCGGCATAGTACTTGGCATAGGGAGAGAAGAACATCGAGAAGTCGTTAATCTTCAGCTTGCTGCGGTTGCTGATGGTCAGGTTGCCGCGCTCGTACTTCCTGTTGCCGAAGCCGTCGTCTATCTCGTCGCTGTTGTAGAGCATTCTGATGTTGGGCTCGTAGTCCTTGAGGTTCTGGTCCTCGCCGAGCACAAACTCAAACTCTTTGTTGATGACCACGTTGTCGGGACGGATGTTGGGGTCGATCTTCATGTTTGCCTGGAACTCCAGCCATCCGGGTGTCGTCATGTACTCCTGGAAGCTCCACAGGGGGACACTCAGCTGGATGTTCCGTGCGTAGTAGGTAATCACATTGTTGCGGACCGTGGGCGGAAGCAATGCCAGGGAAGTGATGGACTCTATGCCGCTGCATCCGTTGAAGGGATAGTTCAGGCAATAGATGAGCGAGCTGGGCAGGGTAACCTCCTTCAGCGTCTTGCAGCCACTGAAGGCGTAGGAGTTGAGGGTCTCCAGTCCCTCGTTGAGCTCAATGGCACACATGTTGGTACAACCACGGAAGCCATAGTCGTAAACGACCCTCATGGTGCCGGGAAACACTACGGGCTCCGACTCTCCCAGCCTCTCGCAATTGCTGAAGCTGTAATAGCCCACATAGGTCGGACCGTCCTCGAAGAGAATTTTGGTGAGATTCTTGTTATAGCTGAAACAATAGTCGCTCACGCCTCTAAGTGTTGCGGGGAAGTGCATCTGATACAGGTCGCAATAGCTGAAACAGCTGGAACCCATCGAGGTCAGGAAGTTGGGCAGGTTCACTTCGTGCAGGTTATTGCAGTCGTAGAAACAATTGCTGGGCAGGGTGGTTACACCATCGGGGATGGTAACGCTGGTCAGCGAGTCGCAGCTGCTGAAGTTATCACCGCCCGTAATCTCTTTCAGCTTCTTGGGGAAGTTCAGCTCGTGTACGCCGGTGTAGCGCAGGGCCCTGTCGCGGATGTACTTCAGCGAGTCGGGGAAGATGATGGTCTCCAGCTGCCAGCAGCCGTCCAAAGCGCCTGCCGGTATCTCCTCGATGCTCAGCCCGCTCAGGTCGAGGTAGATGAGGTTGGGCATCTGACGCATGGCGTACCAGTCCGTCTTGTCGATGGTGCCTTTATTGATGGTCAGCTTGTTCACCTCTGCGTAGGTACGGACGTCGGGCAGGATGTCGCTCACCACGATGTAGCCCAGTTCGCCGTTGCTGCACTGACCGGTGCTGACGGCAGAGAAGGCGCCCTCCTTGTCCCAGTCCTCCGAGATGATACACTGTCCTTCGATGCCTTCAGCCTTCACGTAGTCGCGGAAGCCGGCACTGGGCACAAACACCTTCACATGGTAGCTGCTGCTGTTGCCGGTAAGCGACCCGACCGTAGGAGGCGTAACGCTGGTGAAGTGGATGGTCTTGTTCGTCCAGGCGTAGAACACGGAATTGGTCAGCACTTCCACGTTTTCGGGGATGGTGATGTCCTGGACGTTGTAGAAGGGATAGAACGTGTATTCGCCCAGCCGACGCATGGTCTTGGGCAGGTTTATCTTGGTGGTAATCCTCTGTTCGTAGGCACCATAGCCATAGGAAGAGACCACGATGTACTCCCTTTCTCCCACGGTGATGGTCTCTGGGATGGTCAGCACCTCGGGGAAGTTGTTGCTGCCGTTGGAGTAGTACCACTCGGCCAGGCCGAGATTATCGTCCAGCCTGAAACGAAAGTTCACACCGTCAACCTCAACGTTCTTCGTGGTGCTGAAGTTCCAAGTACTCATGTCGGACTCCATAGCCGTCTTCATGGCATCGCTCATTTGTGCACTCACTGTGCCGCCCGATGCTATCAGCACGACGGCAAACATAACAAGATGTTTCAGGATGTTGTGTCTCTTCATAGTCTAAAATGAATTAAAGTGAATAAATGAGTTTGTTAATACGTTTGCCCCAAATTTAGCATTTTTTTACAAAACGGCAAAAGAAAACACATTATTTATATTGTTAAAGTCTGGCGGACGGCGTTATTTAACATTTTCCACGCAGTTCCGCCATTTTTAGATGAGATAATTTTGTAGTTTGGATTAACATTCGTATCTTTGCCCACAAAAAGCAGCGAACCGGCTTGCCGCTGGTTCGTCACATCCCCCTGCGGTGTGGCGGACGAGAGGAAAGTCCGGGCAACACAGGACATCCCGCTTCCTAACAGGAAGAGGTCCGCAAGGGTCAGTCAGTGCAGAAGAAAAGAACCGCTGGAAAGTGTCGCCGAAGGCAACCCCCTTCCAGTAAGGGTGAGAAGGTGAGGCAAGAGCTCACCAGGCCGGCAGCGATGTCGGTGCTGTGCACTCCGGGAGTTGAAAGTTCATGTATACCGGCGAGGCTTCGGCTCATGGCGATGGTCAGAGCTGGGGAGAGAGGGCTGTCCGTCCGAGCCGGAGGGTAGAACGATAGAGGACAGTGGCGACGCTGCCCGTAGAGAAATGGCAGGCATCCCGCCCGGGGCTTCGGCCTCGGAAGGGACATACAGAACCCGGCTTACAGGTTCGCTGCATTTTTTTTTGATAAAAGAAGAGGGGACAAAAGGCAAGGCTTATGATAAGTCTGGAGCATATATGGAGCGTGGGTGAACAGAACCTGGGCCGCATGGAACGGCTTGGGCTGGGCGTGCTGAAGCGTCTCGTCATCACATGGGAGTGCATCAACAAGAACCATATCATGAGCTACGCTTCGGCCCTGACCTACAGCAGCATGCTGGCAGCCGTCCCCGTGCTGGCTATCATCTTTGCCATAGCGCGTGGCTTCGGCTTCGACGCCATCATCGAGACGAAGCTGAGGAGCTCCCTCGAGGGCAATCCCGACATTGCCGACACCATCCTCTACTTCGTGGAGTCGTACCTGCAGCACACCAAGGGCGGCGTCTTCATCGGTATTGGCCTCGTCTTCCTGCTCTACACGCTGCTCTCGCTGACCTCGAACATCGAGGAGGCGTTCAACACCATCTGGTACGTCAAGCGCTCGCGCACCATCTCCCGAAAGATTACGGACTACATCAGCATCTTCCTGCTCATGCCCTTCGTCATCGTCATCACCAGCGGCCTGAGCATCTTCCTTGCCACGTTCCGCACGCTGCTGCCCGAGACACAGCTGCTCACGGGGACGATGTCCTTCTTCCTGCATTTCTCGCCCGTCGTGTTCGCCATCGTCATCTTCATGCTGCTCTTCAAGCTGATGCCCAACACGCGCGTCAAGTGGCGGCACACCATTTGGCCTGCCATCCTGACGGGAACGGCATTCATGGCTGTGGAATGGGTGTACGTACACTATCAGATTAAGCTGAGTGCCTACAACGCCATCTACGGCTCCTTTGCAGCCATCCCTCTGTTTATGCTGTGGCTGCAGATTTCCTGGTGCATCTGCCTGCTGGGGGCACAGCTGAGCTATGCCAACCAGAGCCTGCAGACATACGCCTTCGAGCGCGTCAGCGACGAGCTGAGCCGACGTTACCGCGACACGCTCATCCTGTTGCTCATGAGCCGTATCTGCAAGCACTTTGCCTCCGGGCTGAAGCCCTTCACGGCACACCGCCTGGCCGTCAACACCCATCTGCCCGACAGCCTGGTGGGCATCCTGCTGGGCGAACTGACCGAGATGCAACTGCTCGTGGAGGTTCACTTGGAAGAGAGCGACGAGCTGCACTATCTGCCTGCCATTGATATCCACCGCATCACGGTGGGCATGGTGGTGCGCCGCATCGACTCGCACGGCATAGAGAATCCCTCGCTTGTGTGGCAGACGGGAACACCCGAATGGGATGCCCTGCGGGGTCTCCGCAACGAAGGCAAGGATGCCCTGCTTATTGATTTGTAGAGGTTAGAGGTTCTGAACACTAAACACAAACAGCTAACCGCTAACCTCTAACACCACTATCATAGCTGACAAACGAACGTGAAGTGCCCGGCGAATGCCGAGGCGCAGTCGGGGCGCGAGCGGAACAGGCCGAAGAGCGTGCTGCCGCTGCCGCTCATTGCTGCATAGACGGCTCCCTGGCGGTACAGTTCCTCTTTTATCTCCGAGAGCAACGGATGGCTGCGGAAGATGCTTTCCTCGAAATCGTTGCACATTCTTTCCTTCCACATCCCGACGGGCAACGCCGACGTCTCGAGCAGGGAGAACGCCGGCTGGTGCGGGTGGACTCCGGCGTATGCCTCGCGGGTTGAAACGAACACTTCCGGCTTTACCAACACCAAGTACCATCCGCTCAGATTCAGCGTGATAGGCGTAAACACATCACCTATTCCTTCAGCATATAACGGGCGGGGATTGATGAAGAACGGGCAGTCGGCTCCGAGCCTTGCCACAAGCCTCTCCATTCGCTCCTGCGTGAGGGGCAGGCCGTACAGAGCGGCCACTTCCCTGACGATGCAGGCTGCGTCGCTGCTGCCGCCGCCAAGTCCGGCTCCGCTCGGGATGACCTTGCGAAGGTCGACGTGCAGGGGCGGGACTGTGAAGCCTTCCTGCCGGAGCAGTCGCAGGGCTCGCAGGACGAGGTTGTCCTGTACGTCGCCCTCCAGAGGATGCCCGCCAAGAGTCAGGGTGTCCGCTCCGGCTTCGCTGGAGGCCCGGGGCTGGTCCTGCTCCCTTATCGTCAGCTCGTCGCAGAGCGGCACGGGGTAGAAGATGGTTTGCAGGTTGTGGTAGCCGTCCGGACGGCGTTCGGTGATGTTCAGGCCAAGGTTTATCTTGCAGCCCGTCTTGACGAAGTGGGGTTTGTTCATTCTTTGCTTCATTCTGTTCCGCTTGCAAAATTATATAAAATTCACGAGATAATGAGGCGAAGCGGTACACTTTGTGCACTATCGTGACAAAAATAATCTGTAGCTCACCCCTGGCAGACGACTTCGTCATCAGCCGGACAGGACACGAATCGAAGCGACAGATTGCAAGCAAAAACGCCCGTTTGCTTACAATGCGAAATTTCGCCACCTCTCCAGAAACGCTTGAAATCATCGCGGTGGCACTTTTCTACTCCCGAGGAGAAAAAGCGGCTTAAAACGAAAGGGCTTTCATAGATTACTACAATACAAGTGATTACAGCGAAAAAATCAACAAACAATTCATCGTGTTCCATGGCCGTTT
The DNA here is from genome assembly GCA_002394305.1 of Prevotellaceae bacterium UBA4336. Lineage (GTDB taxonomy): Bacteria > Bacteroidota > Bacteroidia > Bacteroidales > Bacteroidaceae > Physcousia. The sequence continues at coordinate 23,090 of DGTM01000034.1, forward strand.
TGACACTTAGCCTTAGCAAAAGCGCCCTTTTACGAGCGTTTTACCTGCATTTTCGGCTGCAAGAAACGGGAAAATTCTACAGGCGCAAAATCAAACACACCGTGCTCTTATTGCCAACACACCGTGCTCTTATGTCCGACGACACACGTGTAGATTGCCAAGACAACGTGTTTCGACCGCTTTTTTGCCACGCCGGAAACTGACACATTGCAAGCGAAGGCGGGCCTTTTCGTTGCAAGTTGCCATCCGCAGCTTTCGTCTTTCCGCGTGGAGGCATCTACGTCTGGTTGCCACGGCACGTATCTGGTGTCATCGTGCACCATTTTCGAGTACAAAGATAAAAATAAAGGAGAAAAACCAAACGCTTTGGCTCATTTTTTCACAAAAACGCAAAATCACATTAATTATAATTAGGTAGTACGCGAAAAAAAACATACCTTTGTGCATCTTTATTCGCGAAATGAGCCATACAGACATCATACAGCACGAGGGAATCGTGGAAAGCATCGGGGCGGACAGCGTGTCGGTACGCATCCTACAGGCTTCGGCATGCAGCAGTTGCAGCGCGCGCGGTCTGTGCCGCAGCAGCGAGAGCAAAGAGAAGCTCATCGGTGTTAGGGGGCACTACCCCACCCTCAAGGTGGGCGACAGCGTCGTGCTGCAGGGGTATGTCCGTCAGGGGCTCCGTGCCAGTATGCTGGCCTACGTCGTGCCGCTCGTCCTGATGACCATCGCCCTCTTCGTCGGCACACACCTCGGCGGAGAGGCCGCCGGAGCCCTGGCTGCCCTGCTGGTCCTGACGCTCTACTACGTGGTGCTCTATCTGCTCCGCGACAGGCTGGGGAGGAAATTCGAGTTCAAATTAGAAGTTAGTGGTTAGGGGCCAGAGGTTAGAGAATACTTTTGGTCCCGAAGCCGACATCCCAAGCTGTTCTCTAACCTCTAACCCCTAACTACTAACCACAAAACAAACAAAAAGAAATTAGTCAAAATAATAAATCAACAATGGTAAATGTAATTCTGATTGCAGTATGTGTGCTGGGAGTCATCGGTCTTGCCTCTGCGGTGATACTCTATGTCGTCTCGCACAAGTTTGCTGTACACGAAGACCCGCGCATCGGGAAAGTCAGCGCCGTCCTGCCCCAGGCAAACTGTGGCGGCTGCGGCTATCCGGGCTGCTCGGGCTTTGCCGCTGCCTGTGTGAAGGCAGCCGACGGCGGAAGCCTGGAGGGCAAGCTCTGCCCTGTAGGCGGTCAGCCCGTCATGCAACAGGTGGCCGACATCCTCGGCCTGGCCGTAGAAGCATCGGCGCCCAAGGTGGCTGTCGTACGCTGTAACGGCACATGCGAGAACCGTCCCCGCCTGGCACAGTTCGACGGCGCACAGAGCTGTCGCGTCCAGCAGATGACAGGCATGGGCGAGACAGGTTGCGGCTACGGCTGCCTGGGCTGTGGCGACTGCGTCGGCAAGTGTCAGTTCGATGCGCTCCACATGAACCCCGAGACAGGTCTGCCCGAGGTGGACGAAGAGAAGTGTACGGCTTGCGGTGCCTGCGCAAAGGCTTGTCCGCGAGGCATCATCGAGATTCGACTCAAGGGGCCGAAGGGACGCCGCGTCGTCGTGCTTTGCAACAACAAGGACAAAGGCGCCATCGCAGGCAAGGCCTGCAAGGCATCGTGCATCGGTTGCGGCAAGTGCGTCAAGACTTGCGAGAAGTTCGAGGCCATCACCCTCGAGAACAACCTGGCATACATCGACGCCGAGAAGTGCAGGATGTGCCGCAAGTGCGAAGAAGCCTGCCCGAAGGGAGCCATCCACGCGTTCAACTTCCCGCCGAAGAAAGAGAAAAGTGAAGAGGTTAAACAAGAGGTTGGAAGTTAGTGGTTAGAGGTTAGAGAATACCTTTGGACCCTAATCAGCATCCCAAACAATCCTCTAACCACTTACCTCTAACCCCTAACCACAAAACAAATAAGACATGAAAACATTCAAGATAGGCGGGGTTCATCCCGCAGAAAACAAGCTGTCTGCTGCCAGCCCCATTCGCGAGGCAGCCCTGCCTGGGCAGGCAGTCTTCAGCATGTTCCAGCACATCGGAGCACCGGCCAAGCCCGTCGTGAAGAAAGGCGACGTGGTGAAGGTCGGCACACTGCTGGCCGAGGCAGGCGGCTTCGTCAGCGCTCCCATCCACAGCAGCGTGAGCGGCAAGGTGTCGAAGGTGGACGTAGCCCTCGACGCCAGCGGCACCCGACGCATGGCAGTCTACGTGGACGTAGAAGGCGACGAATGGGAAGAGAGCATCGACCGCTCCACGACCTTGGTCAAGCTGAGCGACCGTCCGGAACTCGACGGCAAAGCCATCGTGGAAAAGATAAAGAACGCAGGCATCGTCGGCATGGGCGGTGCCACATTCCCCTGCCACGTCAAGCTCTCACCCCCACCGGGGTGCAAGGCCGAGTGCGTCATCATCAACGCCGTGGAGTGTGAGCCCTACCTCACAGCCGACCACCGCCTCATGCTCGAGCACCCCGAAGAGATTCTCGTCGGACTGCAGCTCATCATGAAGGCCGTGGGCGTCAACAAGGGCTACATCGGCATAGAAAACAACAAGCCCGATGCCATCGCCCTGCTGACAGAGAAGGCCAAGGGCTACGAAGGCATCGAGATAGTTCCCCTGAAGGTGAAGTACCCGCAAGGCGGCGAAAAGCAGCTCATCGATGCCGTCATCGGCCGTCAGGTGCCTGCACCTCCCGCCATCCCCATCAACGTGGGAGCCGTCGTGCAGAACGTCGGCACAGCCTTCGCCATCTATCAGGCCGTGATGAAGAACAAGCCCCTCATCGACCGCATCATCACCGTCACGGGCAAGAGCCTCAAGCAGCCCAGCAACCTGCTGGCCCGCCTCGGCACACCCTTCCAGCAACTCATCGACGAGTGCGGCGGCCTGCCCGAGGACACAGGCAAGATCATTGGCGGCGGCCCCATGATGGGCAAGGCTCTCCTCAGCCTCGACGTACCCATGACAAAGGGCTCCAGCGGCCTGCTCATCATGAACGACAAGGAAGCACGCCGCGCCGAACCCAGCCCCTGCATCCGCTGCGCCAAGTGCGTCAGCGCCTGCCCCATGGGACTGGAGCCCTACCTGCTCAGCAAGATGAGCGCGAAGGCCGACTGGGAAGGCGCAGAGAAGAACGACATCACCAGCTGCATAGAATGTGGCTCTTGCCAGTTCACATGCCCCAGCCACCGTCCGCTGCTCGACATGATTCGCGTCGGCAAGCAGACCGTCATGGGCATCATACGCAGCAGAGCTGCGAAGTGAAAAGTGAAGAATGAAAAGTGAAGAATTTGCTACCGCCGTAAATGGTTAAATAGCAAAATCGAAAATTAATCGTAAATAGTAAATCGTCAAATCGTAAATAGATATGGTGAAACCAATAATATCCCTTTCGCCGCATGTCCACGGAGGCGACTCCGTACAGAAGAACATGTACGGTGTCTGCATTGCACTGGTGCCGGCCCTGATTGCCAGCCTCTGGTTCTTCGGCCTGGGCGCTGCCATCGTGCTCGCCACATCAGTCATCTCGTGTGTCTGCTTTGAGTGGGCCATCACGAAGTTCCTCCTGAAACGTCCCGGTTGCTCCGTCTGCGACGGAAGTGCCGTCCTGACAGGTCTGCTCCTGGGCTTCAACCTGCCGAGCAACCTGCCCGTCTGGATTGTCATCATCGGTGCCCTGGTTGCCATCGGCATCGGCAAGATGACCTACGGCGGCCTCGGGCAGAACCCGTTCAACCCCGCCCTTGTGGGCCGTGTGTTCCTGCTCATCAGCTTCCCTGTGCAGATGACCAGTTGGCCCGTCAGCGGACAGCTTACCGCCTACACGGATGCCGAGACCGCTGCCACGCCGCTCTTCATCATGCAGAACGCCATCACAAGCGGCGACCCGAACGTCCTCAGCCAACTGCCCGATGCAACGCAGATGCTCATCGGCCAGACAGGCGGCTCCCTCGGTGAAGTCAGCGCCTTGCTGCTGCTCCTGGGCTGTGCCTTCATGCTTTGGCGGAATATCATCACCTGGCATATCCCCGTCAGCATCCTCGGCACGGTGGCCGTCTTCTCGGGCATCATGCACATCATCAACCCAGTCTATGCCATGCCGCATGTCGTGCTCATGAGCGGCGGACTCATCCTCGGTGCCTGCTTCATGGCAACGGACTATGTCACCTCGCCCATGACAGGCAAGGGACAGCTCATCTATGGTGTCTGCATCGGCCTGCTGACCGTCATCATCCGTAACTGGGGCGCCTATCCCGAAGGCATGTCGTTTGCCATCCTCATCATGAATGCCTTCACACCCCTCATCAACACTTACTGCAAGCCGACACGCTTCGGCGAAGTCGTCAGAAAGGAGGAAAAGAAATGAAGAAGCTTGAATCTACATGGTACAACATGGCTCTCGTGCTGACGGGCATCGCCGTTGTTGCCGGAGCAGCTCTCGGCTATGTCAACAGCATCACGGCCCCGACCATCGAGGCCATCAAGGCCCAGCAAGAGAAAGCCGCCGAGCAGGAAGTCCTGAACGGGCAGCAGGGCACAGCCATCAAGGTGACCGACCCCAAGGGCTTCGGCGGAGCATTGACCGTCATGGTCGGCCTTGCACAGGACGGCACGGTACTGGGCTACAAAGTGCTCGAGTCGAGCGAGACGCCGGGCCTTGGCGCAAAGGCCGACTTCTGGTTCCAAGAGGGACAGAAGGGCGACATCATCGGCAAGACGGCAGGCAGCCTGACGGTCAGCAAGGACGGAGGCGACGTGGATGCCATCACAGCATCGACCATCACCAGCCGTGCCTTCCTGCGTTGCATCAATGCAGCCTACGAGAAACTCTCCGAAAGCAATGCCGACGGACAGAGCGGCGCCACAAAACAAGAAATGAAGGAATGAGAAAATGAAAGAAAGAAAAAGGGAACACACTTTCACCTTTTAACCTTTTAACTTTTTCACCTTATCACCTTATAATATATAATAATGTATAGGAGGAAACGGAAATGAACAATATGAAAGTCCTGCTTAACGGCATCATAAAGGAGAACCCAACGTTTGTGCTCCTGCTGGGCATGTGTCCGACACTCGGCACAACCAGCAGCGCCATGAACGGCATGTCGATGGGCCTGGCCACGATGGCTGTCCTCATCTTCTCCAACCTCATCATCTCACTTATCAAGAACCTGATTCCCGACATGGTGCGCATTCCCTCGTTCATCGTCGTGATTGCGTCGCTGGTGACCATCCTGCAGATGCTCATCAAGGCGTATGCTCCCGAAGTGGATGCCAGCCTGGGCCTCTTCATTCCCCTCATCGTGGTGAACTGCATCATCCTGGGGCGTGCTGAAGCCTTTGCAGCCAAGAACGGCGTGGTGCCAAGCATCTTCGACGGCCTCGGCATGGGTCTTGGCTTTACCATCGCCCTCACCCTGCTTGGCGCAACCCGCGAACTGCTCGGCACCGGCAAGGTGTTCAGCATGACACTCTTCCCCGAGAACTACGGCGCCCTCATCTTCGTGCTGGCTCCCGGAGCCTTCATCGCCCTGGGCTATTTGATTGCTATCATCAATAAGATAAGGACCCCCTAACCCCCTTTAGGGGGAATATAAATAGTAAATTGTAAATCGTCAAATAGTAAATAGATATGGCATACATTCTTATCTTCATTACAGCAATCTTCGTCAACAACATTGTCTTGTCGCAGTTCCTGGGCATCTGTCCCTTCCTTGGCGTCAGCAAGAAAGTGGATTCGGCCCTCGGCATGGGAGCCGCCGTGGCTTTTGTGCTTACACTGGCAACCATCGTCACCTACCTCATCCAGAAGTACGTGCTCGAGGCTTTCGGCCTTGAGTACTTGCAGACGATTGCCTTCATCCTCGTCATCGCAGCACTCGTGCAGATGGTGGAGATTATCCTGAAGAAGTCGGCGCCCGCCCTCTACCAGGCTCTCGGTGTCTTCCTGCCCCTCATCACAACCAACTGCTGCATCCTGGGCGTAGCCATTCTCGTTGCCCAAGGCACATACGCCACGCAGGGCCTCGAGCCGAACTTGCTCACCGGCGTTGTCTTTGCCCTGAGCACAGCCCTCGGCTTTGCTTTGGCGCTTGTCGTCTTTGCCGGCATCCGCGAACAGCTCTCCATGATGGACGTACCCAAAGGCATGCAGGGCATGAGCATCGCCCTCGTCACAGCCGGACTGCTAGCAATGGCCTTCATGGGCTTCAGCGGTGTGGACAACGGACTGAAGACGCTGTTCGGGTTGTAAATCAGAGATAAGAGATGAGTGGTTAGTGGTTAGAGGTGAGAGAATACCAAAGACTCTAAAGCCAGCAACCCAAACAATCCTCTAACCCCTAACCACTAACCACTTACCCCTAACCCCCAACCAATCAAATCGTAAATAGTAAATCGTCAAATCGTAAATAACAAAGATGAACATCCTATTAACTGGTGGTGCAGGTTACATCGGCAGCCACACCCTTATCGAGTTAGACAAAGCAGGCCACAGCGTGGTCGTAGTAGACAACTTCTACAACTCGCAGCCCGAAGCGATTCGTCGCGTCGAGAAGATTATCGGCCACGAGGTGACAATGATTGAGGCTGACATTCGCGACCGCGCAGCAATGGAGAAGCTCTTCACGGAGCACAAGATTGATGCCGTCATCAACTTTGCCGGCCTGAAGGCTGTGGGCGAGTCTGTTGCCAAGCCCCTCGAGTATTACGAGAACAACATGAACGGCGTGTTCGTGCTGGTCGACGTGATGCGCAAGCATGGCTGCAAGAACATCATCTTCTCCAGCAGCGCCACCGTCTATGGCGACCCTGCCATCATTCCCATCACCGAGGAATGTCCCAAGGGCCAGTGCACCAATCCCTACGGCTGGACGAAGTCGATGCTCGAGCAGGTGCTTTCGGACATCCAGAAGGCCGACCCAGAGTGGAACGTCGTCCTGCTGCGTTACTTCAACCCCATCGGCGCACACGAATCGGGACTCATCGGCGAGAACCCCAACGGCATCCCCAACAACCTGATGCCCTACATCACGCAGACCGCCATCGGCATCCGTAAGGAGCTCGGCGTGTTCGGCGACGACTACGACACACCCGACGGCACTGGCGTACGCGACTACATTCACGTCGTCGACCTTGCCCGCGGTCACGTCTGCGCCCTCAAAGCCATCCAGGAGAACAAGGGCCTTGCCATCTACAACCTCGGCACGGGCCACGGCTACTCCGTCCTCGACGTCGTCAAGGCCTTCGAGAAAGCCAACGGCCTGAAGGTGCCCTACGTCATCAAGCCCCGCCGTCCGGGCGACATCGCCACTTGCTACTGCGACCCCGCCAAGGCAAAGCGTGAGCTCGGCTGGGAAGCCAAGTTCGGCATCGAAGAGATGTGTCGCGACTCATGGCGCTTCCAGAAGAACAACCCCAAGGGATACGAGCAATAGACAATACATCTCAGCAGATAACAAAAAGATTGAATTCGTTAAACCAAAGAAGAGAGCGTGTTAAAAACATCATGTTTTTGACATGACCTCTTCGGTTTGGCGAGAAACGGTACACGTAACGTAACATCACAAAACTAACAACTATGAAAAAGACTTTTGTTTCTATCATAGCCCTCTGCCTCGCTCTTGCTGCATCAGCAGAGCCCATCGGGAAACAGGCAGCCCTCTACACCGCACAAGCCTACATGCTGGCAAAAGGCAAGAGCATCGACGCTGCACGGAAACCATATCGGGCAGCACGCCTGCAGGACGCCCAGCCGACAGACGAGGCAGAAACCTACTACTACGTCTTCAATGCCGGAGGCGATGACGGCTATGTCATTGTCTCCGGCGACGACCGCACAGAGCCTATTCTCGGCTACGTGGAAGAAGGCTCGTTCGACCCCGACAACATTCCGGAGAACATGCGTTCGTGGCTACAGTCCTATGCCGACCAGATTAAGTATATCATCGACAATGACCTGAAGCCCGAATCGCCTGCAATAAAGAAGCGCAACAGGGTTCGTGCCACCAAGCACAGCGTTCCCGAGCTGCTCACCACACGTTGGAACCAGGGACATCCCTACAACCTCACATGTCCGAAATACTATAAGAAGGAGGATGGCACACAGCACTATCCTGCTTCGGGCTGTACGGCAACGGCGATGGCACAGGTAATGTACTTCTACAAATTCCCCGAGAAGACAAAGGCCATCATTCCTGCCCACACCAACACCTACACCATGGACGACGGCACAAAGAAGACCACCACAGCCAAGGCCGTTCCGCGCAACACGGTTATCGACTGGGAAGCCATGACCGACACATACCACTGCGACGACAACCACGTCCACGACAGAGCGGACACCGCTGTTGCCAACCTGATGCTCTACTGCGGACAGTCTGTCAAGATGGGCTGGGGAGCATCCTCCGGCGCAAACTTCAGCGCAGAAGCCTTCACCAAGTACTTCGGCTATGACAACAGCTGCTACGTAGGCGAACGCCGCGACTACAGCATCGACGATTGGTTCGACATGATATACAACGAGATAGAGCAAGGCTATCCAGTCCTCTGCTCCGGCTTCTCGTCTGGTGGCGGCCACGCCTTCGTGTTCGACGGTTTCGATGGCGACAACCTCTTCCACCTCAACTGGGGCTGGGGAGGCGGCAGCAACGGCTGGTTCCTCGTCGGTATTCTCAATCCGGGCGACAACAGCGGAATCGGCGCCAGCAGCAGCAGCGACGGCTACAGCATGAGCCAGCGCGCACTCTTCAACCTCCGACTGCCCGACAACAACAGCGCCGACACGTACCCCTTCATCAAGGACGTCAGCATCATCAACAAGACCTCCGTCAAGGCAACCTTCGAGAACAGGACAGGAACTACGGGCAGCTACAACGTGGCTATCGTGAAGCAGGACGACGACGGCGGGCTCTCCGTCGTCGGCAACATGCAAACCATCAGTGGATTGGCAAACAACTCATCGCAGTCCAAGACCTTCATCATCAACAACAAGCTTCCGGAAGGCACCTATAGGCTCTCCCCTGCCAGCAAGCCGACAAGGGGCACCGTCTGGCGTACGAAGTACAATCTGCGCAATCATTACATCGAGGCAGTGGTCGACAGCACAGGCCAGACCACTCTGACTCCCGTCGACATCAACAACGAGGAATACCTCAGCATCGACACCATCGTCTTCCCCGGCACACGCATTGCCGGCAAAGAACAGGAGGTAAAAGTAACCTATCGCAACAACGGCAACGAATACTACAGGGAAATCCGCTTCTTTGCCAGCAAGACTCTGGACAAGGTCTACACCGAAAGCCGCTCGATGGTCACCGTCCGCAAGGACGAGACAGTGGAGGTTTCCTACTACTTCACCCCCGAAGAGACCGGAACCTACAATCTGTGGTTCTGCACAGGCAGCGACGGCAGCGGATTAGTGGGACAGGGCACGATGGAAGTCATCGAGGCATCGCAGGCCGTCAAGGCCAACCTGGCCGTCAGCTCCTATAGCATCACCAATGCCGTCAGCGGCGTAGCCTATGGCAAACGGCTCGTCGGCAAGGCAAACATCAAGAACAATGCCCGAGTGAACTTCAGCGGGCAGATTCGCCTCCAGCTCTGGCGACAGCCGAATGGACAAGGCTCTGCATGGAGCGGTTCGAGCAAGACCTATAGCATCGAGATTGGCCCGGCAAAGATAGCAAGCATCGACTTCGACTTCGATGACCTCAATGAGGGAGACAAGTATTACATTGCCGCGAGCTATGTCAACCAAGATGGCTCCTTGACAAACGGCGGTGTATGGGACCTGGGCGGATGGAACATGAACAGCGGCCTGCTGACGTGGAAGAACAATGGCGCGATAGCAGGCATGGCCCGTCGCCCGACGATAACGGCAGGGTCAACACTTTGCGGCGTTTACGTCGACTGTGCCAACCTGACACGGCTGATGCCCAACAAGAACCCCAACACCATCTATGCCTTCGCTCCCAGCATGGAACTGCCGACAAGCATCCTGGAGTCGAACGCCGTGAGCGGCGGACATGCCGACCACATCAACCTGGTCAGCGACCAACCCTACTATCTGCCTGTCACCTTCGATGCCGACAGCGCATCCTTCACCTACACCTTCCCCGAGACGGAGAAAGGCACAGGCTGGCATGCCTTCACCATGCCGTTCGAGGCAGACTCCATCTTCCTGGACAGCATCCCCGTGACGCTTGGCGACAGCCTCAACCACTTCTGGATATACGAGTTCTCGGCACAGGGCGACAACGGCGAGATTATCTTCACGCCAGCCACCCTCCTGCGTGGCAACACACCCTACATCATCGCAGCCGACTCCACGATGGCCGGGCGTTCGCTCGTCATCCGTTCGCTCGACGTGCCGTTCTACAAGACGGGGTCCGACAAGATGGTCATCACGACACCCGAATACCAGTTCCACGGCGTCACCTACGCACCTGTGCTGAAGGAATGTTACATCCTGAACGACGAGGGCACGGCTTTCGAATACAAGTACGTCAATACGGCGATACCCGGACTCTCCTCGTACTTCACGACCAGCCTGCCCGATGATGTGCGGCTGGAGAGCATCGTCCTGCCCGAAGTGCCCAAGGCCGTCGTCGGCATGCCCGGCGACCTCAACGGCGATGCCACGATTGACATTGCCGATGCCGTCAGCATCCTGAACATCATGGCAGGCGGTGCCGAAGCGGACAAGGCCAAGGCCGACATCAACAAGGACGGCACGGTGGACATTGCCGACTTCGTGTCGATTCTCAACATAATGGCAGGAAACTAAAACCATACATACAACTATGAAACGACTAAGCATATCCATCTTAGCGCTCTGCCTTGCCCTTACGGCTACAGCAGGCCCCGTCAGCAAGCAGGCGGCACTCTATTCCGCACAGGCCTACATGCTGGCAAAAGGGAAAACCATCGACACGACCCAGAAGCCCTTCAGGGCACGCAAGGCCACAGTGCAGGCTGCCGACGAGGAAACGCCCTACTACTACGTCTTCAATGCCGGAGGCGACGGCGGCTACGTCATTGTCTCTGCCGACGACCGCACAGAGTCCATCCTCGGCTATGTGGAACAAGGCTCATTCGACCCCGACAACATCCCCGAGAACATGCGCTCGTGGCTCCAATTCTATGCCGACCAGATAAAGTACATCGTCGACAACGACATCCAGCCCGGTTCGCCCAAGCTCAAGGCACGCAACAGGATACAGGCCACCAAGCACAGCATCCCCGAGCTGCTCAGCACGCGCTGGAACCAGGGGCATCCCTACAACCTCACCTGTCCGTTATATTATAAGGAGGACGGCACGCAGGCTTATCCCGCCAGCGGCTGTGTTGCCACGGCAATGGCACAGGTCGTCAACTACTACAAGTTCCCCGAAAGGCTCAGAGCCGTTATCCCCGCCCACTCCTGCACCTATACGCTGAAGGACGGCACGAAGAAGACCGTCAACCTGAGGGCCATTCCGCGCAACACCGCCATCGACTGGGATAACATGCACGACACCTACGCCTGCAACGACAGCCACGACCACGACAGGGCCGACACGGCCGTTGCCAACCTTGTGCTCTACTGCGGCCAGGGCGTGAAGATGGGCTATGGTGCGTCCTCAGGCGCTGTGACCGGGTACTCTAGGGACTTCTTCGTCAACATCTTCGGCTATGACAAGAGCGCCTTCTGGGCTGGCCGCGGTGACTACACCATCGACCAGTGGTTCAACATGATCTACGATGAGTTGGAGGCCGGCTACCCCGTCCTCTTCTCCGGCCACTCGTCCGGCGGCGGACATGCCTTCGTGCTCGACGGCTTCGACGGCGACAACCTCTTCCACGTCAACTGGGGCTGGGGTGGCGGCAGCAACGGCTATTTCCTGGTCAGCATCCTCAACCCCGGCGACAACAGCGGAATCGGCGCCAGCAGCAGCAGCGACGGCTACAGCATGAGCCAGGGCGCACTCTTCTCCCTCCGCCTTCCGAATGAAGCCAAGGCCGACTCGCAGTCGAAGCTCTCCTTCGACGACCTGACCGTCAGCGGCACTATCATCAAGGGCAAGTGGACCAACAGGACAGGCTCCATCGGCACGTTCCACACGGGCATCGTCATGCTCGAAGAGGACGGCTCCCTCACCCTCGTAGGCAACCAGCAGAACATTACGGCCATGGCCACCAATTCCGGCATGAGCAAGACCTACAACATAAAGGGCAAACTGCCCGAGGGAACCTACCGGCTCTCGCCTGCCAGCAAGCTGGCGACGGCAAATACCTGGCGAACCAGATACAACATGCAGGGCGAATACATCGAGGCTGTGGTAGACTCGGCCGGCGTGCCGACCATGCGCAAAATCAATCCCGTGACGAGCCTCACCATCGACACCATCGTGTTCCCCGGCACACGTATCGCCGGACAGGAACAGGAGGTGAAGGTCACCTACCGCAACAACGGCGACGAGTACTTCAAGGAGGTTCGCCTCTTTGCCAGCCAGACGAGCGAGAAGATCTATACGGAGAGCCGCTCGATAGTAGCCGTGCGGAAGGGCGAGACCATCGATGTCTCCTACTTCTTCACGCCCGACACCGTGGGGACCTACAACCTGTGGCTCTGCACAGGCAACGACGGCAGCGGACTCATAGGCCAGAGCACGGTGGATATCATCGAGGCTTCGGATGCAGTCAAGGCCAACCTGGCCGTCAGCGGCTTCACCATCTCCAATGCCGTCAGCGGCACCGTCTACGGCAACCGCCTTACGGGAAAGGTCAACATCAAGAACAACTCGCGTAACGACTACCACGGAAAGGTCAGAATCCAGATATGGAGCCAGAAGAAAGGCGAGAATGTGGCATGGAGCGGTTCGAGCAGAACGATTCCCGTCGACATCGCAGCAGGCAGGATTGCCAGTGTCGACTTCGACTTCGAAGGCCTCAGTGACCAGTACAAGTACCGTCTGCCCGTCTACTACGTCAACCAGGACGGCAACCTGAGCGGGGGCGGACTTTGGGACCACGGCTGGGACATGAACAGCGGCCTGCTGACGTGGAAGACCAACGGCGCAATCGCAGGCATGGCACGGCGCCCGACGATGACGGTGGCTTCGACCCTCTGCGGCATCTACGTCGACTGTGCCAACCTGACACGACTGATGCCCAACAAGAACCCCAACACCATCTATGCCTTTGCCAACGACATGGACTTGCCGGCAAGCATCCTGGAGTCGAACGCCGTGAGCGGCGGACATGCCGACCACATCAACCTGGTCAACGACCAGCCCTTCTACCTGCCGGTCAACTTCAACGCCGACAGCGCTTCCTTCACCTACACCTTCCCCGAGACGGAGAAAGGCACGGGCTGGCACACCTTCACTCTGCCGTTCGAGACGGACTCCATCTTCCTGGACAGCATTCCCGTGACGCTTGGCGACAGCCTCAACCACTTCTGGATATACGAGTTCTCGGCACAGGGCAACAACGGCGAGATTCTCTTCACGCCAGCCACCCTCCTGCGTGGCAACACGCCCTACATCATCGCAGCCGACTCCACGATGGCCGGGCGCTCGCTCGTGTTCCGTTCGCTCGACGTGCCGTTCTACAAGACGGGCTCCGACAAGATGGTCGTCACGACACCCGAATACCAGTTCCACGGCTTCACCTATGCTCCGGTAATGAAGGACTGCTACCTCCTGAACGACGAAGGGACGGCCTTCGAATTCAACAGTGCCAGCACAGCCTTGAAAGCATTCACCACGTACTTCACGACCAGCCTGCCCGATGACGTGCGGCTGGAGAGCATCGTCCTGCCCGAAGTGCCAAAGGCCGTCGTAGAAATGCCCGGCGACCTCAACGGCGATGCCACGATTGACATTGCCGATGCCGTCAGCATCCTGAACATCATGGCAGGCGGTGCTGAAGCGGACAAGGCCAAGGCCGACATCAACAAGGACGGCACGGTGGACATTGCAGACTTCGTGTCGATTCTCAACATGATGGCAGGGATGTAAACGCCCGGCTACCTGACGAGGAAAGGGGGTATGTCGAATCCGACGTACCCCCTTTCTTGTATCACGACACGCTCTTATCTCGGAAGAGCCTAGCGCTTATTTCG
>DGTM01000034.1:37324-42385 GCA_002394305.1 Prevotellaceae bacterium UBA4336
GCCTAGCGCTTATTTCGGAAGAGCCACGCTCTTATTTCAGAAGAGCCTAGCGCTTATTTCGGAAGAGCCTAGCGCTTATTTCGGAAGAGCACAGGGCTGCGATGCCGTCACTCCACGACGATGCGTAGTTCGGAGTACGACGTACGCTTGCGGAGCCATTCCTGCAAAAGCGACAGGTTGGCTTTCTGCAGAGGATGGCTTGTGCGGACGATAGCGAGGTGCTCCTTCTCCTCGGTCTGCGTAGAGTCCGTCTGAACTGCCGTCGTGCCTAAGGCCATGCTCAGGGAAAGCACCTGCGGGAACAGAATCCTCAGCTCGGGCAGTATCTCCTGCGCCAGGCTCTCCGGTTCCTGATACACGGACAGGTTCTTCTCGGCCTTGCGCAAGTTGTTCTCGGCAATGGACAACAGCTCGGCACTCTTCTCCTTCTCGCGTCTCTGGCTCATGATGAGCGACTGCACATCGCCCGTCTTGAGGCCCGACCTCGACTGCACGACCTGCAGGGAGGACCCTTTCAGCCGATAGGCAGACAGCATCCTCCGGGCTTCCTCGATGTGCAGGGAGTCCACCTCCTCGCCGTAAATGACGACGCGGATATCGTGGTTATGGTAGTCCACGGCGTGGCTCAGCACCTGTGTGTTCTCGAAGTTCAGGGCCTCGTGGATGAACTGCTGCACCCGCTGCTCGTAGATAGTTCTCTGCACGATGCCGATGGTGATGAAGATGCTCGGCACGATGGTGAGCACGGCAATCGTCGTAATGTAGCGATGGACCTTCTTCGCCTGTCGCTTGTCTATCAGCGTCTGCTTGTGGAAACGCATGATGAAGCTGACGCCGACGTACGTGCTCAGGGCAATGAAGATGGTGTTGATGAGGTAGAGGTACAAGGCTCCGGCGGCATAGTGCCAGTTGGCGGTGGCGATGCCGAAGCCGACTGTGCAGAGGGGCGGCATCAGGGCTGTGGCGATGGCAACGCCCGGAATGACGTTGCCCGTGCGCTGGCTCTTGCTGCTCAGCGCGATGATGCCGGCCAGACCGCCGCAGATGGCAATCGCCACGTCGTAGATGGTGGGCGAAGTGCGTGCCAGCAGTTCCGACTGAGCCTCTGTGATGGGCGTTATCAGGAAGTAGACCGTAGCCGTCGTCACGCTGAAGAGAGTGGCGACGAGGTAGTTGCGGAAGGCACGCTTGAAGAGCGGAAAGTCGTAGATGCCCACGCCAAGCCCCATGCCGATGATAGGCCCCATGAGCGGAGAGATGAGCATCGCGCCGATGATGACCGCTGTGCTGTTGGTGTTCAGGCCAAGCGAAGCCGTGAAGATAGCCAGCACCAGAATCCAGAGCTTGGCGCCCTGGAAGCCGACACCCTCAGCTATGCCGGCTATCGTCTCCTCCTCGGCAGCCTTGTCGTGCCCCATGTTGATGAGCCTGCGGAAGCGTGTGCTCAGTGTTTCTTTGCTCTCTTTCATATCTATGTGTCAGGTTTGTCAGATGGCGCAAAGGTAGCATAAATTGCGCGAAAAGTGAGAAGAGAGGGAGAGATTTTTTCGCATATTGGCACATTAACGCGCTTTTTTTGCCCCACCTTGCTGCTTATATGGGAAAATCGACGTATATTTGCATGTTAATTACAACTCCATAACCACATACACACACAATGGCAGAGACAGTCAGCAGCAATGCAGAAGAGAAGAGAAGCCTCAACTTCATAGAGCAGAAAGTAGAGAAAGACCTGGCCGAGGGGCACAACGGCGGACGCATACAGACGCGCTTCCCGCCCGAACCCAACGGCTACCTGCACATCGGGCACGCCAAGGCCATCGCCCTCGACTTCGGCATCGCCAAGCAGTACGGCGGCACATGCAACCTCCGCTTCGACGACACGAACCCGACGAAGGAGGACACCGAGTACATCGAGAGCATCGAGCACGACATCCAGTGGCTCGGCTTCCAGTGGGACAACGTGTACTACGCCAGCGACTACTTCCAGGAGCTGTGGGACTTTGCCGAGTGGCTCATCATGCAGGGCCGCGCCTACGTCGACGAGCAGAGCGCAGAGGTCATCGCACAGCAGAAGGGCACGACGACGAAGCCGGGCACCAACAGCCCCTTCCGTGACCGTCCTGCCGAGGAGAGCCTCCGCCTCTTCCGCTTCATGAACAGCGGCGAGGCTGTGCCCGGAACGCTTGTCCTGCGTGCCAAGATTGATATGGCCCACCCGAATATGCTCTTCCGCGACCCCCTACTCTACCGCGTGATGAACATTCCCCACATTCGTACCGGAAACAAATGGAACGCCTATCCGATGTACGACTTCACCCACGGGCAGTGCGACTTCCTGGAGGGTGTCACACACTCGCTCTGCACGCTGGAGTTCGTCGAGCACCGTCCCCTCTACGACCTCTTTGTCACTTGGATGAAGGAGTATAAGGGAGAGACAGACAACATCGAAGACAACCGTCCGCGCCAGACGGAGTTCAACAAGCTCAACCTCAGCTATACGCTCATGAGCAAGCGCAATCTGCTGGCCCTCGTCACGGAGGGGCTCGTCAGCGGCTGGGACGATCCGCGCATGCCGACCATTTGTGGCTTCCGTCGTCGCGGTTACAGTCCCGAAAGCATACGCGGCTTCATCCGTAAGATAGGCTACACGACGTTCGATGCCCTCAACGAGATAGCCCTCCTGGAGAGCGCCGTGCGCGAGGACCTCAACAGCCGCGCCATCCGCGTCAGCGCCGTGCTCGACCCCGTGAAGGTCGTCATCACGAACTACCCTGAAGGCCAAACCGAGCAGCTCACCGCAGTCAACAACCCCGAGAACGAGGCCGACGGAACCCACGAGGTCGCCTTCAGCCGCGAAATCTGGATAGAGCGCGACGACTTCCAGGAAGAGGCTGAGAAGAAATTCATGCGTCTGGCTCCGGGCAAGGAAGTGCGCCTGAAGAACGCATATATAATAATGTGTACCGGATGCACGAAGGATGCCGACGGCCGCGTCACGGAGATACAGTGCACCTACGACCCCGAGTCGCGCAGCGGAATGCCCGGCGCCGACCGCAAGATAAAGGGCAAGACCCTGCACTGGGTCAGCTGCCAGCACGCCATCCCAGCCGAAGTCCGTCTCTACGACCGCCTCTGGAAGGTGGAGAACCCGCGCGACGAGATGGCCGCCATCCGCGAGGCACAGGACTGCGACGCCGTGACGGCCATGAAGCAAATCATCAATCCCGACAGCCTGACCGTCCTGAAGAACTGCTACGTCGAGGAGTTCGCAGCCACAATGCCCGCCCTCTCCTACCTCCAGTTCCAGCGCATCGGCTACTTCAACGTGGACACCGACAGCACCCCCGGGCACCTCGTCTTCAACAAGACCGTGGGCCTCAAGGACACATGGGCAAAGAAGTAACCCGACGACACGTGGTTAGTCAGCCAACGACACGTGGTTAGTTTGCCAACGACACTTGCTTAGTCAGCCAACATCACGAGTAAAGTCATAAAAGAAAGGCAATGGAAGATAACAACAGATACTACCAGTCGCGGCACTTCCTCCGGCTTCTGCATCGCTACGAGAAGGCTGTCTCCGAGGGACACATGCCCTATCTGGAGGCAGACGAACTGACCGACATTGCCGAATACTACATGACCGGCAAGCAGGACGAGAAAGCCAACCAGGCCATACAGGCTGCCATCGACATGCATCCCGACGCGCCCGACCCACAGATATTCCTGGCCCGGCAGAAGATGTTCTACGGACAACTCGACGAGGCACGCGCCATCATCGACGGCATCACCGAGCAGGAGGACTGCGAAGTCATCTACGTACGGGCCGAAATCCTCATCAAGGAGGGACGGGCAGAGGAGGCTTCAGCCTTCCTGGACGAGCAGGCCGAACTCATGCAGGACAGCCTGGACACCTTCCTCTACGACTGTGCTGCCATCTTCATGGACTACGACCAATGGGAACTGGCCGAGCAATGGACGGCCAGGCTCCGGGAGACGTACCCCACACATCCCAGCCTGCCCATCATGGAGGCCGAGATAAAGATGGGACTCGACGACTACGAGGCTGCCCTGCCCCTGCTTCAGGACATCCTGGACGACGAGCCCTACAACTCCGAAGCATGGAACCTGCTGGCCGAAACCTACGTCGCCCTGGAGAAATATCCCGAGGCACAGGAGGCCGCAGACTACTCGCTCGCCATCAATCCGCAAGACAGCAACGCCCTGCTCATGAAGGCAAATGCCTACATGCGCGACGAACAGATGGCAACGGCCATACAGCATTACACGCAATACCTCGAGAGGCAGCCCGACGACCTCAGCGTACAACTCTCGCTGGCCATCTGCTACAACAGCACGGAACGCTTCGAGGAAGCCCTCGCGCTACTCTCCAAGGCTGAGCAATATGCACGGAAACTGACTGACAGACAAACGGACCTGTCGCAAATCTACCTGATGCGCGCCTACGCCCTGAGCAGGCAAAAGAAGTTCCACGAAGCGCTGACGGCAATGGCCCGGGCCAGAGAAATCGGCGGCGAACAGCAGTCGTGGCAGTTCGACATTGCTGAAGCGGAGATATATCTATGGAACGGACAGACCAAACAGGCCGAGAACTTCTTTGCCTCGGCCCTGGCGGAAAGTCCCGAACAAGGCGAGACACTCTTCAACATCGCCCTGGCCTACAGCAACGCAGGGTACTACGACTGCGCCATCGACCTGCTCGACGATGTCTGGACCATCTATGGCACACAGGAAGGGAAGTTCGTTGTCCCCTATCTGGCCGACTGCTATCTCAGCAAGAACGACATGGCGAATTTCCTCAAGTACCTGCAACAGGCACCCTCCTGCAACCGCGAAGCCACCCTGCATCTCTTTCGCGACCGCTACCCGGGCATAGCGCCGGAGGAATACTATGCCTACGCCTATCGCGATGTCTTCGGGCACTTCCCCGCGTCCGACCCATCGGGAAAGGAATCCTTGTCCTGACGAATCCCCCGCCTCCGAAAGGAGCGGGACAACAAACCCCACGCTCTTATTTCCGAAGAGCCTAACGCTTTTTCC
>DGTM01000034.1:42519-84681 GCA_002394305.1 Prevotellaceae bacterium UBA4336
GAAGAGCCTAACGCTTTTTCCAGAAGAGCCTGGCTCTTATTTCCGAAGAGCCTAACGCTTTTTTCCGAAGAGCCCAGCTCTTATTTTCGAAGAGCCCGCTCTTATTTCCAAATCTCTGCAATGGCGTCGGGCAATTGCCACAGCTTTGTACCGTTGCTGCCCTTGATGAGAATGGTGGCATGCCGAGGCGTGACTTCCCCAAGGGCAGCCTTCACAGCCTCCACGTCGCTGAAGACACGCATGCCTTCCGCTGCTGCCTTCCAAAACTCCTCTCCGACAAGCCAGATGCGCTCCAGGTTCATCTCCTGCAAACGCCTGACGACGCGACGATGTTCCTCTAGGCTTCCTTCACCAAGCTCCCGCATGTCACCAAGTATCACCATCTTATGTGCATCGTCCACAAGGGAAAGATTCGTCAGGGCCGCCGCCATGCTCGACGGGTTGGCATTGTAGGCATCGACGATAAGACTGTTGGTCCCCACCCGGCGCAACTCGCTGCGGCTGTTGGTGGGACGGTAGGCGGCCAGCGCCTCGTCAATCTCTTCTGGCGAGATGCCAAAGTAGAGGCCCACGGTGACCGCAGCACGCAGGTTGCTGATGTTGTAGGCTCCTATCAGGTTCGTGCTGACCGTATGCCAAGGCTGGTCGACGTCTGCACGCCATTGTATCTGCAAGTAGGGAGCGACCTGGCTGACGCGGCCTTCCACGTAAGGCAGGGCATCCCGGCCAAGGGTAAAGCCGCGCTGGAGAGCCATCTGCAGAATGTCGTTGTCAAGAGCATTCAGGAAGACCTGCTTGCCCCGCCGACGAAGGTCGTCGTAGAGTTCGCCTTTGGTCTGCTTCACGCCTTCAAAGCTGCCAAAGCCCTCAAGATGAGCACGCCCGACGTTGGTGATGAGTCCCCAGTCTGCCTGCACCAGCCTGCACAGGTCCGCTATCTCGCCCGGATGATTGGCGCCCGTCTCGATGACAGCCATATCGTGCTCCCCGGGACGGATGCGCAGCAGGGTGAGCGGCACACCGATGTGGTTGTTGAAGTTTCCCTCGGTATAGAGCACCCTTTTGCCCTTGGCAAGGACACAGCTGACGAGCTCCTTGGTAGTCGTCTTGCCGTTGGTGCCGGTGATCTGAAGCACCGGGCCGCCCCACACGCGACGGTGATGCGCAGCCAACTGCTGCAAAGCCCCCAGCACATCGTCCACCAGGATGAGGCGTTTGTCCTGAGCCGCCACCTCTGCCCTGTCGACAACGGCATAGGCACACCCCTTCTGCAGCGCCTGCACAGCGTACTCATTTCCGTCGAACGTCGCGCCGCGAAGGGCAAAGAAGACGGAGCCGTCGGGACATTGCCGACTGTCTGTCGTCACATGCGGATGCTGCATGTATATGCTATATAATTCCTCTATGTTCATGTTCATTTGGTGTTTCATGTTTCGTTTTACGCTACAAAGTTAAACATAATTTCTGAAATGTTTGCCTAAAAACTAAATAATATATAATTTTGTACGCTAATAAACGCAAAAGCTTGTCCACTGCATCATCATACACCATCAATGTCGGCGGCAAACTGCTCGTGCTCGACCCGCCGACAGTCATGGGCATACTCAATGTCACGCCCGACTCCTTCTACCAACATCACGAGGGAGCCGAGGCCGTCCGTCTGCGCATCAGGCAAATCCAGGCCGAGGGCGCTGCCATCATTGATGTGGGGGCTTGCTCTACGCGACCAGGCAGCACACCCGTCGGCGAAGAGGAAGAGATGCAGCGGCTGCGGGGAGCCCTGGAGGTGCTTCGGGCAGAGGCACCGGAGGCCATCGTGAGCGTCGACACCTTCCGCGCCTCTGTGGCAAGGATGTGCTGCGAGGAGTACGGCGTACAGATAGTGAACGACATCAGTGGCGGCAGCCTCGACAAGGAGATGTTCCGCACGGTGGCAGAGCTCGGCGTTCCCTACGTGCTGACACACTGCACGCCAATCGCTGAGACGGACGACGCCACATTCATGGCCAACCTGCTGCGCGACATGGGCAGCAAAGTGGAGGAGCTGCACGACATGGGCGTCTGCGACATCCTGCTCGACCCGGGCTTCGGCTTCGGCAAGACGCTCGAACAGAACTACATCATCATGCGAAACCTGGAGGTACTGCACGAGCTGCAACTGCCCCTGCTTATCGGCATCAGCCACAAGAGCATGATATACCGCCTGCTGGGAACCACACCCGAGCAGGCCTTGGGCGGGTCGACCGTCCTGCACACCGTCGCCCTGCAAAAGGGGGCGCACATCCTGCGCGTCCACGAAGTGAAGGAAGCGATGGAGTGCATCAAGATCTGCCGCATGCTAAGCGGTAAACAATACGGTCAACCGATGCCCCTTTAGAGAGAAAAAGCAATAAGTAGTGAATCAACAAATCGTAAATTACCTCGGTGCCGAACATTAGTTTCAAGGATATGGTGGACATCTTCCTTGTGGCCGTAGTGCTCTACTACTGCTACAAGCTGATGAAGCAGTCGCGCTCGGTGAACATCTTCTATGGTGTCCTGCTGTTCATCAGCGGCTGGATCATCATCAGCAAGGTGCTGGAGATGAAGCTTCTCGGCGGCATCCTCGACCAGTTGGTCAGCGTAGGCGCCCTTGCCATCATCGTGCTCTTCCAGGAAGACATCCGTCACTTCTTCTATTATCTCGGCGCCCGGCAGCAGGCCCATCGCTTCCTGCGCTTCTTCCGCATGGACAGACACAAGCAGAACGGAGAGTTCCGCAACGAGCGCGAGACCATCTTCCCCATCGTCATGGCCTGCATGAACATGAGCAAGCAGCACGTGGGGGCCCTCATCATCCTGCAGAACGACCTGCCCCTGACCGAGTTCGTCCGCACGGGCGAGGTGGTGGAAGCCAAGATAAGTCAGCGGCTCATCGAGAACATCTTCTTCAAGAACAGCCCCCTGCACGACGGCGCCATGATTATCGCCAAGGGAAGGATAGCAGCCGCCGCATGCATCCTGCCCATCAGTCACGACCTGGACATCCCCAAGGAGTTCGGCCTCAGACACCGCGCCGCCAAGGGCATTAGCAAGGAGTCGGACGCACTGGCCATCGTGGTGAGCGAAGAGACCGGCAACATCAGCGCCGCCTACGCCGACATGATGCGCACGCACCTCTCCGCCGAGGAACTCGAGACACTACTCATGAAGGGGAAATTCTGACAGAGCTTCCCCACATACACCCCAATGTCGAAATCACTTTTTATATACTAAATCGTTAAATCGTAAATTTCCCTATGACATTATTAGAACAAATCATTGCTCGCGCCAAGTCGCAGAAGCAGCGCATCGTGCTGCCCGAAAGCCTGGAAGATCGGACGCTGACCGCTGCCGACAGAGCGTTGGCCGATGACCTGGCCGACATCATCCTGATTGGTGCACCCAGCGACATCTATGCCCATGCCGAAAAGCTTGGGCTCAAACACATCGCAAAGGCAACCATCATCGACCCTGCCACAAGTCCCAAGACCGAAACCTACGCCCAGCTCCTCTACAGCCTGCGCAAGAACAAGGGCATGACCGAGGAACAGGCTCGAAGGCAGGTGCTCGACCCGCTCTACTTCGGATGCCTCATCATCAAGAGCGGCGACGCCGACGGACAAATCTCCGGTGCCCTCTCCACTACAGGCGACACGTTGCGCCCGGCCCTGCAAATCATCAAATGCGCACCCGGCGTCAGCTGCGTCAGCGGTGCCATGCTCATGATTACGCCTGCCAAACAATACGGCGAGGACGGCGTACTCGTGATGGGCGACGTGGCAGTCACACCCATGCCCGACGCCAATCAGCTCGCACAGATAGCCGTTTGCACAGCCCAGACAGCACGCAGCGTGGCCGGCTTCAAGGAGCCGCGCGTCGCCATGCTCAGCTTCAGCACCAAGGGAAGCGCAAGCCACGAGGTGGTGGACAAGGTGGTGGAAGCCACACGTCGCGCCAAGGAGCTGGACCCCACCCTCAGCATCGACGGCGAACTTCAGGCCGATGCCGCTCTCGTACCAAGCGTCGGCGCAAAGAAAGCCCCGGGCAGCGACATCGCAGGCCGTGCCAACGTACTCGTCGTTCCCTGCCTCGAAGTGGGCAACATCGGCTACAAGCTCGTGCAGCGCCTTGCCGGAGCCGAGGCCATCGGCCCCATCCTGCAGGGCATCGCCCGCCCCGTCAACGACCTCAGCCGCGGCTGCTCCGTCGACGATGTCTACAACATGATAGCCATCACAGCTTGCCAGGCACAACAGGCTAAAGCGTCTCTTCAATAAACACCTTTCACTCTTCACCTAAAAACATGAAAATTCTTGTTCTCAACTGCGGCAGCAGTTCCATAAAATATGCACTTTACAACATGGACAACCACTCCGTCATCACCAGTGGCGGCATAGAGAAGATTGGTCTGCCCGATTCGTTCATAACCGTCAAGCTCAACGGCGAGAAGCACAAGATGGAACGCCCCATCAAGGAACACACCGAGGGCGTACAGTTCATCTTCGAGGTACTGACGACAGGCCAGTACGCCGTGCTGGGGAACCTGAACGAGCTGGATGCCGTCGGTCACCGCATGGTGCATGGCGGCGAGAAGTTCAACAAGTCGGTTCGGCTCACCCCCGAAGTGATGGAAGCCTTTGCCGCCTGCAACGACCTGGCTCCCCTGCACAACCCAGCCAACATCAAGGGTGTGAACGCCGTGAAGGCGCTGCTGCCCGACATCCCGCAGGTGGGCGTGTTCGACACCGCCTTCCATCAGACGATGCCCGACTATGCCTACATGTACGCCCTGCCCTATGAGCTCTATGCAAAGTACGGCGTGCGTCGCTACGGTTTCCACGGAACCAGCCACCGCTACGTCAGCCAGCGCGTCTGTGAGTTCCTTGGCTGCAAGCCCGAGGAGAAGCGCATCATCACCTGCCACATCGGCAACGGTGCCTCCATCGCAGCCGTGAAGTATGGCAAGTGCGTGGACACCTCGATGGGACTCACGCCTCTGGAAGGCCTCATCATGGGCACACGCAGCGGCGACATCGATGCCGGAGCCGTCACATACCTCATGGACAAGTTCCAGCTCGACACGAAGGGCATCACCAGTCTGCTGAACAAGAAGTCGGGCCTTGCAGGTGTGAGCGAGCTGAGCAGCGACTTCCGCGACATCCTGGCAGGCATCGCTTCGGGCAACGACAAGGCGCGTCTGGCAAAAGAGATGTACACCTATCGCATCAAGAAGTACATCGGAGCCTATGCAGCCGCAATGGGTGGCGTCGACATCATCCTCTTCACCGGCGGCGCAGGCGAGAACCAATGGGAGGTTCGCGAAGGTGCCACGACCGGCCTCGAGTACATGGGTGTGAAGATGGACGAGGCAAAGAACCGCAGCTGCCGTGCTACGGAAGCCATCCTCTCGGCCGACGACAGCCCCGTCACCGTCTGCTGCATCCCCACCGACGAGGAACTCATGATAGCCCTCGACACACAGGCTCTCTGCTAAGGCCAACACATACAGAAAAGACAACTCACTTCTGTACTACCAAAAAGGCCGGGTTCCCATATCGGAAGCCCGGCCTTTTGCTTATCCTTGTCCTTATTTCTTCAGGAAACCTTCTGCCGTGAAGTACTTGCTCTTGCTGAGGGGCTGGATGCTGCCGAATTGGCTCCACTCGGCATCGGCCTGGAACTGGGCCAGGAAGGCATCGGGAACATAGAGCGTGCAACCCTTCTGGGGTGTGCAGTTCTTAGGCATGGCGTAGTACTCGGTGCTGAGAAGATAGACCTTCTTCCACTTCGAGGCGGAGGGAACGAGGCCGAACATACGGTTCTTGAAATCGTTGGGGATAGAGAATTCCTCAAGGCCTGTGCAGCCGTCGAAAGCGCCGTCCTCGAGCTTTTCCATCGTGATGGCCATGATGATGCTGCGCAGTTTGCGGCAATCGCCAAAGGCACCGTTACGAATCCAGTAGATGTGTTCGCCGAAGCGAGCCGTCTCGAGCGAGGTGCAGCCGCGGAAGGCGTCGAGGCCGATGGTGTAGACATCGACGTTGAGGCTCTTGAGCGAGGAGCATCCCTTGAAGGCTTCATCGTTGATGACGGGCATGTCTCCCTGGAAGTGGACCTTTTCGAGCGAGGTGCAACCCTCGAAGGCATTGTTGGCTATGTGCTTGATTTTGGGGCTGACCCACACTTCTCGCAGGTTCTTGTTGCCCATGAATTCGTTCGTGTTGATGCTGAGAATCGTCGAGCCGAAGCCCATTTTCTCCTCAGTCGGCTCGTACTTGTCGGCACGATGCTTGCTGGTGTAGTAGAAGATGTCGCCTGCCGGCTGGCTCTCCTGCTCGTCAGCTTCCTGCTCTTCGGTCACTTCCTGCTTGGCTGTTTCTTTGTTCTCTTGCTTGCCTCCGCAGCTGCTCAGGCTCAGTACGAGGAGGCTCATTGCCGGAATGGCAAGGGTTAGGATTCTCTTTCTCATTGTGGTTCGTAATATATATATAAATTATGTGTTCGCGCGTATTTACTATGCAAAGTTACGAAAAAGGCACTGAAGGAGATGCATACGGTTGCGACATTTAATAATAATTAACTGACCTTCCGACCTCAAAGGCGGGCGTCGGAATGGGGGAAAATTCGCTGCACGCATGGCGGTTACGTGCATCGGGCAGGACCGCAGCGCTGGCGGAGATGTGCTTTTTTACGTGCCGGAGGGCGGAAGAACGGAGAAAAATGCGTAACTTTGTGGCACGAAACCAACCAGAGAACATTGACATCATAATACCTGACAACATGAAACGAATCCTCTTCCCCCTTGTGCTGTGCCTCGTCGGCCTGTCGGTCCAGGCCCAGCACCGTGCCGACCGGCAGAAGCTCAGCAACCCAGAGTCGTTCACCTTCATCGTCTTCGGCGACCCGCAGGGCTATACGAAGTACGACATCAACCAGCCTCTCTACGAGCTTTGCACGGCGTGGATTGCCGACAACGTGGAGAACCTGAACATCAAGGGCGTGCTCTTCACGGGCGACCTCGTGGAGCAGAATGAGAACATCGTACGCAACCGCAACATGCTCAACCAGACGAGCAAGCAGATGTGGGAGTGGTCGAGCCACTGCCTGAAACGCCTCGACGGACGGGTGCCCTACATCATCGCGGGCGGCAACCACGAGTACGGCTACGTCCGTGGCGACGAGCCTTTCACCCACTACCCCGAATACTACACCTTCGAGCGCAACCCCAAGACGGCCGACCACCTTGTAGCTGCCCTGCCGAACCGCATGGGACAGGTCTCGCTGGAGAATGCCGCCTGGGAGTTTGAAGACAAGCACTGGGGCAAGCTGCTCGTCATCGGCACCGAATGGGCGCCCCGCGACGAGGTGCTCTCCTGGGCACGCAAGCTCTGCGAAAGCAAGGCGTACGCCGACCACACGGTCATCTTCCTCACCCACTCCCTGCTGCGCGAGCGCACGGCAAACTACACGGACAACGAAGGCTACAAGATTCAGCCGCGCAACTACGGACGCGAGATTTGGGAAAAGCTGCTCTATCCGTGCAAGAACATCAGGCTGGCCGTATGCGGACACACCGGACATCCGGCTTCCGACGACGGCAAAGAGCCCGGCAGCAGCTACGACCACGAGTGCAACAACGCATATCGTTGCGACAAGAACGCAGCCGGCAAGACCGTACACCAGATGATGTTCAACGTGCAATGCCTGGGCGGAGGCTGGGAAGGCAACGGTGGCGACGGCTGGCTGCGCCTGCTGGAGTTCCAGCCCGACGGCAAGACCATCAAGGCCTCGACCTACAGCGTCCTCTTCGGCATCTCGCCCATGACCAAACACCTGGCGCACCAGACCGACCCCTTCTGCCAGTTTGACATGGTCATCGAATAGCGGAAGAAACCGCTCGCCGGGCAGATACTTCCTCCTCACAGGGCGGTCACTTCTTCCTCGTCTGACGGTCACTTCTTCCTCGCTCCACGCCATAAAACTATTTCAGTGGCTTGGAAATATATTTCAGCGACTTTGAAATATATTTTAGTGCTTCGGAAATATATTTCCAAGCCACTGAAATAGTTTTGTACCGCGAGGCGGGAAACTTGTATACACGGAGGGGGAAACTTTGTGCTGCGAGCCTCGCATTTTCCTATTTCGCCGGGTTAGGGCAAAGGATGTGGCAAAAATTTGGCAGAAAAGCAAAAAAGCCGTAACTTTGCAGGGAATGGCGTATGCCAGAACCATAAAGACCGGGAGACGAAACATGAAGAAGAAGATACTTGGGCTCGCGTTGCTGCTGCTGACGCAGGCCGTCGGCGCCGGTGCCGCAGCCCTGCAGGTCCGCTCCCTGCGCGTGGAGCACAACCTGAAACCCTGCGTGGTGGACGTGCCGCAGCCGCGTCTGTCGTGGGTCAACGAACCAAAGAACGAACGCATCCGCGGGGAGCGACAGACGGCTTACCGCATCGTGGTGGCTACGTCGGAGGAACGACTCAGGCGAGGCGACTACGACCTGTGGAACAGCGGACGTGTGCCGTCGGACCAGAGCACGCTGGTCCCCTACGGCGGACGCGAGCTCACCTCGGGACAAGACTGCTACTGGCGCGTACAGACGTGGGACGCGCACGGCAAACGCTCCAAGTGGAGCCCCGTGTCGCACTGGACGATGGGCCTGCTCAGCCCCGGCGACTGGCACGCACGCTGGATTACGGCCCGGCAGGCAAAGGGTGCGCCGATGTTCCGCAAGGCGTTCAGCGTGAGCCGGAAGATAGCGAAGGCACAGGCCTACGTCACGGCCGGAGGCTACTTCGAGCTCTACGTCAACGGCCATCGCGTCGGCGACGACTACCTGGTGCCCAACTTCACGAACTACACCACACGCCAGGGTCTCGACAAGGGCGGCATTGCCCTCGACCCGCAGTTCAC
This sequence comes from Prevotellaceae bacterium UBA4336, assembly GCA_002394305.1. Taxonomy (GTDB): domain Bacteria; phylum Bacteroidota; class Bacteroidia; order Bacteroidales; family Bacteroidaceae; genus Physcousia. Next base: position 51,454 of record DGTM01000034.1, read on the forward strand.
AGCCTATCGCGTGCTCTACCTGTGCTACGACGTGACGGACCAAATACACCAGGGACGCAACGCCCTCGGCGCACTCCTGGGCGACGGCTTCTACCGCTCCACGAGCTACCACGTCGGAGCCTTCGGCGAACCCTGTCTGCTCGTCCAGCTCGAAATAACCTACGACGACGGAACGCACGAGCGCATCTGCACCGACGAGTCGTGGCTCACACGTCCCTCCGCAATCACCCTGACCGGCGTCTACGACGGCGAGGTCTACGATGCACGTCTCGAGACACCCCGATGGGCAGAGGCCGACTGCGACGAAAGCGGCTGGAAAAGCGTCGTCCTGGCTGAAGCGCCCGTAGGACAACTGTCGGCCCACACCTCGCCCACCGACCGCATCACGGAAGTCATGCAGCCCCTGAGCGTGGAGCAAACGGACAGCGGCTGCGTCGTCACCTTCGACAAGGAGATAGCCGGCTGGGTGCGGCTGAAGGACATCCACGGCGCGGCCGGACAGAAGGTCAGCGTCCGCTACCTCAGCGAATCGCCCCTCGGCATCGAGGAATACATCTGCAAGGGAGCCGAAGCCGAGACCTACGCGCCCCGCTTCACGTGGTACGTCTTCTCGAAGGTCATCGTCAGCGGGCTCAACGAGCTTTCCGCCAGCCAGATACAAGCCGAGGCCGTGAACACCGACGTGCCCCTCTCGTCGACATTCTACAGCAGCAACCCACTCCTGAACCGCATCAACAGCATCTGGCAACGCTCGCAGATGGACAACATGCACGGCTGCATCGCCAGCGACTGCCCGCACCGCGAACGCCTCCCCTACACGGGCGACGGACAGATAGCCGCGGCAATGGTGATGCTCAACTTCGATGCCTCGGCCTTCTACCAGAAGTGGCTGCGCGACATGCGCGACGCGCAGAACCCCGAGAGCGGCTACGTCCCCAACGGAGCACCCTGGCAACCCACCTGCGGCGGCGGCGTAGCCTGGGGAGCAGCCATGAACGTCATACCCTGGGAATACTACCTCCAGTACGGCGACCGCCAGCAGCTCGAGCTCTGCTATCGTCCCATGCGGGAACAGCTGCGCCACATGCTCACCTGGCTCACCGCGGACGGCACGATGTACCAGCAGAAGAGGAACTTCGAGTCGGGCGAGGTCTGCTACTGGCTCAACCTGGGCGACTGGGTGCCGCCCTACGGCATGCCGTCCGACGAGATAGTGCACACCTTCTACCTCTGGCTCTGCGCCACGAATGCAGCAAAGGCGGCACATGTGCTGGGCGACGCTGAGGGCGAGGCGGAATGTCAAGCCATAGCCGACCGCACACGCCAGGCTTTCCACCGGAAGTTCTACGATGCCGATGCCGCCAGCTACGGCGACTTCGGCCCGAACATCCTGGCCCTCTACATGGGAGTCCCGCCCGAACGTCGGGAAGCCGTCGTCAAGACCCTCCGCCACGAAATAATGGACGTGCACGGCGGACACATCAACACGGGCTTCGTCACGTCGAAATTCTTCTTCGAGACCCTGACGGACTGCGGCCTGCACGACGTGGCAACGACCGCCATGCTGAAGACCGACTACCCGAGCTTCGGGCATTGGATAGCACAGGGCGCCACCGTGACGTGGGAACAATGGGACGGCAAGAACTCGCACAACCACCCGATGTACGGCGGAGGCCTGACGTGGCTGGCACGGAGGCTGGCAGGCGTCAACGTCACCGAAGCAGGGGCCGGCTACCGACACTTCGAGGTGCGGCCCGTCCCTGCCGTCGGCATCGACACCGTCGCCTACTCCCTGCAGACGCCGCAAGGCTTGCTCTCCTCGAAAGTCATCAGCCGCGAAGGGCAGTTGCGCAGCCTGGAGGTCCGCGTCCCCGTCGGCAGCACAGCCACCGTCCAGCTGCCTTCGCGCACCGTCAGCGTGGAGCAAGGAACGTATAAGTTCGAATAAACTATGGTATCGATAGATAATTTAAGCGTAGAGTTCAGTGCGCGTCCGCTCTTCATGGACGTCAGCTATGTGATAAACGACCACGACCGCATTGCCCTCGTCGGCAAGAACGGAGCCGGCAAGAGCACGATGCTCAAGATAATAGCAGGCCTTCAGCAACCCACAAGCGGCTCGGTAAGCGTGCCGCGCGACGCCACGATAGCCTACCTGCCGCAGGTCATGGTGCTCAGCGACGAACGGACCGTGCGCGAAGAGGCCGGGCGTGCCTTCGACCACATCACGGAGATGGAGGACAAGCTCAACAGCCTCAACAGTCAGCTGGCAGAGCGTACAGATTATGAGAGCGATGCGTACATGCAGCTCGTGGAAAGCTTCACACACATCAACGAACGCTTCCAGATGATGGGAGGCATGAACTATCAGGCCGAACTGGAACGCACTTTGCAAGGCCTCGGCTTTCGTCGCGAAGACCTGGACCGCCCGACGAGCGAGTTCAGCGGAGGCTGGCGCATGCGCATCGAACTGGCGAAGCTCCTGCTCCAGCACCCCGACGTACTCCTCCTCGACGAGCCCACGAACCATCTCGACATCGAGAGCATCCAGTGGCTCGAGAACTTCCTGCAGACAAGCGCCAAGGCTGTCGTGCTGGTCAGCCACGACCGAGCATTTATAAATAATGTGACGAACCGCACCATCGAAATCAGCTGCGGCAGGATATACGACTACAAGGTCAAGTACGACGAGTACGTCACCCTCCATGCCGAACGCCGCGAACAGCAGCTGCGTGCCCTGGAGAACCAGCAACGCGAGATTGCCGACGCCAAAGCCTTCATCGAACGCTTCCGCTACCAGGCAACAAAGGCCATACAGGTGCAGCAGAAGATACGCCAACTGGAGAAGATAGTGCCCATCGAGGTGGACGAAGTGGACAACAGCGCCCTGCACCTCAAGTTCACTTGCTCGATGCGCAGCGGCGACTTCCCCGTCATCTGCGACGAAGTGGGCAAGAGCTACGGCGACCACTGCGTGTTCCGCGGCGTGAACCTGCAGATAAGGCGTGGCGAGAAGGTGGCCTTCGTCGGTCGCAACGGCGAAGGCAAGACGACGCTCGTCAAGTGCATCATGGGCGAAATTCCCTTCGACGGCACGCTCAAGGTCGGCCACAACGTGCAGATAGGCTACTTCGCACAGAACCAGGCACAACTGCTCGACGGCGAACTGACCGTCTTCGACACCATCGACCGCGTCGCCAAGGGCGACATCCGCCTGAAGATACGCGACATCCTGGGCGCCTTCATGTTCGGCGGCGAGGCAAGCGACAAAAAGGTGAAGTTCCTCTCTGGCGGCGAACGCACACGTCTGGCTATGATAAAACTCCTGCTCGAACCGGTCAACTGCCTCATCCTCGACGAGCCGACCAACCATCTGGACATGCGCTCGAAGGACGTGCTCAAGGCTGCCATCCGCGACTTCGACGGAACAGTCATCGTCGTGAGCCACGACCGAGAGTTCCTCGACGGCCTCGTCACGAAGGTCTATGAGTTTGCCGACGGCAAGGTTCGCGAGCATCTTGGCGGCATTTACGATTATCTGAGGAACAAGAATATAAGCAGCCTGACGCAACTGAACACGTCCTCGCCCACTCCTTCTTCCAAACAGGAAGCAGCATCGACGCCCAATGCAGGCGCATTATCTTATGCAGAGCAAAAAGCATTGGCTCGCGAACAGAAGAGGAAAGAAAAAGCCCTGCAGGAGGCCGAGGACAAGGTGACACAGCTCGAAGCCGCCATCCGCATCCTCGAGGACCAGATGTCAACGCCCGAAGGCAGTCAGGACACCTCGCTCTACGAGAAGCACGGACGCCTGAAAGCCCAGCTCAAGCAGGCCGAAGAAGAATGGGAGGCGCTGATATGAAAAGTTAAAAGGTTAAAGAGTTAAAGAGTTAAAAGGTTAAAGAGTTAAAAGGTTAAAAGGTTAAAGAGTTAAAAGGTTAAAAAGTGACTAACAACCAGAAAACACTAAAGAAACTAAATACAATAACAAAAATGACGAAGAATCATCTCATCACAGCCTTTGTCCTTACGGCAATGGCTGCTGCTTGCACACCGGGCGGCAAGCAACTGGCTTCTGGCATCGACCTCGCCAACCTCGACACGACCTATCTGCCCGGCACAGACTTTTACATGTTCGCCACAGGCGGATGGCAGAAAGCTCACCCCCTGACGGCAGAGTACAGTCGCTTCGGCTCGTTCGACGTGCTCCAGGAGAACAACAACGAACGCCTGCGCTCGCTCATCGACAGCGTGGCTGCCCAGGAGAACGCAAAAGGCTCCATCGAGCAGAAGATAGCCGACCTCTACAACTCGGCAATGGACAGCGTGAACCTGAACGAGCACTACTGGGGCGCCCTGGAGGAGTTCCTGCTCTGCGACGGCTACCAGTGCGAGCCGGACATCACGGCAAACTGGCTCAAGGACGTCTGGCCGCGCATGCAGAGACAAGGCGTGCCGGGGCTGTTCGGCATGTACATCGGTGCCGACGAGAAGGACTCGAAGAACAACCTCGTCTCCATCGTACAGGGCGGTCTGACGCTGGGACAGAAGGACTACTACGTAGACAAGGACCCGCGCTCGGAGGAAATCCGCAAGGCCTACCAGCAGTACATCGTCAGCCTTTGCCAGCACCAAGGCTTTGCCGAAGCTGATGCCAAGCGCATCTGCCAGGACGTGATGCGCATCGAGACACGGCTGGCTGAAGCCAGCAAGAGCCGCACCGAGCTGCGCGACCCCGAGGCCAACTACAACAAGATCACATACGACGAGCTGAAAGAGCAGTTCCCGGGCATCGATTGGGACAGCTTCTTCCAGAACTTCGGCATGGAAGGCGTGAAGGAAGTCTGCATGGGACAGCCCGCCAGCATCCACGAAGTGGAGAAGGTGCTGAAGGAGGAAACGCCCGAAGCCCTGCAGAACATCTACCTCTGGCACGCCCTGGACATGGTGGCATCCTACATCGACGATGAGAGCCGCGCCCTCAGTTTCGGCTTCTACGGCAAAGTGATGAGCGGCAAGGAGGAGGACCGCCCCCGCTGGAAACGCGCCGTCGCAGCCGTCGAAGGCGGACTGGGCGAAGCCATCGGCCAGCTCTACGTTGCCAAGTACTTCCCGCCCGAAGCAAAGGCACGCATGGAGAAGCTCATTGCCAACTTGCAGACAGCCCTCGGCGAGCGCATCGACGTGCAGGAGTGGATGAGCGACGAGACGAAGAAGGTGGCTCGCGAAAAACTCGACGCCTTCTACGTCAAGGTGGGCTACCCGAACAAATGGAAGGACTACAGCGACCTCGAAATCGGCGACAGCTACCTGCGCAACATGCTTGCCGTAGGCGAATGGGAGATAAAGGACATGGTCCGGACGAAGTTCAACAAGCCCGTCGACCGCGACGAATGGTACATGACGCCGCAGACGGTCAACGCCTACTACAACCCCACGACCAACGAAATCTGCTTCCCCGCCGGCATCCTGCAGCCGCCGTTCTTCGACATGCAGGCCGACGATGCCTTCAACTACGGAGCCATCGGCGTGGTCATCGGGCACGAGATGACGCACGGCTTCGACGACCAGGGCAGCAAGTACGACAAGACGGGCAACCTCGTCACCTGGTGGAGCGAGGAGGACACAAAGCAGTTTGAAGAGCGCATACAGGTGATGCGGGCCTTCCACGACAGCATCGAGGTGCTGCCCGGACTGCACGCCAACGGCTCGCTCACCCTGGGCGAGAACATGGCCGACCACGGCGGACTGATGGTTGCCTTCCAAGCCTTCAAGAATGCCACCAAGGACGCTCCGCTGCCCGACATCGACGGTTTCACGCCCGAACAGCGCTTCTTCCTGGCCTATGCCAACGTCTGGGGGCAGAACATCCGCGAAGAGGAGATACAGAAGCGCGTCAAGAGCGACCCGCACCAGCTGGGCATGTGGCGCGTGAACGGCCAGATGCCGCACATCGACGCCTGGTACGAAGCCTTCGGCATCACCGAGGACGACCCGATGTTCGTGCCTAAGGCCGAGCGCGTGACCATCTGGTAAAGGCGGAACAACCGCTGCCCCACCCTTCCGGCAAGGGGCACATACGGACACGTACGAACCTGCGTCAAGACACCGTCAGATATCATAAGACAACGGATTAAACGGATTTATGCTACGCTGATAGTCAGCACATAGCTAATCCGTTTAATCCGTTTAATGTGTTCTTCGCTTCGCGCAGGCGGTTGTCGTTAACAATAATGCACCCTCATATTCCGGAAGAGCCGGGCGCCTGTTCTTAAACGTCAATGACGAGTCCCTCGCGGGCAAGGACCGTGTTGGAAAAGACGCTCTGCGCTTCCTTCAGGAGGAGGCTTTCGTCCTTGACCGTAGCGCTGAAATGACCGATGCAAAGCTTTCCCACTTCGGCATCGCGAGCCTGCATAGCCGCCTGAAGAGCTGTGGAATGACGCGTCTGCTCGGCACGGAGAGCCCGCTCGTGCAGGTAGGTGGCTTCGTGATAAAGGAGCGTCACGCCGTGGAGAATTTCCCGGAGCTGAGGCAGATAGACTGTGTCGGAGCAATAGGCATACGAGCGCGGCGGAGCAGCCGGAGTGGTGAGGCGTTCGTGAGGGATAACGGTGCCGTCCTCCGTAGTCCACGAAGCTCCGGCCTTGATGTTGTTGATTTGGCTAAAAGGTATCTGGAAGGCGTCAATCATCTCGCGGCGTATGTGCGGCAGGAGCGGCTTCTCGCGAAAGAGGTAGCCCACGGAGGGCACCCGATGCTCGAGCGGAATGCTGTGGACCGTGATGCTCCGGTCCTCGTAGACAAGCGTATGGAGCGAGGGGTCGACGGGATGGAAGATGACGCGATACGTGATGTCGGCATAGTAGGTGTGCAGCAGGAAGTCGATGAGCTGTCCCACTTGTTGCGGCCCATGTATGTGCAGCTCAGCAGTACGGCCCAGGAGGTCCATCGTACCAATAAGTCCGGGCAGGCCGAAGACGTGGTCGCCGTGATTGTGACTGATGAAGATGTGCCCCACGTTAGCCATCGAGAGCCCCATCATCTGCATTTGCGTCTGAGCCCCCTCGCCGCAGTCTATCATGAAGTACTTGCCGCGCACATTCAGTATCTGCGCAGAGGGTTGGTGACGACGTGTCGGTTTTGCCGAGCCGCAGCCCAGTATGTTCAGTTCAAAGTTCATCGTACTTCGTTTAAAAACAGAAAATTCACAACTCATAACCCTGAAAGCATCCGGCCCTCAGAATTATGAATTGTGAATTGATAATTATGAATTACCGGAGGGATTACTCCTCGCCGGCCTTCATCTTAGCCTTCAGTTCAGCCAGAGCGTCGAAGTCGCCCAGCGTTGTGCTGGCAGCCTGGTTCTGGATAGCGGGAGCCTCTTCCTTGTGGGCAGCAGCCTTGCGGGTTGTCTTCTTTGCCTCGCGAGCCTCAGCACGCTGAGCATCTTCGAAGATGCGGCTGTGAGAGAGGATGATGCGCTTGCTGTCCTTGTTGAACTCAATCACCTTGAACTGCAGCTTCTCGCCCTTCTGAGCCTGAGTGCCATCCTCCTTGACGAGGTGCTTGGGAGTGGCAAAGCCTTCCACGCCGTACTCGAGCTGAACAACAGCGCCCTTATCGAGCATTTCGATGATGGTACCCTCGTGGATGCTGTCCAGGGTGAATACCGTCTCGAATACATCCCAAGGATTCTCCTCCAGCTGCTTGTGGCCGAGAGAGAGACGACGGTTGTTCTTGTCAATCTCGAGGACACAAACCTCAATCTCAGCACCAATCTGAGTGAACTCGCTGGGGTGCTTAACCTTCTTGGTCCAGCTCAGGTCGCTGATGTGAATCAGGCCGTCAACACCTTCCTCAATCTCAACGAAGATGCCGAAGTTGGTGAAGTTGCGAACCTTAGCGATGTGCTTGCTGCCAACGGGATACTTCTCCTCGATGTTCTCCCAGGGATCGTCCTTGAGCTGCTTGATGCCCAGAGACATCTTGCGCTCCTCGCGGTCGAGGGTGAGGATGACTGCCTCTACCTCGTCGCCAACCTTCATGAAGTCCTGAGCGCTACGCAGGTGCTGGCTCCAAGACATCTCGCTGACGTGAATGAGACCCTCCACGCCGGGAGCAATCTCGATGAATGCGCCATAGTCGGCCATCACGACAACCTTGCCCTTCACGTGGTCGCCCACCTTGAGGTTGGGGTCGAGAGCGTCCCAAGGATGCGGAGTGAGTTGCTTCAGGCCGAGAGCGATGCGCTTCTTCTCGTTGTCGAAGTCGAGGATAACGACGTTGATCTTCTGGTCGAGCTCAACGATTTCCTTCGGGTCGCTGACACGGCCCCAGCTGAGGTCTGTGATGTGGATGAGACCGTCCACGCCACCCAGGTCGACGAAGACGCCGTAGCTGGTGATGTTCTTGACGGTACCCTCGAGCACCTGACCCTTCTCGAGCTTGCTGATGATTTCCTTCTTCTGTGCCTCGAGCTCAGCCTCGATGAGAGCCTTGTGGCTGACAACGACGTTGCGGAAGTCCTGGTTGATCTTGACCACCTTGAACTCCATCGTCTTGCCTACGAAGATGTCATAGTCGCGGATGGGCTTGACGTCAATCTGGCTACCGGGCAGGAATGCCTCGATGCCGAAGACGTCGACAATCATACCACCCTTTGTGCGGCACTTCACGAAGCCCTTGATGATTTCATCGTTGTTGAGAGCCTCGTTGACGCGGTCCCAAGAGCGGCTTGCGCGTGCCTTCTTGTGAGAGAGGATGAGCTGCCCTTTCTTGTCTTCCTGATTCTCGATGTAAACCTCTACCGTGTCGCCAACCTTGAGGTCGGGATTGTAGCGGAATTCGCTCATAGGTATGATACCATCGCTCTTGAAGCCGATGTTAACCACCACCTCGCGCTTGTTCATGGAGATGACCGTACCGTCGACCACATCATGGTCACTTACCTTGTTCAGAGAGCCCTCGTAGGCCTCTGTCTGAGCCTCGCGGCTCACGTTTGCGTTGCTGTCACCCTGTTCGAAGGCCTCCCAATCGAAGTCTTCCAGAGGAGCAACATTTTTCAAATCTGCCATACAGATTAATTAAAGAGTTAATAAATAAAGTTAATTGTCGCTTTGCAAATTCATATTGCGCGGCAAAGATACAACTTTTCCCTTGATTGCACATTATAATATATAGCCACGCCCCCAACTTTTACGATTATTTAACACAGGCACACTGGTTCTTTGCCCTTCTAATGATGATTGCGGTATTCTTCCTGTGTGATGACGGTGCTGAACCCGCCTACAAGCGACTCGCCGGCATGTCGGTCGATACCCGAATAGCTCAGGCTGCTGTCCTCGTAGCGCTTGAACTTATAGACGGCATCGTTCATCAAGGCTTCGTTAAACACATTCAGGCTCACCAGCAGGGCAAAGTCCTCTTTCGTCAGTCCTGTCACACGCTCGAAGAGCATCGGCTCCAGCTGCGTGATGACGTCCTTCAGCGAATACTCGCGATAGTCGGTGAGGTACATGAAGATGGGTATACGTGTAGCAAACTTCATGAGCTTCTCCTGTATTTGCCTACGCTTGCTCTTGATTTCCTTCTCTTCGTCGGAGAGTCGTTTCTTTTCTTTCGATGTGAGACCGTCCTCGTTCTGCTTGCGCTTCTTCTTGATGGCTTCCGTTTTGTTGATGATGGTCTCGATGTCCTGGTTCAGCGAGCGGAAGCCCTCTATCTTCATCAAGGCTGCCATCGCCTCCTTGTTGTTCATCAGACGCTGCAGCGTGAAATTATCTACGTTCACGAGCAAAGCGCTTTCCCATCTTCGGGCCAACAGGGTTGCCGACGTACCCTCCATCGCCATGTCCAGTATGTCGCTGGCCGAGAGTTGTTTCATCACACCGTTCTCGTAGCACAGAACGGGCAAGAACTTGATGAAGTCATCGACGCACTTCTCCGGGTTTCCTTCCTCTACATTCAGTTGGCAGGAATACTCCGACACCTTGCGCAGGGCTCTGTTCGGGGCGAAGTCAAACACATAGCAGACCTTCTTCAGTATCTCGACACGATTGGGATGCAGACCATCGCTGTTTGTGATGGTCCAGGGAGACTGCACACGGAAGGCCGACTGGAAGTAAGTCTCGGGCGACGACGTGTCGCGAAGCATGAAGATGCCCGTCCAGGGACGGACGGTGACGCCTGTCGTCAGCTTGCCGCACGTCAGCGTGATGGTCTTGCAATGCAACGGGTCGGGGTGCGCCATTGCTTTCTCCACAGGAGGCAGAGCCTGCTGACCTATCCCAGCCTGCGTTCCGGCACAGACAATGACGCGGTAGTCATGATAGAAGGTGTTCTGCAGTTCTTCCAACAGGTTCTTCATGGCAAAGCATGAAGCCACGTTGGGCAGGAACCACAGCGTATGATTCATGTTGGAATAGAGGTCGCCATTGAGGAAAGGCAAAGGCGGCTTCCTGTTGCCTGCTTTGAGGTCGTTAACGGATGTAGGCAGGTACTGTCCTCGCAACATGTCGAGCCACTTCTGCACCTCGTCGTGATGCTTGAAGACAGCCTTGTCGCCCTTCCCAGTGGCTTCGAAGAAGAAGTTGAGGTCAAACTCATCAAACTCGCCTTCCTCTGCCACACGGGTTATCTCCGTAGGCAGTTGGTAAGTGAGCAGCACCATCTTAGGCAAGGCGGCGTATGGATTGCCAGGCTTGTCGCCCCAGTTCTCTTTCTCCCGCTGCTCGTCGGAGTACGTCCAGTTGTATATCTGCTCCTCGATAAACTCGCCCGATGCAATGGCACGGAAGGGTGTGCCCGAGAGGTAAAGGTAGTGGTTGGAGGTGATGGGAATCATGTCCTCATCGAAGTAGTCGGGGTTCTCTATCTCGCCCCCCAGGTCCTCGCTTGCGCCAATCAGTTCCTTGGCATTCTCGCGCCATGCACCATAGTGATACTCGTCGAGCACGATGCAGTCCCAGTTGAACTCCCTTGCCCATTCGTGCTTCAGTTTCATGCCGCCGCTGGCTGTGTTCTTGCCGAGGAAGTCCTGAAAAGAACCGAACACCACCATCGGCCGCCTTTTGTCGGCATGTTCGAACTGATAGTCTATCGTCGCTTCCTGACTGCGGGAAATGAACTGCCAGCCCTCGAAGTCGACGTGTGTCATCAGGTCCTCTTCCCAAGCCTGGGCAACGGCAGGCTTAAAGGTCAGCACCAAAATGCGTGTCCAACCCATGCGCTTTGCCAGCTGATAGGTGGTGAAGGTCTTGCCGAAGCGCATCTTGCAGTTCCAGAGGAAGTGAGGCGTCCTTCCCTGCTCAGTGGCGTAGCTCTCGAAGTAGGCTGCTGTCTTGTCCACCGCCGCCTTCTGCTCGTCGCGCATCCCGAAGGTCTTGTCGCGATGCCAGGCAACATCCTGTCGTTCCCTTACGGCCACCACGGCTGCCCGCACCTGCTGCGGCGTGCAGCGATACCATTCGCCTGCGATGTGGTGGCAACCCATCTTCTTCAACATGTCATGCACCTCATGGTCCATGAAGGCGGAGCCATCCTGCCGCATGGTACTCTCCTCGACGAGTATCCTGTAGGGCGGCTCGCCGGGGCGCTTGATGTTGTACTGCTGGCGCACACGTTCCTGCACGCCAATCGTGGTATAGCCCACCTTGAGCAGTCCCTTCAGGTTCGGGTCGTACTTGTCTTCGTAGGCATAAATCGTCGGAGCCGCCTCCGACTTCCGAGGAAAATAGTTTGTTGCCATAACTTTTCTTTTTTGTTATGGCGCTCACATTAAAGAATTTGATTAGGTGTATTGTCTGAGAAGCTCCTCTATTACAGTTCTTAGCTTGGGCAAATCGTCATTGATGGCTGAGATGATAATGTCTTCGTCGATATTGGCGTATTCATGGGAAATAACATTCCTCAATCCATAAATTGCATGCCATGGTATTCCCGTATATTTGTCCAAGGGCTTGCCTTCTTCCTTCAGCAGTTTTCCGACATGCTCGCCAATCACTTGTAATCTCATCACACAGGCATTGAAAGCCATAACACGGCTTGGTGAAATCATAAAGTCGTGCATTTCTGTCATGCCTTTGCTCCATTCCTGAATCAAATCGATAGATTCAAGGATGTCCTCCAGCCGGTCTCTTATTTCTAAACTCTCATTATACATACACAACATCGTTTAAGATGTTCGATTTGAACAGAGGACGGAGAGTCGAACGGAACCTGACTAAGTCCACTTCACAATCGAACAGGCTGTTAAGAGCCTCCTTCAGTTCGTACATGAGTGAAAGACTGGGCTTTTCCACCTCTACGACGATGTCAATATCGCTGTCTTCGGTATTTTCCCGTCTTGCAACAGACCCGAAAATACCGAGCTTCGTTATGCCAAACCGCTTGCCGGAAGCATGTTTGAATGCAGTCAGCTTATTGATACTATCTTGAAACTCTAACATTGTTATATAGTTTAACGACGCAAAGATAGCGAGGTTATCTGAAACTTCCAAACATTCTAATCAGAATCTTGTCAAAGAGCACCTTTTTGTTATACTTATGTTTTAATCCACTTCCTTTAGGAGGGGTTAGGGGAGGCTTTACTCCATAGGTCTTATCATCGACTCGATGAACTGGATTTCTTCGTCCGTCAAGCCGTACTTCTTGTAGAGTTCCTCATCTGTCCAAGGCTTCGAGAAGTCTTGAAGGGGGACATATGAATACGTCTTTTGAGTCATATTCTTATTCTTTCTTATTCCCACAAGAAGTCGGAAAAACTTTGTTTGCATATATGATGCCACATTCAATGCCTCTTCCTTGTTAATAAAAGGTCCTATAGCTAAAAAGGTTTCTGAACATATCATATCCTTCTCTCCAAATTCTGCTTTTCCTATTATTCTTGCAGGAATTGGATTACCGATTTGTCCTGCTGCACCATCTGCTTTCGAAACAAACAATTTATACTTTCCTATATATTCTTTTCCTCTGCCTAACTTAAAGGAATCTTTTATCGGAACAATTTTTCTCTTCAACTCAAGTCTACATAATATTCTTCTTTTTGTTGCCGTATCAGACACAAGCGTTTTAATATCTCCTCTAATAGCGAAAGGATTTCTTGAAGACACTATACTATCAAAAGTAAGTTCTTTAAGACTTTTCGTCTTATTCAATATTCCTATTAAGTTAGAATCTCTGATAACTATATCGCTTGTTCCTTCCTCGTCCAATGTTTTTCTCGTGTATAAAATGTTTCCACTTGATTGATGAAGATAATACTCACATTCTCCAGAATAATTCGTATTCCACATAAAATAGCATACCCCTCCTTCAATACTTACCCCCGTAAAACACTGAGAAGAATCAAGATAATCATGTAAAACTTGTATTCTTCTATCTTGGATCATCATTTCTCGAAATGAATCTAATCCCTTACCTCCAGTCATCCATCTTGATGGTATTATCATCAATAAATACCTTGGATTAAGTTTCTTTGCTTGAATAATGAACTTATCATAAATAGGTTTTGCACTTGAACCAGACCCACCTCCATCATTTAATTGATACGGCGGGTTTCCTATTATTACATCGAAAGTCATATTATTATATAATGTATTAGGTTTGTCTGTGTGGATGAACTCGTAGGCATGGGATTCGAGGTCGTCACCTCGGTCATAGACTTCTTGCGAGGCTCCGCAGTACTTGCATTTCCCGTTTTGCCACGTGTGACGTTGGTCGGTGAAGCGGATGTTGCCATCTTCTGTGTCGAATTGCGAGAGGGCGTACTTCCCGCTTGCATTCTTCGAACAATAGAGGCTGCGGCGGCTCATCAGCGAGGTCAGTCGGGTAATGGCTATGCCATAAAGCTGATGGTGCATGATGTGGTCGATGCGCTCCTGCAAATCGGGTATCTCGTCGGCAAGACCTGTTATCAGTCTTTTGGCTATTTCGCGAAGGAAGACGCCGCTCTTGGTGCAAGGGTCGAGAAACCGTGTCTTTGGGCTACGGAACAGCTCCTGCGGCAACATGTCCAACATCTGATTGGCAAGCTGTGGAGGCGTGAACACTTCGTCGTTGCTCAGGTTTGCCAAGCACGACAGCACATCGGGGTTGTAGTTCAACTTACTCATAGTCGGGAAGTTTTAGATAGTCAGTCAGAGGGTATTCTCTCTTGGGCAGAGGCACGAAGACAGGCTCGTCCAAGTCGCTGAAGAGGTTGCCATATTCGCCGGGCTTGGGTTTGTCGAACTCTACGTTGCGCAGGAGTTCCGCCAGTTCGTAGTCGCGACGCTTCACCCTGCCTTCCATGCCGATGAAGGTCCACTCGCAGAAGGTAATAGGCAGGTCGTCCTGCCCGAGCATGGTCAGGGCATCGCCGCAAAGGATGTTCTTCCTTAAAAGAAAACGGATGCATCGTTGCAGCTCGGGAGAGGCTTCGGATGTTAGATGCCGTCGATAGGTATCAAGGTACTGCTCAAGGAGTCTCTGGCGGCAGTTCTCCACATTGTCGGGCAGGAGTTCGATGCCATAAATCGAACTGACGGCCTGTGCCGAAGCAAGATCGTACTCGAAGCGGTTCTGGGCAAACTGCCTCCTCACCGCCTCCATCTTCCTGTTAAGGATTTCCACAAGGAAGTTCCCCGTCCCGCAGGCGGGTTCAAGGAAGCGAGAGTCGATGCGCTCCGTTTCTTCCTTCACCAGATCGAGCATGGCGTTGACCTCTCGCTTGGCAGTATATACCTCGCCATGGTCGGCCACACGCTGACGCGAAACTACTTGTTTTTCCTGTTCATCGTTCGTTACGTTCATAATTGGTCGGATTTAAGCGTGAAACGACTACATTCTAACATGTATACAGAAAGTGTACCACGTTCCTTTATATGCTTCACACCAGGTATCCGACCAAGGACCTCGCAACGAACATATAGGAACGGGTACACCTTATAATAAAAGGTGTATCCCGATTCCCAGAGGTTCGTTGCTATTCTGGTCGGAATTTTGGTATGAACCTCTTTTAGAATATAGATACAACTATCTATTCACCGATAAGATCGTACCGCCACCCTGCGCTCAGGGTAGTGTCGCCCGAAGGCATACACATTGAGCAATACTTGTCGCAAAGGTACGACTTTTAATTGAAATAAGGAAACAGAACAGGGAAAATGTGTGCAAGAAGACTATAATTCCCTGCTAACGATATAAAATACCCTTGGCGTTCAGAGCGAATGCCAAGGGTATGGGGGTTAGGTTCTATCCTCGCAGACGCTTCACCCTTCCGGCTGGTGCTGCGGACGGAGCAGGTCGTTGACGGTCTTGACGGGATTGAAGGTCGAGAGGGGCACTTCCACCATGATGGTGCTCCAGTCGCTCATGGCGCCGTTCCAAAGGCCAGGCAGCTCCAAAGCTTTTAGTTCCCTGCCATCTTTGCTCTTATACGAAATGAAGCCCGTGGCAGGGTCTACGAAGTCGGGCAAATGGAACTTCTCACCCTTGTAGTCGCGAATGGCACAGACGAGGTCGACGGGGTTGAAGTGGGTGCTCTGGGTGAACATCTTCATGTAGGCTTCGTTGTCCTTGTCTATCTGACTGCTTTCCAAGATTTGCAACGAGACGCTCCCGTCGGGGTTGTAGGCCAGGAAGGGTCCACCACCAGGCTCGCCGACGTTCTTCACCACGCCGCAGACGCGTATGGGACGATTGAGCTTCCTGCGGAGGAAGACGGTGAGGTCGGCATCTTCCATTTCCTTCAGGCCCGGCATGTCGCAGCCAAGGGTGTGGCGGACAAAGCGGATGATGTCCTCGAGGTCGGCATGACTGTACCTGCCACTGTCCAATAGGCGCAAGTAGGCAAACACCTGCTTCTGTGCCTGGACGAGTATGCCGGCTATGACTTGCTTCCACAGGACGGTGTCGGCCTTCAGGCGGTCGGGCACTACGTTGTCGATGTTCTTGATGAACACGATGTCGCTCTCCAGGTCGTCGAGGTTCTGGATGAGTGCTCCGTGCCCGCCCGGACGGAAGAGGAGCTTGCCATCGGCTGTGCGGAAGGGCATGCCCGCCATGTCCACGGCAATAGTGTCTGTGCTGGGCTTCTGCTCGCTCAGGCTGACCTTGTATGTTATCTTGTACTTGTCTTGCACCTCGGGCAGAACGCGCTCGATGAGCTCCTGGAAGAGTTCGCGATGCTCGCTGCTGACTGTGAAGTGCACTGCTGCCTCTCCCCTACTGCTGGCGTAGAGCGCAGCCTCGGTGAGATGTTCCTCCACGGGCGTCTTGGCACAGTCGTCGTAGGCATGGAACTGCAGCAGTCCCTTGGGCAGCTGTCCGTAGTTCAGGCCGTCGGCGCCAAGCATGCTGGCCACGACAGCCTTGTAGTCTCCCTCCTCAATGAGGGCATCCACGCCTTTGCCCTCGCAGAGGAAGCAGGCATCGTTCAGGGCATCGAAGAATGCGAAGTTGTGGATGTGGGCAAAGAATGTCTTCTCGAAATCGGTAGTAGGGACGTCGTAGTCGGCATCGAGGAACTCGAACATATTCTTGAACATGCGACTGGCAGCGCCACTGGCAGGCACAAACTTGGTAATGGTGTGCCCCTCTGCCTTATAGTCTTTCCAAGCCTGGACGTAAGCCTCTACCTCTTCCGCCCCGGGGGCAATGATGCCGTTACCCACGGCTGCCGCTCCACGCAACCTGAGGTAGTCGAACCCCTTGCGGAAACTCTCTAACTGCGCCTCTATCTGCGCTTCGCTGATTCCCTTCTGCTGCATCTGCAGGATGTCTTCTTTGCTGAACATGTCTATGTAGTTTGTTAGTTAATGTCAAATTCTCTACAAAGGTACGAAATATTATTTAAAAAGGATTGTTATTTGTCGATTATTTTGTACTTTTGCATACATAAGATAAATAATGTATCATACGATGGATGCCAATATGTTTTTTACCGACGAGGAACGCGGACGTGCAGAAGCCGCTCAGCGCCAAATCTTTGCCATTGCCAGCGATGTCGTCCGCGAAGGCGACGAGGAGAAGCTCCGGGCGTACCTTCGCAGGGCTGCCGAGGCAGGAAAGCTCCAGCGCGACGCCTTCGGCATCAATCCGATAGTCAAGGACCTGGAGACAGCCATCATCGTAGGCGAAGAGATCGGTCTGTCCAGGGGAACCGTGCTGAGCGTCCTGCTCTGGTCGATAGTCAAGAGTGGCGCAGCCTGCCTCGACGACATCCGCCGCGACTTCGGCGACGAGGTGGCTAAAATCCTGCACGGGCTGATGCGCATCCGCGAGGTCTATGCCAAGAGTGCGACCGTCTCCAGCGAGAACTTCCGCAGCCTGCTCGTCACCTTTGCCGAGGACATGCGCGTCATCCTCATCATGATAGCCAACCGTGTCTGCATCATGCGACAGATAAAGAACACGGAGAATGTCGAAGCCCAGCGAAAGGTCTCGATGGAGGCGGCCTACCTCTATGCGCCCTTGGCACACAAGCTCGGCCTCTACAAGCTGAAGAGCGAGCTGGAGGACCTCAGCCTGAAGTATCTCGAACACGATGCCTACTACCACATCAAGGAGAAGCTCAACGAGACGAAACGCAGCCGCGACGCCTACATCGAACGTTTCCTGAAGCCGCTCGACGAGAAGTTGCAGGCGGCAGGGCTGCACTATCACATGAAAGGGCGCACGAAGAGCATCCACTCCATCTGGCAGAAGATGCAGAAGCAGCACGTCGACGTCGACGGCGTCTACGACCTCTTTGCCATCCGCATCATTCTCGACTCGGCTCCCGAGCGCGAGAAGATGGAGTGCTGGCAGGTGTTCAGCATCATCACCGACATGTATCAGAGCAACCCGAAACGCATGCGCGACTGGCTCTCCGTGCCCAAGAGCAACGGCTACGAGAGCCTGCACATCACCGTGCTCGGCCCCGAACAGAAGTGGGTGGAGGTGCAAATCCGTACGGAACGCATGGACGACATCGCCGAGCACGGCCTGGCTGCCCACTGGCGCTACAAAGGCGTGAAGAGCGGACAGAGCGGCGTGGAGGAATGGCTCGCCGGCGTACGAAGTGCCCTGGAGGCTAACGATGACGCACAGCTCATGGACCACTTTCGCCTCGACCTGAAGGAAGACGAGGTGTTCGTCTTTACCCCGAAGGGCGATATCTTCAAGCTTCCGATGGGGGCCACCGTGCTCGACTTCGCCTACCACATCCACTCGAAGGTGGGCAACCAATGCGTCGGAGCCCGCATCGGCGGCAAGAACGTCACCATCCGGCAGAAACTGCAGAGCGGCGACCAGGTGGAAATCCTGACAAACAGCAACCAGACTCCCAAGCAGGACTGGCTGAACATCGTCACCACGACACGGGCCAGGGCTAAAGTCCGGCAGAGCCTCAAGGAGATGGAGAGCAGCCAGGCACTCCTTGCCAAGGAGGAGCTGGAACGCAAGATGAAGAACAAGAAGCTGGACTACGAGGAACCCGTCCTGATGCACACCATGACGAAGCTCGGCTACCGCATCGTCACAGAGTTCTACGCAGCTCTGGCCGATGGCAAGCTCGAAATGAACGAGGTGCTCGAAGCCTACGCCCAGCAGCAACGCTTCGACCACGGCGAGGCCGAGAAGACCGTTCCTACACAAAGCGCTGACCAGTTCGTGATGCAGACAGAACAGGGAGCTTGGGGCAAGGGGCAAGGAGCAAGTTCCGACGTCCTCGTCATCGACCAGAACCTGAAGGGCATCGACTTCCAGATGGCACGGTGCTGCCAACCCGTCTATGGCGACGATGTCTTCGGCTTCGTCACCAGCGGCGGCGGCATCAAGATACATCGCGAGAACTGCCCCAACGCGCCCCAGCTGCGCCAACGCTTCGGCTACCGCATCGTCAAAGCCAAGTGGGCGGGCAAGCGCGGCACGCAGTACCCCATCACCCTACGTGTCATCGGCAACGACGACATCGGCATCGTCAACAACATCACCAACATCATCAGCAAGGAAGAGAAGGTGCTGCTCCGCAGCATCAGCATCGACAGCCACGACGGCCTCTTCAGCGGTACCCTCACCGTTATGCTCGATGACATCAGCCGCCTGCAACAAATCATCAAGAAGCTCCGGACGGTAAAAGGCGTCAAGAACATATCAAGAAGCTGAAATCTTCTTTGAGCTATTGCTCGCCAATGCAGGTCAGCTTCAGGATGTGCCGTGTGTTCTTGCCGACACGGAAACGGTTGTCGCTGCGATGACCTATCAGCCAAATGATGTCGCCGCCACAGGTGGCAACGAACTGCCCGGCCTTCTGCAAGCGGTTCACCTTGCAGTCGGTGAGGTAATCACTTACCAACTTACGCCCCTTCATGCCAAAGGGAACAAAGGCATCGCCCCTGCGAACGGGACGAACCTCTATGGGTCCGCCAAGCAGGTCTGCATCGAAGTAGGCAATGTGCGGACCGGTCTCACCGATGCAGGGGACAGTCTCCTGCTGCAACTTGGGCAGAAGGCTTGCCTCGTCTCCGGGGAGAGAGGAGCAAGGGGCAAGGAGCAAAGCGTCGCGGTCGCGAAGAACAGTAAAGTCACGCGAATGCCACATCCTGCCGGTTTCCGACTCTGCCGCCCTCAGCATCTCTTCCTCCTGTGCGCCGTTGAAGCCTCTGTCTGCAAGCCATTCGTGCAGCAAAGTCCTGGAGGAAAGGGCCCGAAGTGGGAACGCGTTGTCCGTGATGCCTGACTCAGCGAAGGCGCTATCTATACCTTTTACATAATAAGGCAGGCTGTGACGCACGTTGTCGCAGGCACGACACAAGTGTTCGACGGCAGCCGGGTTGATGTCGCGAAGCAAGGGGACAACGTCGAGGCGGAGACGATTGCGAAGGGCATCGCGCTCGTTGTTGGTGCTGTCGGTAACGAAGGTTTGGTTGCGGCTCTCAAGATAATGGAGAATCTCCTGGCGACTGAGACAAAGAAGCGGACGGATGATGCCGTTGTGCCGAGGAAGCATGCCTGCCATTCCGCGCAATCCTGTGCCACGAAGCAGATTGAGAAGGAGTGTCTCTGCCTGGTCGTCGAGATGATGGGCTACGGCAACAAGGTTCTGGCAGCCAGGGGAGCGGAGGAAAGAGCGGAACCAGTCGTAGCGGAGGTCGCGTGCTGCCATCTCGATGCTGATGCCGCGCCGACGGGCATCCTCCCTCGTGTCGAAATGCTTTACCGAGAGGGGCACGCTTTGCTGCCTGCAAAGCTCCTCGACGAAAGCCTGGTCGCGGTCCGACTCTGCGCCACGCAGATGGAAGTTGCAATGCAGGGCATGAAGCCTGAAGCCCAGTTCCTTCAGGAGGAGCAGCAAGGCCGTGGAGTCAGCGCCTCCGCTAAGGCCGACGAGCACAAGTGGAGCCTGCTCTGCTTCCGTGGCGGACGAGGGGAGACGAAGTCCCACCTCGCGCTCGATGAATGCGCGTAATTTCTTCATTCCCTCATTATTCACCTTTCATTATTCATTCAGGAGTTGTCGGGCGTTCTCCAGGGCAGCTTCGGTGAGAGTGCTGCCGCTGAGCATGTGGGCTATCTCGGTGACGCGGCGCTCTGGGTCGAGCTGAACGATATGCGAGAGGGTGCGCCCCGATTTGTCCTCCTTGTAGACAAGGTAGTGTGCATTGCCCTTCGCTGCAATCTGCGGAAGATGGGTGATGGCGAGCACCTGTCCGCCACTGTTGCACATCTGCTGCATGATTTGCGCCATAGAGCTTGCCACCTTGCCGCTTACGCCGGTGTCAATCTCGTCGAAGATAATCGTGGGCAGATGCGTCTGCCGACTGGTCAGTGCCTTCAGGGCGAGCATCACACGAGACATCTCGCCGCCGCTCGCCACGTCGGCCAACGCCCTGGGCGCTATGCTCTTATTGGCCGAGAAGAGGAAGGTGACGACGTCCGTTCCCATTGGCAGAAGCTCATCGGACTTCGTGACGCTTGCGCTGAAGCGAGCCGCAGGCATATCCATCGCCACGAGTGTCTCCTGGATGAGCTTCTCCACCTGCTTGGCAGCCTTCGCCCGACCGGCGGAGAGCTTTGCGGCAAGCTTTGTGGCCTGCTCCGTTTCGGCGACTATCTGCTGCTGAAGGGCCAGGATGCTGTCGGCCGAGTCTGTCAGTGAATCCAACTGCGAACGAATGTCGGCGGCAATGCTGATGAGTTCCTCTGCCGAACCTGCGCGATGCTTCTGTTCGAGGGCATAGAGTTTGTCCAGCCGCTCCGTGACCTGCTGCAGGCGTTGGGGGTTGTACTCCACGTCTTCTGCCTGGCGGCTGATGTCGTCGGCAATGTCGCGCACTTCGATGCTGACGCTTTCCAGACGTTCCAGATATTCCTTGATGGCAGGATAGACGCGCACTATCTGCTGCATCGACTGGCACACATGGCGCAGGGAATCGGTGATGCCTGCCGTCTCGTCTGCATCGCCGTCGAACAGCCCGGTGATGCCGGAAAGTGCCATCTTTATCTCTTCCGCATGCGAGAGTGCGCTCTGCAACTGGCTCAGCTCTTCGTCCTCGCCGGGCTGCGGGTTGAACTCGTCGAGCTGGTCGAGCTGGAAGCGCAGATAGTCCTCGTCGCCCTGCCGTTTTGCCAAGTCATCCTCTGCCTGCAGGAGCTGTCGGCGGGCCTCCACAAGACGGGCATAGCAATCGCGATACTGACGGAGCAGGTCGGAGTGACCGGCAACGGTATCGATGATGCCGAGCTGGAAGGTGGGGTTCTCGAGCAGGAGGTTGCTGTGCTGCGAATGTATGTCGAGCAGCCGGAGGGCTATCTGTCGCAGAGTGGCAACGCTGACCGGACTGTCGTTGACGAAGGCACGGCTCTTGCCAGCTGCCGTCACTTCGCGACGCAGGATGCACTCCGCTGGCTCATAGTCGAGGCCGTTCTCCTCGAAAAGCGGCTGCATGCCGTAGCCTTCGATGCTGAAGATGCCTTCCACGGCACACTTTGCCGCGCCGGGCATGATGCTCGCCGAGTCGGCCCGCCCCCCCATGAGCAAGCCCAGGGCGCCGAGGATGATGGACTTGCCGGCACCTGTCTCGCCGGTCATGACCGAGAAGCCCGGCTGCAGGTCGATGTCGAGTGCCTCGATGAGAACGTAGTTACTGATGGTCAGATGGCTTAGCATGATGTTAGTTCAACGTTAGTAAATTCAATGTTCAAGGTTAGTAAATTCAAAGCTAACTGTCGGCTATCTTCTTCAGGAGGGCAACGGCTCCGCTGATGTCGTTGACCTCATCGACGAGCAGGTTTATCTTGCTCTTGTCCTGCTTGAAGTGGCAGCGGTAGGCGTTGGCTTTCGCAAAGTCGACGATTTGCCCGAAGATGCGCCCGTCGTAGAAGGGATTGTTGTCGTCCGGCCCGAAGAAGAGGCGCATGTGTCCTGCCTTCAGGACGATGCGTTCGCAGCCGAAGTGTTTGCCGAGCCGACGCAGAGTGACGACCTTCAGCAGGTCCTCGGCCTCCCGGGGGAGCGGCCCGAAGCGGTCGACGAGCCGCGAGCGGAAGCGGTCGACGTCCTCGTCGCGCTCCATAGCGTCGAGCTCGCGGTAGAGGAGCATGCGCTCGCTGCTGGTGGGCACATAGTCTTCGCTGAAGTACATGGGCAGGTTGCTGTCCAGCTGGCACTCGTCCACCACGCTGGTGCTCTCCACGACCTTTCCTTCCTTCACCTCCTCGGCATAGAGTTCGTGGAACTCTTCGTTGCGCAGTTCGGTGACGGCTTGAGTGAGAATCTTCTGGTAAGTCTCGTAGCCCAGGTCGGCGATGAAGCCGCTCTGTTCGGCTCCGAGCAGGTTGCCCGCCCCGCGGATGTCGAGGTCCTGCATGGCGATGTGGATGCCGCTGCCCAGGTCGCTGAAGTTCTCGATGGCCTGCAGCCGGCGGCGTGCCTCGGTGTTGAGGGCGGAAAGCGGCGGCGCAAGCAGGTAGCAGAAGGCCTTCTTGTTGGAACGCCCCACGCGACCGCGCATCTGGTGGAGGTCGGAAAGCCCGTAGTTGTGGGCTCCGTTGATGATGATGGTGTTGGCGTTGGGGATGTCCAGTCCGCTCTCGATGATGGTGGTGGAGACGAGGACGTCGTAGTCATAGTCGGCGAAGGCCAGCATGACCTTCTCCAGCTCCTCGGGGGGCATCTGCCCGTGGGCAACGGCAACGCGGGCATCGGGGACGTGCTTACGGATGAGCTCGGCAAGCTCCGGGAGCTGGCTGATGCGGTTGTTGACGAGGAAGACCTGTCCGCTGCGACTCATCTCGAAGCCGACGGCCTCGGCTATGACTTCGGCACTGAACGCAGCTATCTGCGTCTGGATGGGATAGCGGTTGGGCGGAGGCGTCTGAATGACGGAGAGGTCGCGGGCTCCCATGAGGGAGAACTGCAGGGTGCGCGGGATGGGCGTGGCGGTCAGGGTCAGAGTGTCGACGTTGGTCTTCAGCTGGCGAAGCTTTTCCTTCGTCGACACGCCGAACTTCTGTTCCTCGTCGATGATGAGCAGGCCGAGGTCCTTGAAGTGCACGGACTTGCCGATGAGCTTGTGTGTGCCGATGACGATGTTCACCGAGCCGTCCTTCAGTCCCTCGAGCACTTGCTTTGCCTTCTGCGGCGAGCGGGCGCGGGTCAGGTACTCTATCTTGACGGGAAAGTCCTTCAGGCGGCTGGTGAAGGTGCGGAAGTGCTGGTAGGCAAGCACGGTGGTCGGCACGAGCACAGCCACCTGCTTGTTGTCGGCACAGGCCTTGAAGGCGGCGCGGACTGCCACCTCCGTCTTGCCGAAGCCCACGTCGCCGCAGACAAGGCGGTCCATCGGCCGCTGTCGTTCCATGTCGGCCTTGACGTCCTGCGTGGCTTTGAGCTGGTCGGGGGTGTCCTCGTAGAGGAAGCTGGCCTCCAGCTCGTGCTGCATGAAGCTGTCGCGGCTGAAGGCGAAGCCCTTCTCCTCGCGTCGGCGACTGTAGAGCAGGATGAGGTCGCGGGCAATGTCCTTGATTTTCTTCTTCGTGCGCTCCTTCATGCGCTCCCAGGCGCCCGTCCCCAGATGGCTGATGCGCGGCGGCTCGCCTTCCTTGCCCTTGTACTTCGACACCTTGTGGAGGGCGTGGATGGAGACGTAGACGGTGTCGTCGCCCGAATAGATGATCTTGATGACCTCCTGCACGCTGTCGCCGTTCTGCATGCGCACCAGACCGCCGAAGCGCCCCACGCCATAGTCGACGTGGACCACGTAGTCGCCCACCTCGAACTGCTGCAGTTCCTTCAGCGTCAGTGCCACCTTGCCCCCCATCGCGCGTTCGCTGCGCAGGTTGTACTTGTGGAAGCGGTCGAATATCTGATGGTCGGTGTAGAGGCAGACGCGCAGGTCGTCGTCGCTGAAGCCGCCATGCAGGGTATGGTCGACGGGTGTGAAGCGAATGCCCGTCTCCTTGTCGTGGAAGATGCTCTCCAGCCGGTCGGACTGCTTGCGGCTGTCGGCCAGCACATAGAGGTCGTAGTCCTGTTCCTGCATCGACTGGAGGGAGGAGATGAGCAGGTCGAAGTTCTTGTGGAAAACTGGCTGCTGGTGAGTGTGAAACTGGATGAGGGAGGAGGGATTAGGGAGGACGGAGGAGGGATTGAGCTCGATGCGACGGAAGCCCACGACCTTCTCGCGGAAGGCTTCGGGCCTGACGAGCAGAGTCTCTGCCTTCAGCTCCTGGCTGTCCTCACCCTGTTCCTGGCTGCTGACGACCATGGCCTGCTGGCTGAACCCCTCGTTGTAGGTGTGCTCCACGCTTTCGCAAAGGTAGGACAAGTCCTTCAACACGAGGATGGTATCCTGCGGCAGGAAGCTGAGGAAGCTCTCGCGGCTGATGTCCTGGCCGTTCATCTCGGGCACTATGGTGACGCGCTGCTGGCGGTCGCGGCTGAGCTGGCTGTGCACCTCGAACGTGCGAATGCTGTCCACCTCGTCGCCAAAGAAGTCGATGCGGTAAGGCAGTTCACAGGAGAACGACCAGGCGTCGATGATGCTGCCGCGCACGGCAAACTGTCCGGGCTCGTAGACGTAGTCCGTCTTGCGGAAGCCGAAGCTGAGCAACGTCTCCTGCACAAACATCAGGTCCACCCGCTCGCCCACGCCGAGGCTCAGTGTCTGCTGCTTGAGGCTCTGCTTCGTCACGACCAGCTCGGCAAGCGCCTCGGGGTGCGTCACGACGAAGAGGGGCAACGTTCCTGCCGAAAGGCGCGACAGAACCTCCGTGCGCAGAATCTCCTGCCCTGCATTGCGCTGTCCGAACTTGACAGCCCGGCGGAAGCTGCTCGGCAGGAAGAGCACGTCCACCTCGCCCAACATCTGCACGAGGTCGTGGTAGAAGTAGCCGGCTTCCTCCTCGTCATCGAGCACAAAGACGTACGGCACGCCAAGCACCGTCGGCGCCCTCTCGACGAGAGAGGCAAACACAAGCGGTGCACAACTGCCCTGAAGACCAGCCAGCCGGATGGTCCTCGGGGAGTTCGTGCCTTCTCCTCCGGGTGTCAGCCACTTGTCCTGCAACTCCTTCGCCAGAGCCTTCACCTTGGGATGACGGGCATAGATGCCCAGCAGTTTCTGAATCTCCATTGTCCTTAATGCGGGCGCAAAGATACAGCTTTTAATTCAAAATACAAAATTTATAAATTCAAAATTCATTAATCGCGGGGAAGTAACTCCGCAAGCCCTCGGACAGAACTTCCTCGCCACGGGCTGCAAAACTATTTCAAAGGCTTGGAAATAAATTTCAGAGCCACTAAAATATATTTCCAAGCCTTTGAAATATATTTCCGTGCCACTGAAAAAGTTTTTATCCACGGGGATGAGGAAAAGGCTCCGCGATGGAAGGAAAAAGTCTTCGCGAAGGGAGGAAAAAGTCTCCGCGAAGGGAGGAAAAAGTCTTCGCGGGACCGGGGTGGAAAGTCCCAGCGAAGGAACTGGAATGTTTATTTGCGTGTGAGCAACAGATAGTTGAATCCGATGAGTTTTCCGCCGCCCATGAGCTTCATGCGGAGTCGTAAGGAACCTGCCTCCACAGCATGATTTCCGAGGTCGGCCGTTTGCATCTTCTCCGTTCCGGTAGTCGATTCGTCAATATCTGTGCCCAGCACTTCCTCCGTGCCATCGGCATGGATGATGCTGAAACGTGCCGTGCCCCGGCTCGACTTTGAGAGCTTGTAGTTCAGCCTGAAGTTCCATGTCCCGCCTACGGGCATCGGGAAGGAATAGGTGACGTAGTCGCCCACAGCCTTCATCGTGGCGACGCTGCTGTAGCCGCCCTCGCTGTCGGGATTGCCGTTGAAGTAGGAAGAGAGCGTTATCTGGCTGTTCGACTTCTCGACGCCTTCGTGATAGTCCTCCGGCTCGAAGCGCAACGACGCGATGTTTGCGCCAGGATAAGGCACATCGTTGTTGTGTACTTCGCTCACGTCGAGGGTGAACCGGCCGTCGCCGTCGCTCGTTGCCAGCACGCGCATGGCGTCGTCTGCCTCCTTGTCGTAGATGATGAAGGTGCCCTCCTCATTCGGCTTGCCGTCGGCCTCAATGTGAAGGGAACCGTCGGCAGACATCGTCGCGGCATAATGGCTGACGAATTGGTCGGCAAAAAGCACCTGAAGGGGTGCCTCGCCACATTCCTGTATCCAGAATGCCTTGGCCGGCGAGGAGTTTTGCGCCATGCTGATGGGCAGTCCCTGCCTGTTGAGTTCCTCGCCGCTAAAGGTGCCGACGAAGGCATAGGTGAAGATGCCGGTATCGTCGAGCGTGACATCTTCCACGGCATAGCGTTTGGCATCGTCGAGCCAACGCAAGGGATAACGGCGCGTCTCCGCTTCGAGCAGGTTGCGTCCGCCCATCGTGGCATAGACAAGGGCACGTTCCTTCGCCTCCGAAGCATACATCCAGATGTAAGGTCCGCGGTCTGACTTCCATTCGGAGGCTGCGTTGGAGTCGAAGCCTTCACCCCACCAGACAGGACGCACCATGCCGTCGGTGAGCTGACGAACGCGAGGGCTGCGCCGCCAGGCATTGAGCTGCCCCATACGCGCCACGCCGTCCCGGTCCCAATCCGACGGGAAGGACTTCGACTTGATGTTGCGTGCGCTCAGGAGTGCATAGAGGAGGTCCATACGCGTGGTCGGTTCGCCACCGACATAGACTGCCGACAGAGGCAGATGCCCGAAGTGAAGTCCGAGGGCGTCGATGCTCCTGTCCACCCCCGTGATAGTGAGCCAACCGTTGTCGACAAGGTGGAGCAGCTCGGTGTTGCGGTCGCCCTGAGTGGGATAGACATCGACCTCGCTCGTCACCTTCACTTCGTATTCGGGATGTCGGCTGACGATGCCGTTCATCATGTCACGGCTGCGGACGAGCTTCCGATAGACATTGTCGGCAGGCACGCTGTAGTCTGTCTCGTCCAGGTTCTGCCAGTATTGCGTCAGGTCAACAGCCTGATGGCTCAACCCATACTGCCCTATCATCGTCTCTATCTTCTGGCGTTTGGCCTCGAGCACAGACGGGTCGGCCAAGTCATTGCCCGCATTGTGGTTGCCTCCGCTGTTACTGTACCAGAGCCCCAGCCGCAAGCCGGCATTCTTCACCTGGCGTGCGAAGGTTGTCATATTGGGGATGCCGGGCGTATTCGATGTGATGGGGTCGCGCGAAAGGCCGTCGTTGTTCAGGCCCTTGCCGTCCGAAGTGCTGTTGTTCCAGCCGTCGTCGATGAGAAGCATGTCGTATCCGGCTTGCTTAGCCAAGGGAAAGACGGTACGGGTAAAGTAGCTGGTCGTTCGGTTGCCGCTGGTGAACCAATCCCAGTCGTTGATCATGAAGGACGTTGTCGTATTATGGTAATGGAAACGGCGGCGAAGGTGCTCCTCGACAGCCATCTTGCCATCGACGATGTCGCCTTTGAAAGCCGTCAGGTTCACCCCGATGTAAGGGAACTCCTCCTGCGGTCGCAGGGTGAGCTGCAAGGATTCCGGACACGTCTTCACGACGACATAACGCCTGTTCGATGAGCTCCAGGCAGTCGTGACCGCAACAGGCCGGAGCATATACTCGTAGGATGGCGACTCGCGGCTGCCGCTCACCTCCGGCCCGTACTGCGTCTTCCAGTTCGTCTCGGGAGCAACATACCAGCCGTAGCCTTCGTTGTAAAGGCAGATAAGGCAGCGGGCCACGCCTTTCCCCTTGTTCCCCGTGGCAGGCTCTTCAATGCCGCCCGATGTACTCTTCCATGTTCCTTCCTCGAAGAAATGCAGGTTGTGCGCCAGGTTCGGGAAGTCGAGGCGAAGGACTTCGCTGTTCTCGATGACAATGTCGTGCGTTTCGGTGAGGTTCTTCACGAACGTCTGATAATAAATGCCTGAGCCTTCGTCGAAGATCTGGAAGCGCAGCCTGACCTGCATCTCCTGTCGCTGAAGCACAACATCGAGTTGCTTCCCGAGGTGAACACTGTCAATGGCTTCGGAGAGGACAACGTCTGTCACTTCGCTTCCGCCTGGCGTCCACTCTGCATCGCTGGCACGAAAGGTGAATGAAGATGTCGGGAAAGCCTGCGAACGAGACAGCATCCGGCCGGAATACGAAAAGAGGAGGCTGCCCGTACGCGTCAAGGCGCAATCCGCAACCTTATTGTACAGTTCCGTCAAAGCGATACCCTTCCCCGATTGAAACGTCAACGTCAAGCGAACAACATCGTTCTCGAGCGTCCAGCCCTCGCCATCGGATGTGACAACACTTTGCCCGGCACTTACCGGAGGGAACATGCACATGAAAACAACCAAGGTGAGAAGGAATCTGCGGAACATCGTCGTTTTGTTTATGGTTCTGTCCGGGCAAGGAAATAACCCCTCGCCCCGTCGTCTGTATCTTGAATGAGGACATTGCCTTCGGTATGGATGTCCTCATCGTCGCCTGCCTTGTTACCGCTCACCAGGCATCCGCTCAGCGTGCTTCCCTCCGTGGCAAAGACGCCGCCACCGATGCCTTCCGCCTGCGGTAGCGTGACGCTTCGCACAGGGCGGATGCGCTGGTAGCCCCAGACGCTCATGCGCCCCGCCTGTGCATTAGTGGTGTGGAGGCAATAAGCAACGGTGGTGCCGCTCTCTGTCAACGTGTTTGATGTCCAGTAGTGCTTGCCCTGCAATGTCTCGCCTCCGTTTTGGTTCAAGGCTTTCTCCATGAGATAGTAGGTGGAAGTAAAAGCATACAAGCCGTCGCCCACGGCAGAAGTCAGATGGAGCATCTCGCTATTAGCAGGCAGTCGCCAGTCGGTCTTGCCGCCCTCGCTGCAGGCCTTCACAGCCTCCTTGCTTCGCGCATGCTGATAGTGTCGGCCAAAGTCCTTGATGCTCATCACGACACCTTTCTTCGTCGAGGCATTAACAAAAAGCACTACCCCACCTTCCTCGGCCAGATACTCGCCGACGGCTGGCACGCCTGCTGTATTCTCGCGGACAATGCAATTGCGCAGGATGCCGTTCCCCCGAATCATCACGCCTGCTCCCACCTGCCCTATGCCCTGAGTGATGACGAAGCCGTCCCATGTCGTTGTGACATTATAGTCTTCCGGTTGCTCCAGGACACGGTACTGCTGCTTGCCGCTCAGGATGCTTTGCTCCGTGCTGAACAATGGCAAGCGGCGCTGCGAGGCGTCTGTTTCCGTTCCAAGGAAGCCTCCCATCACGGTCACGCCTTCCGGCATAAGGAAGCCTCCGTAGTATGTACCGACAGCCACCCAGACCGTATCGCCTGCCTCGCTCTGTGTCAAAGCTGCATTGAGGTCGCTCGTCGAACTGTCCCACGACGTGCCATCAGCAAAGGGATTCCCCGCTGTGCTGACGTAAATACGTCGTGCCGAAGCCAGACCGGATGCAAGACACAGGAGGATGGCGAGCGACAGGTGTCTCATATTATAATATGTGTCCTTTAGAAGTCAAGCCTTAGCTGGCCGTTCATCTCGTCGGCCACGTCCTGTTGGCTCTTGCCGTCGAAGGGGTCAACATCCTCTTCGCCTGCATCTGCGGGATGTACGTCGACTTCTTCATCAGCAGTCTCCTCCTCGACGGGGGGGGCAGAGGGGGTCCTTGTCGGCTCCAGTTCCTCCACTTTGCCGACATGAAGTGTCGTGACACGTTTGCCGATGGCCTTGTAGCCCTTCACGCCTATGAACTGCTCTGCATCCAGGTCGATGGGGTCGCGGAAGTCATCGACTCCACCCATCGTGACAAGCACGCGGGGATAGGGTGTGTCGGTGAGGAGCACCAGATTCTCGGCTGGCTCTTCGCCAATGAAACTCTGCATGCGGACGTTCGCCTCGAGCCGGAAGCGCTTGATGTAGAGGAAACCGGACTGTGCGCTGTTGTGGTAGACGCAGGTCCAGACCTTGTCGGCATCGTACTTCTCTATGCGGAAGATGTTGTCCTCGTAATGGTTGTTGATGTCGAAGTCGGTCAGATGGTAGCGTCCGTCGGTGAGCACGACAAGCACGTGGTCGCCACTGTCGAACTCGCCGAGGAATTCCCCCTGGCCGTCGTAGTTGAGACGCTTAATGTCGCTGTCGAACCACACCTTGCGCCCGCCCAGGGTGCTGCTGCCGTGGCTCTTGAGCGTCACCTTGTTGACCTCGAGCTTGGTGAGCAGGTTGCCCTTGCTGCCACGACCTTTAATCATGATTTCGCTGAAGTCCCTGTCGAAGAAGACACGCTTCAGCTTTGGATTGGGCTTGAGGATAACCTTCACGACCTCTGCCTCGCCGTTGGGATTTGCCGTGAAGTAAAGTACGCGTGAGCCCGGAGTCCCAGCCGTAAGGTCATACTCCCTGTCGCGTATCACTGCCGTGACGTTGAAGCGCTTGATGTAGCATGCTCCGTTCTTGCCGTCGCGATAGACCACATTGTAGATGGTGCGCTCGTCGTTCTTGCGGAAGACTGCGATGTGGATGACCTCTGCCTTCTTTTTATCCTTCTTGCTGCGTTCCGTCTCGCCGATGAAGAGTTTGTCGGCTATGCGAACTATCTTGTATGTGCCGTCGCGGTAGAAGATAATGACGTCGTCTATGTCGGAACAATTGGAGACGAACTCGTCTTTCTTCAGAGAAGTGCCGATGAAGCCTTCTGCACGATTGATGTAGAGCTTCTCGTTGGCCTCCACGACCTTCGAGGCTGTGATGGTGTCGAAGTTGCGTATCTCGGTCAGGCGCGGATGTTCCTTGCCGTACTTGTCCTTGATGAAGCGGAACCACTCGCATGTCACCTCGACCATGTTCTTCAGCTCGCGGTCTATTTGCTTTATCTCGTCCTTCATGCGGGCGATGTTCTCCTCGGCCTTGTCCTTGTTGAACTTCAGGATGCGAGCCATCTTTATCTCCATCAGGCGCAGGATGTCATCCTTCGTCACCTCGCGCACCATCTTCGGATACCAAGGCGTCAGCCGCTCGTCAATCCACTCACAGGCAGCATCCATCGTCTTCGCACCCTCGAATTCCTTATCCTTGTAAATGCGTTCCTCAATAAAAATCTGCTCGAGGGTGGCGAAGTGGAGGCTCTCCAGAAGCTCACCCTTACGGATGAGACGCTCCTGCCGCAAAAGGGACAGCGTATTGTCCACACTGTAACGCAGCACGTCGCTCACGGAAAGAAAGCAGGGCTTTCTGTCCTTAATGACACTGCAGTTGGGCGATATGCTTATCTCACATTCCGTACAGGCATAGAGGGCATCGATGGTCTTGTCGCTCGACGCACCGGGGGTAAGGTGGACGAGTATCTCGGCAGAAGCAGCCGTCAGGTCCTCCACGTTGCGAATCTTTATCTTTCCGCGCTCGTTGGCCTTCAGAATGCTGTCGATAAGTGTACTCGGCTTTGAGGTCGTACCTGTTGTCTTGCCATAAGGTATCTCCGTTATTGCCAGTGTCTTGCTGTCGCGTTTCTCAATCTTTGCACGAACACGCACAGACCCGCCTCGTTGACCGTCGTTGTACTTCGAGACATCAATGCTGCCGCCAGTCGGGAAGTCGGGATAAAGGTGGAACTCCTCGCCATGAAGATAGCTGATGGCAGCGTCGCATATCTCCACAAGGTTGTGCGGCAGAATCTTGCAGTTCATGCCGACGGCTATGCCTTCCGCACCTTGGGCAAGCAGCAAAGGGAATTTCACAGGCAGCGCCACCGGCTCCTTGTTGCGGCCATCATAGCTCCACTTCCACTCGGTTGTCTTGGGGTTGAACACGACATCGAGGGCAAACTTCGAAAGGCGTGCCTCGATGTAACGGCCTGCTGCTGCATCGTCGCCCGTTATGATATTGCCCCAGTTGCCCTGACAATCCACCAGCAGCCCCTTCTGCCCAAGCTGGACAAGGGCGTCCTTTATACTGGCATCGCCATGAGGATGGAACTGCATCGTATGTCCCACGATATTGGCCACCTTGTTGTACTTGCCATCGTCCATGCGCTTCATGGAGTGCATGATGCGACGCTGCACCGGCTTAAAGCCGTCGGTGATGTGAGGCACAGCACGGTCAAGGATGGTGTAAGAAGCATAGTCCAGGAACCAGTCCTGGTACATACGACTAAGGTGATGGGTTATACTGTCATTCAGAGGCGTATTTTCTGTCATCTGCGTAAAGCTTAATGGTCAATAATCACACAAAGGTAAGACATTTTACGAGGATTTGCAAGCCTTGAACGACAAAATTTATCAAAGTACGGCTTCCTACTCAAAAACACTTTCTCAGCAGTGATAGTAAAAGGGCATTAAAGAGGATTTATGACGCTTAATATGTCTTCAAGCGAGGTTTGAAAGCATTTTCAATATGCTCCACTCTACTCGACTCATTGTTGTATATGATGCTAACCACGTCGAAGCGACAAGGCAAATCAACACGATAGGATTTCAGAAAAGAGTCGGCAGCCATACAAATACGATGTTGCTTACGAGCATCGACAGCATCTATCGGCGAAGTGAGAGAACCAAGGCGACGTGTCTTAACCTCTACGAAGACAACGACATCATCCTTGGTTGCAACGATATCCAGCTCCTTCCTACCTTTGTTCACCCAATTACGCGCCAGGATGCAATAACCTTCATGCTGCAAATACTCCGCAGCCATGTCCTCACCCTTACGTCCTAAATCATTATGTACTGCCATCACTGATATAATGTTATTCGAAGGCAAAGTTACACATTTATTCATATATAAAATTGGGTAGGAGCATGGGGA
>DGTM01000037.1:0-17433 GCA_002394305.1 Prevotellaceae bacterium UBA4336
CCGATGATGGCGTTGGCCTCGTCCTTGTACTTCTCGAGGAAGTCGTTGGCGCCGGAGAAGGCAATCTGGTTGATGTACTTGTCGATTTCCTCGGCCGTCATGCCGATGCCGTTGTCGCTCACGGTGATGGTCTTTGCCTCTTTGTCGATGCTGACCCGCACCTTCAGTTCGCCCATCTCGCCTTTGAAGTCGCCTTTGCCGGCCAGCGTCTTGAGCTTCTGGGTGGCATCGACGGCGTTGCTGACGATTTCGCGAATGAAGATTTCGTGGTCGCTATAGAGAAACTTTTTGATGACGGGGAAGATGTTCTCAGTTGTAACCCCAATATTACCTTGTTTCATAATAAGCCCCCTCTCTAACTTTCCCCAAAGGGAGAGAACTGCATACAGGGGTTTGGCAGTTGAGTTTTATTGTTTAGTTATGGTTATTTTTTCTTTGTCTTCTGTTATTTCTGCTTTGAGCTGGAGGTTGCCTTCGCTCTTGGGAGAGTTGGAGGGGGCTTCCATGAGCACTTCGCAGAGCGGGTCTTCGAGGAGGTCCTGGATGGCACGCTTGAGGGGACGGGCTCCATACTGCATGTCGTAACCTTTCTTGCCGAGCAGTTCGCGGGCTTCGGGGCTGACCTCGAGGGTGTGACCCATGTCGCTGATGCGTCGCAGCAGGGGGCGCAGCTCGATGTCGACGATGCGCTGCAGGTCCTCCTGGCTGAGGTGATCGAAGTAGACGATGTTGTCCAGTCGGTTCAGGAACTCGGGTGCGAACTGCTTCTGCAAAGCTTTCTTGACGATGTCGCGGTTCTGTCGCTTGCTGGCTGTCGTGTCCGTCTGGCTTTGGAAGCCGATGCCGTTGCCGAAGTCGCGTATCTGTTTCGAGCCGCAGTTGCTGGTCATGATGACCACGGTGTTGCGGAAGTCGATGGTGTTGCCGTTGCCGTCGGTCAGCCGGCCTTCGTCCATCACTTGCAGCAGGAGGTTGAAGACGTCGGTGTGGGCCTTCTCTATCTCGTCGAGCAGGACGATGGAGTAGGGTTTGCGACGCACCTGTTCGGTGAGCTGTCCGCCTTCGTCGTAACCGACGTAGCCCGGAGGTGCTCCCACCATGCGGCTGACTGTGTGTTTCTCCATGTATTCGCTCATGTCGATGCGTATGATGGCGTCGGCTTTCCCGAACAGCTCTTCGGCCAGACACTTTGCGAGGTATGTCTTGCCCACGCCTGTGGGTCCGACGAAGAGGAAGGTGCCGATGGGCTTCTGCGGGTCTTTCAGTCCGACGCGACTGCGCTGGATGGCTCGTGTCACGGTGGCTACTGCTTCGTCCTGACCGATGATGCGTTGGCAGAGTGTATCCTTCATGATGCGCAGCCGGTGGCTTTCTTCCTGGCCGATGCGTTGCACGGGTATGCCGGTCATGATGCTTACCACGTCGGCCACCACGCGTTCGTCCACCACAGCCTGCTCGCCCTCGCCGATGCTTTTCTCCCAGGCCTGCTGTGCTTCGTCCAGTTGCTGTTGCACTCTGAGGCACTTGTCGCGCAGGTCGGCTGCCTGTTCGAAGTTCTGATGCTCGGCTGCTTCGTGCTTCCTGCGGTCGAGGTCGGCCACGAGTCTCTCCAGTCGGAGGATTTCCTCAGGCACGGGGATGTTCTGCACGCGCATGCGGCTGCCGGCTTCGTCGAGTGCGTCGATGGCTTTGTCGGGGAAGCTGCGTTCGGTGATGTACCTTCCGGTCAGCTTGACGCAGGCCTCGAGGGCCTCGTCCGTGTAGTGTACATTATGGTGTTCCTCGTAGCGTTCGCGCAGGTTCTGGAGTATCTGCAGGGTCTCCTCGGCTGAGGCCGGTGCCACTTGTATCTTCTGGAATCGGCGTTCCAGGGCGCCGTCCTTCTCGATGCTCTTGCGGTACTCGTCGAGTGTTGTGGCGCCGATGCATTGGAACTCTCCGCGGCTCATGGCTGGCTTCAGCATGTTGGCGGCGTCCATCGAGCCGGCTGCGTTGCCTGCTCCGATGAGGGTGTGTATCTCGTCGATGAAGACGATGATGTCGGGGTTCTGCTGCAGTTCCTTGATGATGCAGCGCAGTCGTTCCTCGAACTGTCCGCGATACTTTGTTCCGGCCACGACGCTGGCGAGGTCGAGCACCACGATGCGTTTCTTCCAGAGGGTGCGGCTGACGCGATGGCCGACGATGCGCTGTGCCAGCCCTTCCACGATGGCGCTCTTGCCCACGCCGGGCTCGCCGATGAGGATGGGGTTGTTCTTCTTGCGGCGGTTCAGTATCTGTGCCAGCCGTTCTATCTCCTTCTCGCGGCCTACGACGGGGTCGAGCAGTCCGTTGGCTGCTATCTGTGTCAGGTCGGTGCCGAAGTTGTCGAGGGCCGGGGTCTTGCTTTCCTGCTTCTTCTGTACGCGCACGGGCACGTTGTTGCCTTCCAGTCCGGCGGAAACGGGCTCCATGTCGTCGTCGTCATCATCGTCGTTCCATCCCTCGCCTGCGGCGTAGGGACTGCTTCCGCCTTCCTGCGAGGGGTCGGCCTTCGCTTTCTCGTAGGTGATGTCGAGTCGCTGCAGGATGTCGCTTGCCTCGTTGTCGTTGGCTTTCAGTATGGCGAGGAGCATGTGTATGGGCTCGATGCTGTCGGACTTCATGAGGCTTGCCTCGAGGCGGCACAGGCGCATGATGCGGTTGGCCTGCGTGTCGAAGTTCATGTCGGCAGGCGTAGGCGAGATGAGCACCTGGTGCTGCCGTGCTGTCTGCTCGAGCTGACTCTTCAGGGCTGTCATGCCATCTGGCAGATAATAAGCCAGCAGTTGCTTGGCCTTGTTGTCCGTATGGCGCAGTATTCCCAGCAGAAGATGCAGGGGCGACACGCTGCCGCAATGCAGTCGGCTGGCCTCTTCTTTGCTGAAGTTCAGTATGTTGAATGTTTCTAGTGAGAAGTTTGTCGTCATGTCTTTCTTGTCTGTTACCTTCGTTGCGCTAATGCTTGTCTGCTAAAGTACTACAAATGCCGTGCCAAACCGTTCTCTTTGTCCGGTTGTCCTCCGGTTGTCCCGTTGGCAGATGCGGCGCACAAAGTTACGTCTTTTTGTGCAAACCTGCAAGCAAAAGTCCGAGAATTTCGCGGGGAGAGCCTTTCTTCATAGATGAAACAGACCTTATTTAAGTTTCATAAACGTGTAGATAGGGGGCATTATGACAGACTGATGAGGCATAAGTACCTCAAAATGTACCTCAAAATGCGTCCTTTTAAGAAGATTTCCTTCCGTATCGGAGCATAATTACAATATTTTTTTGTATCTTTGCACCGAATATTCATCTTAATGCGCATTATTATGGCAAGACCTATCAGAGAAACCCCCGTATTGAAGGGCGAGGATGCCTTCAACTTCGAGATGCGAAGGCTGGAGGTAGAGCACATGAGCAAGGAACAACGGGCTGAGAACCTCAGAAAAGTAGAGGAAGGTTACGCTCGTGCCAAATCGTACATCAACTTCCATTGGTAAGGATATTACCAACACTCCCTACGCTATGCCCCACAGAGAGAGGTTAAATAATGCCAACGGAGCGAAAAGAGTGACCGATTCTTTTGGTCATTCCAATATTTTTGCTACTCTCTCTCAGTGACCATCCACTGCTGATAATGATGTTTCATGTGAGCCGCCATACATTTGCCACCATGACCCTGACGGCTGGCGGTGACATCTACACGACGAGCAAGTTACTTGGGCATACCAACGTCCACACGACGGAGATATATGCCGACGTGGTGATGGAGAAAAAAGCGGATGCCGTGAACCTGATGAACGGATTGTTCGGATAGTCACCTCGCCGCTGCGCTGGCCCATCAGCTGGGGTATCTCGCTCGTCATCACGACGCAACGAAAACATTCTGTTCATTGTGATAGAATTTTATTGTTTTTGGAACCATTCCGCCTTTAAAATAACAATTTCCTGACAAAAAGGACAGATTCTGTGGACGAAATCACGTTAAAACTCTCAAAGCATGCGGTTTTTTGCCTGAAAATTGTTACCTTTGCAGCCGAAAGGCTGCTAAACCGCAGATTTAACATGAGTATTCATTAAAAACAGGCAGAAGGTATGAGCGAAAGAGACAAGCAAATCGAGAAGGAGCGCAAGGGAGTCGTCGAACTGCTCCTTAAGAAGAACGGACTGACACGCCGTCAACTCGTAGATGACCTCGTAGGCATTTGGGCCGCCAGTTGGGTGCATATACTGACTGAGGAGGAGAAGAAACAGTTTCCACACCTGGTATTCTGAACGATGACGCACAAGGCAAGCAACATCAACCCCAACCACATCTTCGTGGACACCAATGTCCTTGTGGGCGGCTACAGCGGCGATGCGCGGTTCCAGAAGGATGCCGACTGCCTGCACTACTTATACTCGCTGACGGGCAAGCGGCTCTACATCTCGTCGCTCAGCGTGGCGCAACTCATCTCCATGTTCCAAAAGAAGAAAAAGAACGACGAGATAGTACGCATAGTCCGCGAACTACAGCACCGCTTCAACATCATCGATTTCGTAGCCCGCGACATTGATGCTGCTCTCATTGAGACCAATGGCGACATTGAGGATAATGTGCAGTATGTGCTGGCGAGGAAGCAGAAGTGCAGCATCGTCATTACTAACAACTTCAAAGACTACCGTCTGTTCTTCAATCTTCGCGTCATAAAGCCTGAGCGCGTCAGGTCTATCCCGCAATAATTCAACGCCCTCCACACCCACAGAGCGACTTTTATGCACCACCGAGACGGACATATAAACATTGTTAATGCGACGCAATTTGCGGCGCAAATGTTTGGCGGTCTCGAAAATTTGCATACACACACATACACAATTAGCGCTACTGGCGTTAATACCATTGTTAATATACGCGCATACGCGCATTACATAATATAAGGCTTTCCTTGCAGAAATGTATGGGAAGCCGCATTATTTTTTTCCCCCAACGGTTTGCAAATTTCAGATCATTCAAAAAACAGTTACTACCATGAAGAAGACGTACATGACACCGACGGCGAGGGTGGTTGCCCTCCACGCACGGCAGCAGCTGCTCACGGTGAGCGGCGAGATTTCCGGCTACGGCAAGTCGGGAAGCGGATTCAGCCAGGACGAAGGCGGCAGCAGCAACGCCCCACAGAGCCGCAGCATCTGGGACAATGACTGAAGCAAGTAAAAAAACAACGAAAACGTTAATCCATTATGAGAACGAAAGAACAATTTCTGATGCTTTTTGTGCTCGGCGGCATGATGCTGGCCGGGCTGACGGCCTGTTCGGGTGATGATGACACGGCCACAAACGACAACGCGCCGCAGACGGCTGACGACGGCGTGAAGGTGCGCCGCCTCACCATCACAGAGGCGGAAGGCGGTGCGGCGGAGGCACGCCAGGCGCTGACACGTGCCTCGCTTACCGAGGACGACGGCCTCACGGCCAAGTGGACGGCGGGCGACGCCCTGACGTACTGCAACCTGAGCAGGGTGGGTAATAGCGACGCGCCCTACAGCGGAAGGCTGACGGCGGCCTCCACCGCCGCCACCTCACAGTTTACGGGCGACGTAGAGTGTCGTAAGGGCGACTACCTCGCCGTGGTCTATCCCGCCGCGACGTTCACCACCAACAGCCAATACACCATCACGCTCAGCGGGCAGGACGGCACGCTCGCCGGGCTGGCCACGAACTACCACTATGTCTATGGCAAGGCACAGGTCACCGCCGTGACCGATGCCGCCGCCGATGCCACGATGCCGAAGATGAAGAGCCTGCTCACGGTGTGCAAGTTCTCGTTCG
This sequence comes from Prevotellaceae bacterium UBA4336, assembly GCA_002394305.1. Taxonomy (GTDB): domain Bacteria; phylum Bacteroidota; class Bacteroidia; order Bacteroidales; family Bacteroidaceae; genus Physcousia. Next base: position 5,813 of record DGTM01000037.1, read on the forward strand.
TTGACAAGGCGACAAATGAGGCCATCCCCGTCCGGTCGCTCAGCATCAGCTATGGCGGTAGCGGCAGTGATGCCGGTAAATATCCGCAGACGGCAACCGTCAGCATCGGTGTAAACATGGCGCAAGACGATGTTCATGCTACTGACGCAACTGTCACCGAGCCGCTCACGGTCACCTGTACTACGACGCAAGAGGCTGTCTATGTCGCCCTGCTGCCCACCGCCGCGCAGCGCACGTTCAGCTTCACTGTCAGCGACGGCAGCGGCAGCACCTACACCGGCACGGCCAAGGCCACGCTCACCGAGGGTGAGTACGTGGCGGCCACGGGGCTGAGGCTGACGAAAAATGAATAATGCATTTTTTGCCTCTGATGCAAGGAAATTCCGAAAAAAATTGTAAATTTGCACACGGTATAATATTTAAACATTAGGACGATGACAACAATTTTAAAGATGATGTCAACCCCAATGGCACCATATATGGGGTTAATGAAAGGAATGACTCGCGAACAGAAACTAACAGTTGTAGCGTATCTTGTCGATACGATGCAGGATGAGGAACAGCATTTCACTGCTGATGAAGAGTTTGTGCGTCAGTTTCTGGCAACGCCCTACGACAATCCAATGACTGCCGACGAAGCCAAGCAGATGATACGTGAGAGTCACCATTTCGAAGAACGTAACCTAAAGCCACTGCACGATGGAGAATAAGCAATATCTGCTGGACACAAACATCTTGATAGAGTTTGTTCATGGCAACCGCTCAGTCATCAACCGCATCCTACATGCAGGTTTCGACAGGTGCTGTATGTCTGTAGTGTCGCTGCAGGAACTTTACTATGGTGCTTACAAGGCAAAATATAGCAAACAGATATATTTTGACCAAGAGATGGTGCGTATAAATATGTTGCGAAACCGTTTCATGGTGTTGCCTCTGCCTGAAGAGGCTGATGGATATGGGCAAATCAAAGCCAATCTTCAACAAAAAGGGGAACTCATTGATGAGTTCGATATGCTTATCGGTGGTCATGCACTTGCTGAAGGTTTGACGGTGGTTACTGACAATGTAAGACATTTCGAGCGGATACCAGGACTCAAGATTGAGAATTGGAGGGTTGATTCTGATTAATAGTTTCAAAAATAGAACCGACACGCGGCACCGCAAAGGCACTGCTCGCCGAGGGTGAGTACGTGGCGGCCACGGGTCTGAGGCTGACGAAACAGTAATAGGCACCGTCGCCGAGTGGTCGGCGAGGGCAGACCCAAAAGCGTTCTTTGACATACTGAGACACAGACGGATATTTTTCTTCGCGATTTGCGCGTTATGTCTGGAATTATTCTTATCTTTGCACCGTTGAATCATTAAACAGCGCAAAATATGGAAACAACAGTAAGACCAACGACCGCTCCGAAGAAGCGGATTTCGAGAACTGGCAGAGTGGCCAGGGAGAACAAGTGGGTAATCGAAGTGCTTGACCCTGAGTTGCAGGCACAGTGCAAGAGCTACAAGGACGGACAAAAGATTATACGGCCATGAGACTGATGCTCGACACCTGTGTCATCATCGACCTGCTTACCGACATCGACAGCCTGGGCAAAGGGGCGCAAGACCTGATTGATGACAAGGAGAACGTGCTCTTCGCCAGCTGTGAGTCGATGCGCGAACTGGTGGTACACTTCAACAACAAGAAACTGCTCAGCAAACGGTGGAAAACATCTACCGACGTGCTCAAGTTTGTGGAGGAAGAACTCGGCATTGAGTTCCTGCCCATCCGCCGCGATGTGGGCTATGCCTACAGCCGCTTACAGATGAATGAGGCGGGCGACCACCGCGACCCCAGCGACCACATGATTATCGCCCATGCTATCACAGCGCGAATGCCTCTCCTGTCGAGCGACCACAACTTCCCCTTCTACCGCAGCCAAGGGCTGGAACTCATCGAGTACTGAGCTTCGTTCCATAGAGAAAAGAAAATTATCCGCCGAGACATCCGCAGAAGGATGGGCTCGGCGGACTTCGTTTATATCCGTATGGTCTCAGGTGACGCCCGTCGAGGCGAGGTGTTCGCATGACCCATATAAGAGGGTCGCTACGCTCAAAATCTGACAAAATCTTGTTCAAAATCTGACAATGATGCAATGATGACTGAAAGATTTTATATCAGATTTTTGAAAGATTTTGAGCGAAGCGACCAAGATGGTCGGCCAAGGCCTCAAAATCTGACAAAATCATATTCAAAATCTAACAAAAGGAAACAATGGACGCAATAAGCGAATATAACAAGAGGTTCGAGTTCTTCCGCGACATTACCGGCGTGGCTATGAAGGTGTACAACAAGTACCGCCCCGGCCTGCTGGAGTCGGCCTACGAAGCCGCCCTCAAGTACTTGCTGGAGCAGAAGGGCTACAAGGTGGAGCGACAGAAGTACCTCCCGATATACTGGGATGACGTGCAGTTAGACCAGACGTACCGCATGGACCTTGTGGTCAACGACAACATCATACTTGAGCTGAAAGCCGTCAACTTCGCCGACAAGGAACACCGCCGCCAGCTCTGGAACTACATGAACCTGACGCAGACGCGATACGGGATACTGATCAACTTCGGGCCTGACCGCTTGTTCTCCGAATGGTATGTGCGATATGAAAGTGGTGAGATTGAGAAGGTGCGGCTCATGTGACGTGGGTCGCTACGCTCAAAATCTGACAAAATCTTGTTCAAAATCTGACAATGATGCAATGATGACTGAAAGATTTAATGATGCAATGATGACTGAAAGATTTAATGATGCAATGATGACTGAAAGATTATATATCAGATTTTTGAAAGATTTTGAGCGAAGCAACCAAGATGGTCGGCCAAGGCCTCAAAATCTGACAAAATCTTGTTCAAAATCTGACAATGATGCAATGATGACTGAAAGATTTTATATCAGATTTTTGAAGGATTTTGAGCGAAGCGACCAAGATGGTCGGCCAAGGCCTCAAGATCTGACAAAATCTTGTTCAAAATCTGACAATGATGCAATGATGACTGAAAGATTTAATGATGCAATGATGACAGAAAGATTTTATATCAGATTTTTGAAAGATTTTGAGCGAAGCGACCAAGATAGAACAACTTATAAAAATCAATGTATAACAAACTGAAACTGAAAAGACAATGAAAACAAGTAAGCAACAACTTTTGGCGATGCTGCGGCACAGGCTTCTGCCGGAGCGCAGCCGCAGGGCCACGCGCTGGCATGTGCTCATGCTCATGCTCGCCCTGCTCATCGGGGGCAGCCCGCAGGCAAGGGCGGAGCAGCACTCATTCGATTTTACCAAAACAGACGCTGGGGGAGGAAATTACAGATGTCATGGCTGTTCTGATTACATTATGGTTGCAGCTAATTATAATTATGACTATTTTGAAACCAAAGATAAGTTCGACATCAACAATGACCAGTTCTATTGGGGATTCCACGTCAAAGTAAATCAAGACTATTTTTCTGTGCATTGGGGCAGTAATTTAAATAATCAGTCCATATCAACATTCTTATACGAAGGAGAGATTTATCTGGTGACATCCGACGGCACCAAGCATCTGGTCGAGAAGTGGAAGAAAGATTATTTGCAAGAATCCTATACTCCCTTGGAAACTGTCGACCATACCTGGGGAAAGGTATGGGTTAGCAATATAGAAGACAATAATGTCCGTGTGTACTACGCGCCCTCGACCAAGGCATTTGAAGACGGTGTGAAGCGCATCGCGATGAAACAGAAGGTGTCGTGGAAATATAATGGTACTAGCAACGATATTAAGGGTGATGCAGGCTGGATAGAATACGAGAAAGACATCACATTGAGCGGTCTTGAGACTGAAAAGCCGATGCCCAAGCTCTCGGTGGACTGGGGCAACGATGGTATGCTGACCTTCAAGGCCGCCGGCGTGCCCGACAAGCGGAGCAACAGCAACTATAACGCGCAGGGCTACAACATGAACCTGTACTACCACTACGACAACGACAATAAGAGTTCGAGGAACAACACCTTCACCACTGCCGACGGCAGCGCGATTTCCTACACGAACGAGACGAACGGCAAGATGGACATGGCGTACAGCTACTGGCCGCTCACCCCGTCGGCAGACAAAGCCAAGGGCGCCTACACCGTGCCGGTCTTCGTAGAATACCGTGGCATAACGAAGCCCAATGACTCTGATACAGCGATTCCCACGGGCCACACGCTGTACCAGCCCTGGGCTGACGGCTTCTTCGTGAAGCCCTTCACGCGGCCGAAATCGGTGTCGGTGGAGTTCGACAAGTGGAACAAGAAGAACGTCGTGACGTGGACGCGCCAGGACGAGGCGAAGGGCTACAACGGCAATAAAGAACAGAACGTCGACTGCCGCTACGACGGCAAGTGGTACGTCATCCGCTACGCGAAGGGCGGCTCTGCCACCGACTACACGCTGGTGGAGACGCTGAACGGCGACGCCTCGTCGCTGAAACTGACCGACGAAGGCATCGACTACAACAAGGAGTACACCTACCGCGTCATCTTCCTGCCCTCGGTTTTGGAGAACAAGTACAGGGAGAACCTGGCCCAGCTGCCCGGCTACGGCAACGGCAGCACGCCCACGGACTACGACCTGTGGAACGAGGCCTCGATCAGCAACAAGCTGGAGATACCCATCACGCTGTCGCACGACAAGAGCGAAACGGACAAGATACACCTGACGTGGGAGTACAACATCCCCCTGAGCGGGCTGAAGTGGAGCGTGGAGAGCCGCAGTTCAGGCAGCAGCAACTCCTGGACCGAGGAGCAGCAGCTCAGCCTGGACCCCAACAAGCACACCGCCGAGGTGAGGCTCGCCGGCTCGGCCTGCGACCCCAGGGAGTACCGCGTGAGCGTCATGGTCAACAACACCCAGTTCCGCTCCGACATTCTCGGCGCCAGCCTGCCCTCCAGCACCTACATCAGCGACCTGTCGGTGACCACCGGCACCGAGGAGCAGAAGGTGGTGGTGGCGTGGAAGGTGGAGAGTCCCGACCGGGAGCACGACATCTACTACCGCGTGCTGCGCCGCATCGTGGGCGAGAGCGACTGGGTGACGCTGAGCAGCTCCAAGCACGGCACCTTCAGCGAATACGAATATACCGACGACCGCGCCCAGGCCGGCACCTACTATGAGTATGCGGTGCAAGCCTTCGGTGCCCTGTGCGACGAGCAGCTGAAGCAGAGCGACATGATCGTCAAGCCCGGCTTCTCGCAGGCCCGCGCCACCATCACCGGCCACATCGCCTACGGCTCGGGCACGGCGGTGGATGGCGTAAGGGTGAACCTGGTGAAGGCGAGCACCACCGACGACAACCAGCCGCAGTACTTCTCGCGCCGCATCGACGGCGAGGGCGAGGGCCTGCAGTGGCGTGCCGACGGCAGTACGTATGAGAGCGTGCTCAACGGCCAGCAGCCGCTGACGCTGCAGCTGTGGGCGCGCCCGCAGAGCACGGCAGCCGGCGGCGCGTCGCAGCAGCAGCTGTTGCAGATAGCCGGCGCGCTGGAGATAGGCGTGAAGGAGTCGGGCGGCCGCTTCCACCTCTATGCCATCGACCGCTCGAAGGGCGGCACGACGGAGCAGGAGTTCCAGAACCTCGTGTTCGACAACATCGACTTCACCCACGTGGCAGCCGTCTATAGCGGCGGCACGTGGACGTTCTACACCGGCACGGAGTCGCTGCAGAAGGCCACGATGGCCGCTGCCGCCACCACGTGGAACGCCGTGGGCAGCACCACGGCCACGCTGCCCACGCTGAGCATCGGTGGTCCGGCGGCTACGCGCTCGCTGGGCAACGGCTTCAAGGGCCACGTGGACGACGTGCGCCTGTGGAAGCGCGCCCTCAGCGAGGACGAGATTACGGAGAACTACGCCCGCATCCTGGGCGGCACGGAGCAGGGCATGGTGCTCTACTGGCCCCTCGACGAGGGCCTGAGCGTGAAGCGCTACGCCTTCGACATAGCCTGTCAGGACGGCCTCTACCAGCTGAACCACCCCGAGGTGGGCGCCAACGTGCTGCCCGACGCCAACAGTCCGCAGCGGCTGAAGCTCTACGGCATGACCGACAGCAAGGGTAACTATATCATCAAGGGCATCCCCTTCCAGAGCGGTGGCACTAACTACGAGGTGTCGCCCATGATGGGCATCCACGAGTTCTCGCCCGGCACGCGCTCGATGTTCGTCAGCCCGACGAGCCTGACGGCCAACAACATCGACTTCGAGGACGTGTCCAGCTTCCCCATGAAGGGCAAGGTACACTACGTGGACACCAACATCCCCGTGGAGGGTGCCGTGCTCTACGTCGATGGTCAGCCGCAGTCGAAGGACGGCAAGCTGGTACAGACCGACGACGAGGGCCGTTACGAGGTGAGCGTGCCCATAGGCGAGCACTACGTGGAGGTGCAGCTCGACAACCACAAGATGGTGGCCGGCGGCCGCTTCCCCCTGACCGGCAGGTATAACTTCGCCGACGCCGTGACCTACAACTTCCAGGACTCCACGCTGGTGAACTTCGTGGGCCGCGTGGCCGGCGGCGAGCGCAGCGACACCTTGGGCGTGGGCTTCGGCCATAACGAGCGCATCGTGGGCGGCCCGTCGAAGAACAACATCGGCGTGGCCAAGATTACGCTGAGGGTGAACAGCGAGAAGCTGTCGTTCAACTGCAAGACGGGCACCACCGAGACCCACCAGCAGAACCGCACGTGGGCGAGCGACACGGTGAGCGTGAACAGCCACACGCACACCGGCTTCCGCAACGGCGAGGACCACTACATCTTCATACACACCGACTCCGTGACGGGCGAGTTCTCGGCCCTGCTGCCGCCGCTGAAATACACGGTGAAGAGCATCAAGGTGGAGTCGAACGACGCGATAGAGTTCACCGAGCTGCCGGAGATAGACTTGACCAGCATTAAGGAAATGCGCAGCGACTCGGTGCGGATGGTGAAGGAAAACAGCGCCGACACCGTGTGGGTGAAGTATAGCTACACCACAAAGATGGTGAAGACCTACTTCGCGCCGCCGCAGCTCGACGTGGTGGACGCAAATGCCGACCCGGGCTTCTTCGGACTGAAGAAAATCTCGTTCCCCTCAGAGGACGGCGAGACGACCATCGAAATCGATGACCTGTACCAAAAGGGGCGCGACCCGCTCTACAAGGTGGGCTATCCCATCTACAGGACGGGGCAGGCGAATGTCTATAACCTGTATGCCTACGAGGTGTACGAGAACCGCGACGTGAAGGACAAGGTGGCGCACGACACCATCCCCCTGCCACACGTCAACGTCACCGTGGCCAACGAGATGAGCTCCATACAGAAAATCATCTATAAGGTGATGGACGAGAGCACGGGCTACAAGCCCGGACAGGCCTACGAGCTGACCACGCAGCAGGTGCCGCTGGACGACGAGGGCAAGGCCAAGCTGACGTGGACGGCGGGCTTGCCCAACATCACGGAGCCCTTCACCCGCAAGTTCCGCATCGCCCTGGAGCGCAAGGAGCGCACCTACAACGTGGCCGACTTCGACGCCATCGTGATAGGACAGCTGACCAACGGCAACAACTTCGTGACCAAAGGCCCCGACGTGGTGGACTTCGTGCTGCGCGACCCGCAGGGCGCCAAATCGACCACCAAGCTGACCAAGGGAGAAACCCATACCAAGACCTTCTACGACACGCGCAAGGCGTATGGAGAATACAGTCTGGACTTTAACGTCCTTTTTGGGCTTGCAGAAACAGTTGGTGCAGGAGTGGGGGTTTTAGTATTGACTGAGATTGATAATTTCGCTTCAGTGGATGCTGGCGTCAAAACTTCTTGGGAAAAGACGTGGAACGAAGACAGCCTGTATGTAAAGACCACCACGGAGAACTTCGCCACCAGCGACAGCAAGCCCTACGTGGGCGCGCCGGGCGATGTCTATATAGGCAAATCCCTCAACTACCTCATCGGCGGCTGCCGCCGCCTCCTCATCGCCTACAACGAGGAAAAGAAGAAGTATGAGGTGAAGATGGTGGAATCCATCGCCTTCGGCGATACCATCGCCACGGCGTTCAAGTTCACCCAGTATGAGCTGGAGACGGTCATGATTCCCAAGTGGAAGGACATGCGCCGCGAGTTCCTCACCGAGGTGGCTTCGGAGGCAGCAGCCAGAAGCTACGTCAACAACGGCAGCAAAACGGTCTATCTGACATGGAAGGGGCTGAACGCGGACAACTACGAAGAGGGCAAGGACTACATCTGGGTAACGCCCAAGAGCTGGGAGACGTCGGGCGTCCCGGGGGGATTCCAGCGCGACAGCGTGGCCTGGTGCAACACGCAAATCTCTCTGTGGGAGCAGGCCATCTACGACAACGAAGAGAATAAGGTGAGCCTGATGAACGCCGGGCAAAAAAAGGAAAACATCTCCATCGACGGCGGCTCTTCCTACAGCTACTCGAAAAGAGAAAGCGGAACGAAACACCACGAAACAATCATCGACTGGAAGATGGGATTCATAGCGAACGCCAGCATCGCTTTCCATGGTGAAAACATTACTAAGGTAGGATGTGAAACATCGATTAAGACCGAGGACGGCGGCGGCTTTGTCAGGGGCGACGGCACCATCGACGAGGACTTCACCGAGTGGGAATACAACATTGAGGACGGCAACCGCGACACCGACCTGTCGCTGACCATCTACCACTCGGATTCGAAGAAGTACAGCGACTTCTTCAGCGTCTTCGGCGGACAGACCTACAACCCCTACCAGCCGCAGGAGGTGACGCACTACTACAAGCCGGGCACGCCCCTTGGCAACAGCACGGAGCAGATGGAGCAGCCCGACATGCGCATCGGCCTGCCGGGCGAGAACCCGTCGACGAGCGTCACCGTGACCGACATCCCCGCCGGCGGCGAGGCCACCGTGGTGCTGCAGTGTACCAACTTGGGCAACGCCCACCAGGGCGTCATGTTCAGCTACGGCCTGGAGGTGCTGGACGAGACGAACACCAACGGCCTGCAGATACTCATGGACGGCGTGCCCATCAACGGGCGCTCACTCTACCTGGAGCACGGCGAGTCGGTGACGAAGGTGCTCACTATCCGCCAGACCGACCAGAGCATCCTGGACTACGAGGGCATCAAGCTGTGGTTTGAATCGCAGTACGAACCCAGCAACATCCACAGCGAGGTGACGCTCAACGCGCACTTCGTGCCGTCGTCGTCGCCCGTGGAGCTTGCCATCGACGAGCCTGTGGTGAACAGCAACACGCCCGGCGGAGAGCTGCAGATGAAGCTGAAGGGCTTCAACCGCCAGTTCAAGAACCTCAGGAACGTGGGCGTGCAGTACCGCTTCCAGGGCAGCACGCAGTGGACCGACCTGCACACGTGGTGGGTGAACCCGAACGACACGATTGGCCGCGACAGCCTAAGCCACAAGCTGCTGCCCAAGACGGGCGACCTGCGCCTGGCGCTCGACATGACGAGCAACCTGGCCTACCCCGAGGGCAACTACGAGTTCCGCGCCTTCACCACCACGCCCTACGGCACGGAGCAGGTGCATGTGTATAGCGACGTGGCCGCCGTCATCAAGGACCGCAAGCGGCCCATCAACCTCTACACGCCGGCTCCCGCCAACGGCATACTGGGCTACGGCGACCAGATGGCCATCGAGTTCAACGAGGACATCGTGCCGGGCTACGTGGGCGGCGACAACGTCGTCGTCACGGCGAAGCTGAACAGCAGCGAGGTACACCACGACGTGGCCTACCAGCTGGTGCCCTTCGAGGAGATGATGCCGCGCACGGTGAACCCCGTGTTCCTGACCAGCAGCTTCGCCATGGACTTCTGGCTGAACTGGCACGAGGCGGGCACCATCCTGCACTTAGGCGAGAAGACCGACAACTTCGCCCTGAGCATCGGCGACGACGGCTACGTCACCGTGACGATGGGCAACAACACCTACCGCAGCGACGCCGCCGTGCCGAAGGACAAGTGGACGTTCTTCGCCCTGAACTACGACACGGAGAAGAAGGCGTTCAACATGCTGGCCCTGCAGGACGAGAAGAACATCTACCTGTTCAGCAACCGGCCGGTGACGATGGAGAACGTGCAGGCCGTACACTACCTCTCGGACAACTGCCTGTACCTCGGCCCCGTGGAGGCCGACATCCACTCGCTGGGCCTCTACAACTACTGCCGCGACCTGTCGTTGGCCTCCGAGGACAAGTACAACGCCAAGGACGGCTACGTCTATGGACTGGCCAACTTCTGGCCCATGGACGAGGGCCACGGCACCGTGGCCGGCGACCTGCGCCACACGCACGACTTCGTGGTGAAGGATATGTGGAAGCTGGAGAACAAGAACTACGGGCTGATGATCAACAAGCCGGAGGGCATCATGGCCGACATCACGCAGGTGGGCACCGGCGATGGCGAGAGCTACGCCATAGAAATGTGGTACAACAAGAGCGGTAACCCGAAGGGCGAGACGGTGTTCGAAACCGCCACACCCGACCCGTACAGCCCGATGACGAACCTGAACGAGGTGACGAACCTGCACCTGCGCTTCGACAGCCTGCAGAACCTGGTGCTGGACTACGGCGGGAAGTCGCAGGTGGTGGCCAGCCATGAGGCCTTCCCCGACCTGCGCCGCTACCACCACTACGCGCTGAACGTAGTGCGCGGACAGGCCGCCTCGTTCTACCTCGACGGACAGCGCACGGCTGTCATCCCCGAGGCCGACGTGCCGCCCATGCAGGGCACAAGCCTCGTCGTGGGCAGGAACAACGAGATGCTGGCCCTCGTCGACGAGATACGCATCTGGCACGCCGCGCTCAGCGAGAGCCGCCTGCTCGGCAACATGTACAACACGATAGACACCGCCGACGTCTATTCGCGCGGACTCGTGGCCTACTATCCCTTCGAGAAGACGGGCAAGGAGAACGGCGTCACGACGAAGGTGATTGCGCTGGAGAACATGGCTCCGAAGGCCGCTGCCATGTTGCTGCCCGCCGACACGGCGAGCCTGATCGCCCTCACGCCGCCACTGAAGAACGCGCCCGACGAGACGGTGCTCACCGCCACGCCCGTGGCTTCGGACCGCAAGGTGGTCATCAACCTGTCGATGGTCGGACTCACGGCGCGGCAGCTGGAGGGCACCACGCTCAACATCACTGTCGACAAGGTGCGCGACCTGCACGGCAACGAGTCGCAGCCCATCCGTTGGACGGCATACGTGCAGCAGAACACGCTGAAGTGGATGAAGGACTCGGTGAACGTCATCAAGAAGTACGGCGAGGACTATACCTTCGACGTCGATATCGAGAACAAGAGCGGCAGCACGGAGTACTACACCTTATATAATATGCCGCAGTGGCTCTCGCTCGTCGATAGCGAGCGCAGCGACGACGTGAGCCCGCTCAGGACGAAGACGCTGCGCTTCCGGGTGAACCCGCTGGTGCCCGTGGGCAACTACGACGCGACCATCGGTCTGCAGGGCAACAACGGCATACAGGAGCCGATGCGCATCGTGATGAAGGTGCGCGGCGAACGGCCGCAGTGGGCCGTCGACCCGACGAAGTACGAGCACCAGATGAGCATCGT
>DGTM01000037.1:17550-57014 GCA_002394305.1 Prevotellaceae bacterium UBA4336
GCCTTCATCGGCGACGAGTGCCGAGGCGTGGCCTCGCCGGAGCGTGTGCGCGGAGCAGCCTACGTGACGATGACCGTCTATGGCAAGGACACCCCCGCAGCCGACATGGGCAAGGCCCTGACCTTCCGCATCTGGGACGCCTCGCAGGGTGTGGCCTACACCGACGCGCAGATTGCGGTCGATGGTTCCCCCATCGACGTCACCTTCAGTCAGGACAAGATGCTGGGCAACTTCGACAAGCCCGTCATCTGGACGAAGAGCGAGAACGTGGAGCAGCTCATACCCGTACACCTGAACTGGAACTGGATAGCCTTCGGCGTGGTGCCGAAATCGCCCTACCTCGACCACATCTTCGCCGACTATGCCGACTGGCAGCTGCTCATCAAGGACCGCACGCTGTTCAGCGACTACAACGGCGCCGAGTGGAACGGCACGCTGCAGCCCGTGGCCAACGCCATGTACAAGCTGCGCATTGACCGCCTGCCCACCACGAAGAAGGAGGCCCCGAACAGCCTGCTCGCCGTCTCGGGCCGACAGCTGAAGGAGGACGCAGAACGCGCCGTCACGCTCTCGAAGGGCTGGAACTGGATAGCCTACACGCCGCTGACGACGATGACCGTCGACGAGGCGCTGGCAGCCGCCAACCCGCAGACGGGCGACATCGTGAAGAGCCAGACCGCCGTGGCCATCTACGGCCCCTACGGCTGGGAGGGCAGCCTGAAAGCCCTGGAGGGCGGACACGGCTACCTCTACTTCACCAACGACAGCACCGGGAAGTCGTTCCTCTATCCTGCGGCATCGGCAAAGGCACGCATGGCAGCACCGCGCCGCGCTGCTGAGGAGGACGAGCTGCGCATCTTCCACCCCGTGGAACTCGGCCTCTATCCCAGCAACATGACGATGGTCATCCGCCTGCTCGCGGCCGACGGTTCTCCCGTCGACACCTGCGAGGTGGGCGCCTTCATCGGCGACGAGTGCCGTGGCGCGGCCCGCGCCAGCAGCCGCGGCCTCTACTACCTCGTCATCAGCGGCGAGGGGGCCGGCCAGCCCATGACGCTGCGCTCCTGCATCGACGGCCAGATTATCGACATCGACAACTCGCTGATGTACGTCAGCGAGGACAACATCGGCACGTCGTGGGATCCCTACGTCATCGACCTCAGTGAAATACGGACAGGTATCAGCACCATCGCTGCTGACGATGACGACAACGATTCCGACTGGTACACCCTCCAGGGCTTCAAGATAGGCCGCAAGCCTACCCAGCCCGGAGTGTATATCCACCATGGAAAAAAGGTCGTAATTAAACTGAAGAAATAATATCAATTACAACGAGGAGACGGGGTACATCCCCGTTTCCTTTAAAAAATGAAGAACTCAACTTTCGGAAGTTAAATTGGAAGTTAAATTGGAAGTAAACTCGCTTCGCTCATGGCTCCGCGACTACAATCGCGCCTTTGTGCTAAAGCATCAAAGAAGTTATAAAAGGACAATACAATATGGAAGACTGGCTTCCAAAGCTATCGTCCAGCCAACTTGTTGGCTTAACTCCCTGCGCGAAGCGCATAAATTCTTATTTAACTCCATTTTATAACTCCCGAAACTTAAATGAAGAACTAGATAATAATCGTAATCACCCTGTTGCTGACGGCACTCTATGCAGTGTCAGTACAGCAGGCATTGGGCGGCTTGCGCTACCTGCACCGCGTGGAGCCACGGATGATAGGCAAGTAATCAGATAACATTGTAAACATTATGATTAGAGGTAAACATTATGATTAGAGTAATGACGGAAAAAGGACTGAGCGGCAACGCACTGAAGGTCATCGCCATCGTCGCCATGACGATCGACCACCTGGCATGGGTGGGCATCGAGACCTACGAGCAGGCAGAGACACCGACGCAGATATTCCTGCACTGCATCGGACGGCTGACGGCCCCGATGATGATATTCTTCGTGGCCGAGGGCTATCACCACACGCACGACTTCCGCCGCTACCTACGCCGTCTGCTCATGCTGGCCGTGGTGAGCCACTTCGCCTTCTGCTATTTCAACATGTCGGGCTTCAACCCGCTCGGCAACCTGCTCTTCAATGCCACGAGCATCGCCTGGCCGCTGCTCTGGGGGCTGATACTGCTGAAAGTATGGGACATGGAGCGACTTGCCCGATGGCAGAAGGTCGGTGTTACGTTGGTGGCCTGCCTGCTCACCTGCACCTCCGACTGGAGTTGTGCCGCCCCGCTGGCCATACTCATGATAGGCCGGAATCGGGGCTGCTTCCACAAGCAGATGCTCTGGATGATGGCCATCATCTCGCTCTACGCCGTCGCCTTTTTCATCTTCCACAGTCCCACCTACGGCATGGTCCACCTGGCCTGCTGGCTGGCAGTACCGCTGCTGGCGATGTACAACGGCCAGCGAGGACGGCTGAAGTGGCTCGGCAAGTTCTTCTACTATTACTATCCCGCCCACATGGCGGTAATAGGCCTGCTGGCCCGTTGCTTCCAATAACCGTGAGGTCGGCAACTTCCCTTGTTCAACGAGTGTATAGACATACCGACGTCCCAATTTTAACGGGACACTAATGTGTCAAGTCATATAAACATCGAAAGACACGAAATGCTCTAATGTGTCAGGCACTAAAGGCACAGCCTTTTTCGTTTATTTCGTGCATTTAGATGTTACAATAAAATCCCCTTCCATGTTATTCTCCATGGCCTTCTGGAATATCGGGAAATACCACGACAATCATCTTCCTGATAAATTTTCTTCGCACAAAATTTGTGAAAACAACCTACATACCTACACAAACGATGTTTACGCATTAACATTCTGTATGTTACACGATGTAGGTTGCCTACATTTTTGAAATCATTCCGCCATTCCTCCGATTTTTACCTAAATCACCTCTATTTTCAGGCTGCTTAGAACCCCTTGACAGGTGCTTCAACATCACACGACACGTCAAAACGTGTTGTTTCCCCAATGAAATTTTTTTTTTCGCATGCGAAAAAGTTTTTTTGCCTTGGATATGTTAAACGAAACAAACAGAGCTTCAGTAAGATAACATGCAAAGAGCGTCAAAAAGCCATTAAAATGCCTCTTTTTGTGTAGGTAGCTCCGAATTTGTGTAGGCTACCTACATGGTGTAACATCCTGCATTAGTGTGTGTTAAGTGGCTTTGTGTAGGTATGTAGGTATTTTTCGAAAATTTTGCGTGACGAAAAATATTTTGTTCCGAAAAAGGTTAGGGTCAGAATGTAATAACGCCCGAAAAAATGTTGCCTCATGTGCAAGTACCCCCAAAATGACACGTTGGCGACTGTTTGGAAATTCAGAAAGATATAGACAAAACGACGGTTTTTTGCAGCGAGATGTCCCGAAAGACAATTTCCAACTTTGGCAGACACCAATAATTTCATTCTCTGTTTTTCCGTGCAAAGTGGGACAAGGAAAGTCAAGACAGAAGTAAAAAAAAGAGCCATATTATTTGGCATTCAGAGAAAAATGTCTATCTTTGCAGATGCAAAAGGAAAAAGTGATGAAAGAGAACGTGTTAAATAAGTTTAAGACCTGGGCAGAAACTTGCATAAGTCAGGGAAAAGTTTACACACAATAAAACATTAATATAAACATGCGCGTGCGTGCCTGCGTGCGGGGATGCCGTTCCCGCATGCAGGCACGCGGCGTATATGGAGTTGGTCATCATACAATATATCTATACGAGAACAGTTAAACTTTTGTAAACCGATAATTGATTGAGGGGGCTTACTTTTTCAAAAATAAGTCCGCAATGCCTGTTTATCGGCACTGCGGACACATGATTTGTCGCTTTTCAACTTTTAGCGGACAGCAATAATTTGTTTCATGTCAAACAGGCCACAAAATTACATGTTTTCTTCGACACTTCCAAATGAAACAAGAACTTTACATCAAAAACAAGCCCAAAAACCAAAAACCTTGAGTCAGCTCGATTCATCCTCCCCTCAGCCATCCAACTCCCAATCTCACCCCACCCATACCTTTCGCATAGTGTTGGCATACTCTGCATTACGAAAATGTGAATGTACAGACAGTAAAAGTGTTTTTTGACCATATTAAAGCCGTTTTCTCTCAAAAAGTTTGGTCATTCCAAGAAAAAGCCGTACCTTTGCAGCAACAGTTCCCGCCACGCCTCCTAACAATGCGTACCACGGCGGGACTTCGTCATTTATAAAGGTATGAGATATAACAAGCAACCCACCGACATCACTACTCAACTTGCGATGCTGAAGCAACGTGGCCTCATTGTGAGTGATGAAGACACAGCATTGAAGCAACTTGCTTCTATCAGTTACTTCCGCTTGGCAAGCTATTGGAGATTGTTTGAGGCTGATACTATGAGTCGCCAATTTACCAATGGGACACATCTCGAAGACATCATTTCCCTCTACAATTTCGACAAAAAACTTCGCACAATTATTTTCACGGCGATACAAGACATTGAAGTTGCCCTGCGTACACGCATCATCCATTTCTTCTCTTTGGGGCATGGAGCATTCTGGTTTATGGATGCTTCGAAATTCTCCAACCGCACAATATTTCAGACGTGCATAGATAACATACAAAACGAACTCAACCGTTCAAGGGAGGAGTTCCTGCAAGAACACTATGCAAGATACGATTCACCTTCTATGCCTCCTGTATGGAAAACCTTGGAAGTCGTTTCTTTCGGCAATCTATCGAAGTTGTATGCCAACATGAAAGATACTAATGTCAAGAAGGAAGTGGCAAAAAGCATGGGACTACCTAAATACGATTACATGGAGAGTTGGCTGCGAAGCTTAACAGTGCTTCGTAATTGTTGTGCCCACCATGGACGAGTATGGAACAGACGTTTTCCGACAATGCCTCAGTTGCCAGCAAGACTTCCACTTGCATGGGTTGATACCAGTCGTGTCAGGCCAATGAAGATATACGCCCAGCTTTGTACAATTTTATACCTCGAACAAAGTATAGTACCCAACAGCAACATCAAGCAAAAATTGTTGAGACTGTTTGCAGACTACCCAAATGTCAGCCTCAGAAGAATGGGGTTTCCCCGTGGATGGGAAAACGAGCCGCTGTGGAACGCCCCAACTCATTTTCTCTAAACAGACTAAACACTCCACCCATAGTGTTGGCATACTCTACCCAGCTATCACTCTGCTCCTAGGCTGCTCCCAGGCTTACTCATGAGTATGGGTGGGAGCAGCCTAGGAGCAGCCTGGGAGCAGCCTAGAGCGAGAGTGAAGCGAAGCAAATACTTGGGTAACCCTTGGGTAAAGCAAAACAAACTGACTGTTTTTGCACCAAAAGTACATAACAAAAAAAGCCCGATTTTAGGTTTCTAACTGGGAAAAACTTTTTTCCCAACTGGAAACTTTATTTTTTCCAACTGGATGCCCAAATTTGTGTGTCTGAAATGGCATGAGAAATGAACCTATGTTCGTTGCCTCATTTCATCATTAAACCACAATCTCTCGCGTATGAAAGACGGTTAAATCCTTTCTGTTCTTTTTCTTTACGCAAAAAGGTAAAACGCCACCTCGACAGAACAAAACAAAGGTTGAAAAGCAGAACACGAAGCCGCAAAACCAACAAAAATCAGAAGTTGACTATAAATTCTCTGTCAAAAGCTTTCGGTGTGTTCTTTTTTTTTGTAATTTTGTTGTCAAATGGGTGCGAAATGCTCCATAGTGGAGCAAAAAACCTCAGTGGAGGTGCCCAATCAAATCTTATTGGTAATAAACGAAGCGTTATGCTCGTCTTGTATTGTGAAACCTAGGAAATTTCATGTATGGCAAGAGAACATGATGGCTTCCGCGTTTAGTCGTGGAATGTTATCTCAATCTCCCATACAAGGTTTTCCTAGGACCTCACAATAGAGAAGTGGATACAGTTCCACGCTTCTGCATCATAAAGTGTCTTCTATGGGACTGGGGGGACGTGATAATAAGAAAATGAGACAGACTCTCTTTTTGCCATCATGTCATAAGTATTTGACAGTTTTATTGCAAATATTTGTTTTATGTCTTGTACCGTATCGTGCCCTTGCAGATGAAATCTATATTAAATGGGGAACGACAAAAACGGTTAGCTTGGGTGAGATAGGTTCACAACTTATGAACGATTATGGTCGGAATACTGACTATTATTGGCAATCAGGCAACGAAAATGTCGTCACGATTAGAACTCAAAAAATGACAGAGTGTACCATATATGGCTATCATTTGGGTGAGACAACTTTGAAATACTTCGGAGCCTACATTAGAAACAATGTCGTAGGCGAATACACACGAACATTTACTGTATATGTCGTGGAAGAACTGCCCCCAAATCCAGACGATTCCAATATAACATGGATATCAAACAGCAGTTATTATTCAACGAGTTGGTATTCAAGCAACCAATCGGAGTTCACACTCAATACCGCACAAGAACTGGCCGGATTATCTTATCTTGTGCAGAATGGAAACCAATTTAAAGGGAAGACAATTAAGCTTGGTTCCAACATTAATCTTTCGGGAAAGCTATGGCATCCTATCGGATATAAGAATGGTTCTTCTACAACATTGTTCGCTGGTACGTTCAATGGTATGGGATATAAGATTAGTGGAATAAATGTGGAGCGGATAGAAGATGGGCAAGAACTGTTCGGCTTCTTTGGACAAACTGAGGGTGCAACCATTAAAAACGTCACGCTTAGCGGACATGTATGGGCCTACCCCAGATACTCTGATGGCAATCTTCATTCAGTTTATGTTGGTGGTGTGGCGGCATACGCGACCAGTGGTTGCACATTTGAGCATTGTACAAGCTACATTGATATACGTTATTCAAAATACACGCGCGACTATGGCTCTGCAACTGCAGCATATTGCGGCGGATTGATTGGCAAATGTGGTCAAAATATGTATTCAAGCACTACCTATGTGAAAGACTGCTATCATGATGGTGAGATATATTGTGCAGACGGACCAGACATGACTTATGGTTATTATGTGGCAGAACCAAACGTAGGAGGTCTGATCGGGTCTATGACAGAAACGAAAGTTGAAAGATGTGGTAATAACTGTCCTTCTATAACTGTGGGTGTTCCATACTCAAATAGATATAGAGCTAACTTGCTGGTTGGAGGTATTGCTGGATGGAGCTATGGTAGTAGTGTTTCTTATTGTTGGAGCATAGTTGCCAATCTCCAGTTGGCATATCATGGTGAACCCATGCCTAGCTGGGGCAAAGTCACTATTGCAGTTGGCGGTATCATCGGCTCCACGGGAGCTCTCACAGGTTCTGTGAATCATAGTTACAGTTGCATTGGCAGTATATATGTAGATGTGGAAAGCGGGAACTCAATAATTGAATTCTCCGATATTGGCGATTGTTCCGTTTCTGACTGTTATTTGAATTCGGATTTTGGATTTCAAACATCCTGTGGTCAAGGATACAGTGGAAAGGGAACTAGCTCAAGGACTTATTCTTCACAGGTGATGAAGACCTCGTCCTTCCTTAATGCTTTGAACAATGGTGGTGACCCAATATGGATAGCAGGTGATGACGGATTCCCCTGCATTGACGAATCCCTGTTTGCTGCGTCCGAAGTTGTGCCAATGGGCATTTCCATACCTTCTTCAGAAACATTAATATGCGGTGAAACGAAAGTGCTGAAGTATTCCGTTACGCCAAATTATGCAAATATCGGGAACATCATATTTAATTGGTCTTCAGATGACAGAAATATAGTTACAGTAAGTGCAAATGGTGGCATGATAGAAGGCATTGGCTCTGGAGAAACAAAGATTTGGCTAAGAACCAGTAACGGACTGTCTGATTCCTGCACGGTAACTGTGCTGCCTGAACCAACTTCCATCTTGGTTACGCCCGGCGAACTGGAACTCCCTTGGGGACGCTCTGCAATACTCCGTTACTCCTTTATTCCTGAAGATGCCGTTACACTGAGTCTAACATGGGCGAGCAGCAACCCCGAAGTGGCTTCCATCAGCTCGCAAGGAGTGGTATGTGCTTTGAGTCCAGGGCATACCACATTGACGCTGACAGCACGAAATGGCGTGGTAGGGAAGTGTGAACTCACGGTGCCTCAGATACTCTTCAAACTCTTCGTTTGGACGAAGGCAGGCGTAAAGACAGGCTATCTCACCACCGAGGAGCCACAGTTCAGCGTAGAAGATGACATCGTGCACTTTAGCACAAATCAACTTACAATGGACATTCACCGCGACACACTCGACAAGTTTACCCTTGAACGCGTCCTGCCAGAACATCCGACATCAATCCGAATACCCAGTACAATCTCTCTCTCCGTGGGTTTGTCCGAGCAGTTGGACGTTACGCTATGGCCTTCCGAAACAGAGACAACCCTGACGTGGTTCAACGACAACCCCGAAGTGGTAAGCGTTACGGAGGGAGGACTCGTTACTGCCCTCAAATCTGGTGAAGCCAATGTGATGGTACAAACAAGCAACGGACTGCATGCAAATTGCCATATTGTTGTGCCAGAGCCACATCTTCGCTTCTTTGTGTGGTTGCGTAATGGAGAAATAAACGGCTATGATTTGGAAGAACACCCCGAAGTGACGTTGGGTGAAAAGGTTTTCACGCTTACCAGTGCATATCAAACGATGGAATACAATGCGGCAGATGTTTTGCATTTTTCTCTGGAGGACAAAGCGGTAGTAGATGGCATTTCCAAACCAAAGGCGATGGAAGACGTGCAGTTCCGTAAAGGTACGCTTCTGTTCGCTGATTGTCCGCCCAATAGCCCTGTGAAGATATACAACACAATGGGACTGTTGGTGCAGACAGCACAGACAGACTGCAATGGTAGCCTCTCTCTCTCGCTTGCTTCACTCCGTGCAGGAATCTATATCATAAGAACAGAAACAACAACAATAAAAATTCAAAAACGATGAAAAAGACATTATTCAAAAGCGTATGCTTTGCACTACTTTGGTGCGGCATAACATTTCAAGCCACAGCACAGGGTATTGTGGTTAACAAAAAGGACGGCTCAAAGGTCTATTACAAAGCGTCAGAAGTACAAAGTGTAGGCGTATTTGGATATGGTGAGGGTCCGGATGATATGCCAGACGAATATGATTGGGTTGACCTTGGCTTACCATCTGGCACCCTTTGGGCAACATGCAACGTTGGTGCAGAGAATCCAGAGGACTATGGCGATTACTTTGCCTGGGGCGAGACTATAGGTTACAATGGTGGCAAGACAACATTCAACTGGGTAACCTATAAGTATGCCAGAGGTACCAGTGATACATTGACAAAGTATTGTACAGATAGCAGCAAAGGAACCGTTGACGGAAAGACAGAGCTTGACCCAGAGGACGATGCCGCCACAGCCAATTGGGGATCTAACTGGCAGATACCAAGTTATGAACAGTGTGAAGAATTATTGGACGAGAGCTACACCTATTCTACATGGACAACACAGAACGGAGTAGATGGTCGGCTGATCACCAGTAAAATAAATATGAAAACTATTTTCCTGCCTGCCGCGGGCTCTCGCAAAGATGCGAGCCTCAACAATGTTGGGGCGGGCGGCGGCTGTTGGTCGCGCTCGCTCACTACAGGCAATTCATTGAGCGGCCGCTACCTGAACTTCGGTTCGAGCTATGTCGACACGGGCTACAGCCCCCGCTACTATGGTCGGAGTGTCCGGCCTGTGCGTGTTCAGAATTAAGTCCCTCGGCTGAAAAAGCCCAAAAACTTTTCATGTGCGGGGGTCTTCGAGGACGGGTGAACAGCGTGCCCCACAAGGGCACGCCCCGTCCTTGAAGAATCCCAGAACATGAAAAGTAAAGCAGAAAACAAATAAACGCAAAAGAAGATGGCAAGAATAAAAGACATCGTCGAACAGGAGAAGCAGCGCCCCGACATGGCGGCGGCCCGTGTCATTCACCTCTACGCCGAAGGCACGTTCTGCCACGCCTACGAGTGGAGTGCATGGCTATGGCAGCGTTTTGTCCGTGAGTTCAAGGTGACGCATCGCCTCCTTCCGGGGCGTGCTCGGCCACTACAGAACGGGCTGGCTTGCATCAGAGCCAGCTTTCTTATCTCTAGCCTTGCCAGAAACAGTTCAGAAGGAACAAGGTACAGGGTACATGTCCTGCCCGCATCCTTAACCGGCGATGCGGCAAAAGAAAGCAGAAAGGGCATCCCATAGTAGCTCGGTGCGGGCGAAGGGGATGCCTTTTTGTCTGCTGTACCTTGCAGCGAGGGGAAGGTGCTACAACTTCTTCATCTGCTCGGGGGGTGAGGCCGATGGTTTGTTGTACGGCATCCCTTGGGAACCGAAAATAAATCGGGAAAAATGTTTGTTATGTGCGAAGGATTTCTTAATTTTGCAAGGACAATACCATAAAAACAATACGATATGCTTGTAACACTAAGTGAAATACTGCGAGACGCCAACGAGCGGCACTACGCCGTGGGCGCATTCAACTGTCTGAGTCTGGAGAACGTGATGGGGGCACTCGAGGCCGCCGAGCAGCTGCGTTCGCCCATCATCCTGCAACTGGCCGAGGTGCAGTTTCCCGAAGCGCCGATGGAGCTGATGGCCCCGCTCTACCTGGAGGCTGCACGGCGGTCGTCGGTGCCCGTCTGCGTGCATCTCGACCACGGACAGAGCATCGAGACCTGCGTCCGCGCCATCCGTCTGGGCTTCACCTCCGTGATGTTCGACGGGGCGGCCCTGCCCTTCGCGGAGAACGTGGCAGCGAGCGGACTGGTGACGCGCATCGCCAAGGCTGCCGGGGTGGACGTCGAGGCCGAGCTGGGAAAAGTCGGCAACTCGGGAGTGGACACGGCTGACGTCTTCACCGACGTCGACGAATCGGTGCGCTTCGTGCAACAGACGGGCATCGACGCCCTCGCCGTCGCCATCGGCAACCTGCACGGACACTATGTTCACACACCCCAGCTGAACATCGCACGGCTCATCGAGATACACGAGGCGAACCGCCTGCCGCTCGTCCTGCACGGCGGGAGCGGCACCAGCGAAGCGGACTTCAAGGCATGCATCCACAACGGCATCTGCAAGATCAACGTGGCAACGGCTATACAGCGGGGCATCATGAAACGCATCACGGAGCGCCTGGCACAGAAACCCGACGAGGACTACATCTCCCTGAAACAGGTGATGATAGATGCCTCGCGCGAGGTCGTCGCCGACCACATAAGGCTCTTCGAAAGCGACCGCCGAGTTCAGTAGGAATAGAACCACGGATTGAGCGGATTCAACGGATTGAGAAGCGAAAGTCAAACAACGGAATTAACGGATTAAACGGATTTGCTTGGAATCCGTTTAATCCGAGACAAATTCAGAAACAATCCGTTCAATCCGTTCAATCCGTGGTGGAAATAAAATCCTGTCTCGTGTCGGATGGCAACCTGTACCGTTCGTCGCCCTATATAATATAATAATGTGTAATTCTCGATACTATGAACAATAAGCTGAAATGTATGTGCGTTGGCATGTGTCTGGCACTTTGCGGTGCCCAGGCCGGCGCCAGGGAGTCGCTGACAGACTACGTCGACCCCACGATAGGCGGTGTGAGCGTCCTGCTCGAGACCACGCGGCAGACCATCCACCTGCCGGGCGAGATGCTCCGCTTCGTGCCCTTGCGAAGCAGTATGCTCGACGACTGGATAGACGATTACGCCCTGCAGATGCCCGACCATCGGCGGCACTGGGTGTTCGGCTTCATGCCCTTCTGCGCCCCCGACGCCGAGAGCCTCTGGTCCGCCCCCGGCATCTGCAACAACGAAGAGACGCATCCCTACTACTACCGCGCACAGATGGACGGCCTCACCTTCGAGTTCGCACCCGTCAGGAAAAGCGGCATCGTGCGCATCAAGTACGACGGCGAGGGCCTGCACCCTATGCGCTTCCGCAGCCGCACGCCCGTCGGAGCATACAAGAGCGAAGGCACCCGCGTAGTGACGGGAACGGCCGAGTTCGGCAAGCCCGACTGCCGCCAGGACATGACCGCCTATCTCTATGCCGAGTTCGACTGCGACATGCACCGCCCGCAGCACGCCCCGCAGGACAACAGGCACCTCATGCTCCTGGCTCCCGACGAAGCCCGGCAGGTGACGATGCGCTACGGCATCTCCTACATCAGCCTCGAACAGGCCCGGGCCAACATGGAGCGCGAGATACCGGCCTTCGACTTCGACCGCGTGAAGACCGCAGCCCGACGGACCTGGGAGGACAGACTGGCACAAATCGAGGTCAACGGCGGCACCGAGGCTCACAAGCGAACCTTCTACACTGCCCTCTACCGATGCTCCGAACGCATGGTGGACATCAACGAGTACGGCCGCTACTTCAGTGCCTGGGACCGCAAGGTGCACGAGAGCAACGAACCCTTCTACGTCGACAACTGGCTGTGGGACACACACATCGCCCTCGAGCCGCTGCACACCATCCTTAATCCCGAGATGGAGACGCAGAAGATAAACTCCGTCATCGAGATGTACCGACAGAGCGGAGAGATGCCGCGCTTCGCCCTCACCTCGGGCGAGTGGGCTGCCATGACAGGCAACTTCGCAGCTGTCTGGATGCTGGACGCCTGGCAGAAGGGACTGCGCTTCGACATGCAGACAGCCTACGAAGGCTTCCGCAAGAACTCCCTCGAGCGCACCATGCTCCCCTGGCGTACAGGGCCCGCCACACCCCTCGACACCTTCTACAACGCCCACGGCTACTATCCGGCACTCCGGCCCGGCGAGCCCGAGACCGTCCCCGAAGTGGAAAGCAAATGGGAGCGCAGGCAGGCAGTCTCCATCACGACCGTTAACAGCTACTCTGACTGGTGCATCGCCCGCATTGCCCACATGCTGGGAAAGACCGACGACGAACGTCTCTTCACCGAGCGCTCGCAGTTCTACCGCAACGTCTTCCGCACCGAGCGCGGCATGATGTGGCCCAAGGACGACCGCGGCGAATGGGTGGAGCCCTTCAACCCCATGCACGACGGACGTGCCTACTTCACCGAAAACAACGCCTACATCTTCAACTGGGACGTGAAGCACGACCTCAAGGGCCTCATCTCCCTGATGGGCGGACGCCAGAAGGCCGAGGCCAAGCTCGACGAGCTCTTCCACATGGGCGTGGGCACAGCGAAGTTCCGCTTCTATAATGTCCTGCCCGACGCCACTGGCCTCATGGGCATGTTCCAGATGGGCAACGAACCCAGCTTCCACATACCTTACCTCTACGACTACGTCGGCTCGCCCTGGAAGACGCAGAAGTACCTGCACAGCCTCATCGACACCTACTTCATCGACTCCTACCTCGGCATGCCGGGCGACGAGGACGGCGGCGGCATGTCGGCCTTCGTGGTCTTCACCATGATGGGCTTCTTCCCCGTCACACCCGGCACCACGACCTACGCCATCGGCAGTCCCTTCTTCGAGAAGGCAACGCTCCGCCTGCCAGGAGGCAAGACGTTCACCGTACGAGCCAAGAACATTTCGGCAGAAAACAAATTCATCCAGAGCGCACGTCTGAACGGCAAGCCCCTCGACAAACCCTGGTTCACCCACGAACAACTCGTGGCAGGCGGAGAGCTGGAGCTGACGATGGGATGCCAGCCAAACAAGGCTTGGGGCGCGGCACCCGAGGCCGCTCCGCCATCGGGAACAGATGCTATGGGGCAGGATTAGACGCCGGAGCAGCAGCCTTGCCACGGACTCTTGCCGTGAGACGAAGCAGGTCGGCCCGCAACCTCTGGTAGGGAGCGCTCTGCTTGAAGGCGATGCTCTTGCGCAGCATCAGGTCGATGGGCGACTGACTGTGCTGGTAGCTGGAGAGTTCGTTCTGCTTCTGCGTCCCGTGGACGGCAAGCTGCATGATTTCCTTCTCCCGCTCGCGCCGCAATATCGTGCAGAGCGGATTGAGCAAAGGCAGCACGACGCCCTCCATCAGCGCGTGCCCCTGTATATATAAATATGTGTCGGAGGGCGCAATGCCAAGTTGCTCCTTCAGGCTCGCACGGAGCTCCAGGTAGGTCTTCTTCGCTTTGGGGAACTTGTGTTGCAGCCAGCCAATCTGCTTGTTGACACGCTCGCGCAGAGCCTCCAGCGCATTCTCGGGATGCCAGGGGTTAATCTCGTGGAAGGTCACCGTCCGCGTGAAGTCGGCCTGGCAGTAAGTGCCCGCGTGTCCGTAGCGATGTGTCCAGACGCTCCAGACGAAGAGCGGCCAGATGATGAGGCTGTACTCCTCCATGAATCCCTCCAGCGAGAAGAGCGTCCGGTCGTTCAGCGTGCTCATCACGCAAGCCGTGTGCAGCGCCGGAGCATAGCACTGGTAGTTCTCGATGGCATAGACGTAAGTGTGCATGATGTATGGCGACGAGATAAGCGTGCGGCTCACCTCCGTGCTTCCCTGCATGAGGTAGTCGTAGTCGGCATCCACACAAGCTATCATGAAGTCGCCCAGCGACGGGCCGAGGTGGTTCATCATGGCCGCCTTCTTGCCCTTGCTCAGGTTGCGGCGCGAAGGGAGCATCACCTCAAACTGCACCTGCTCGTCCTCGAAGTCCTGCAGGACGGAGCGCCAGAAGAACACGTCGTCGTAGCTCTCGACGTACGCCACAATCTTCTTCCTCGCATTGCGGGGGCGCAGACGCGAAGCAAGTTCAAGGTATGTCGAGTTGAGATTGTCCTGCAGCCGCTTAGCCATTTCCTTATGTCCCGGTCTTCGTTGTTATGTATCAGTCACCAACTACAATGTCCTCGACGTCCGTCACCTGGTCGCCCCATCCCTTCATGATGACGGCGGGGCTGTGCGTCGTCATGATGATCTGCACGTTCGGGTTGAGGTCCAGCAGCAGGTCGAGCAGCTTCTGCTGCCACTCCACGTGGAGGCTGACCTCCGGCTCGTCCATGAAGAGGACGAAGGGCTTCCTGTCCTGCACCAGCACCGTCAGCAGGATGATGAGCATCTGTTTCTCGCCGCTCGAAAGCTTGTAGGGGGAGATGACCTCGCCGTAGGAGTCGAAGTAAATCTCGTTGCGGTCGCGGCGGATAGTCTTGCCCGTGTCGATGAAGAGGTCGTCGATGATGTCCTGGAAGTGCGCTTTCTCGCGAGCCAGCTCCTGCACCTTGGCGGCAGCCTGCGGGTCTTGGCTGGTCAGGAGCTCCACCATGCGGTTGGAGAGGTTGACCTGATAGTCGAGCCACCTGCGCTGCAGCTGGTAGATGTGCAGGTCGAGCTCGGTGTGGAGCTGTGCGTCGGTGACGTTGTTCAGGAACTCGCTGGAGAGGATGGGACGGTCGAACGAGCGGATGACGTCGAAGTCGACATTCTTAGCCTCGTGCGGGAAGAAGGTGAGGTGCACGCCGTCGTTACGGCGCGTCTCCTTGTTGATGTCCAGCAGATGCATGATGACGTGGTTCAGGATGGTGCTCTTTCCTACGCCGTTCACGCCGCTCAGGATGTTCACGCCGGGCTGCAGGTTCCAGCAGATGTGCTTGTGCCCGTTCCAGAGCGCATCTATCTCAATGCGTTCGATGTACTGTCCGTTCATGTCTCTTCAGAAGATGGTTTGGGAGTTCCAGGGGTAGGATGCGGCATCCACCGAGAAGGTGCCCAAGGCACGCTCCAGTTTGTCTTGCGTCAGCGGGATGTGTGCCATCCGGGCACTGTCGCGGCCGATGTACTTTCTTATCTTGTTGGGCAGCCGGTGCCAGTTGTCCTCTATGCTGGTGTCGCCCAGCTGGTTTTTGCCCACGTAGGCGATGATGACAGGCAGATGGTAGCGGTTCACAGCCTTGCTGATTTGCCAGTTCAGGATGGGACTCTCGACGTTTGTGACATTCGAGACGAGAACCAGCAGGTTGTCCGCCTTTGCCATCAGCTGGAGCAGGCGTGTCTTGACGGTACTGTCCACCAGATCGTCGTGTTCGGAGGAGAAGATGATCTCGTCCATATTGAGGAAGTGGAAGCGATTGGGGTTCATGCGTTGCCACGTCTTCAGCTCCTGGAACGTATGTAGGTTGCTGTTGATGTGGTCGAGGACTCCAGCGGCATCGTATGCAACGTAAGTCTTGTTTGTGTTCATGGTGTGTGTTTTGATGTTCAAACGCTTTCTTAAGGGACAAAGTTACGATTTATTTTGCAAATAATGCAAGAAAAGCCCCCAAGAATCATTTTTTTATTGTTTATTTTGTAACTTTTTGTTTTTTTCGTAACTTTGCGGCGCTAAACGCAAAAAAACGCTTAACGGATGATTAAGAAACACATACAATTGATATTTTTCGCCTTCTGCTCGCTCGCATGCATGGCGCAGCCCAAGGTGGTGGCGCACCGCGGTTATTGGCGCACGGAAGGCAGTGCCCAGAACTCCATCGCATCGTTTCGTGCAGCCGCTGCAATAGGATGCTGGGGCAGCGAGTTCGATGTGTGGGTGACGGCCGACGGCGTGCCTGTCGTCTTCCACGATGCGACGCTGGACGGCATACGCATCGAGGACACAACCTATGCCGTGCTCATGAACCGGAGGCTGAAGAACGGCGAGTTCATCCCCACGTTGCAGCAGTATCTCTCCGAGGCTGCGCGCTGGCCGGACTGCAGGCTGGTGCTGGAGGTCAAGTCCCATCGCGATGCGAAGCGCGATGCACGGATTTCGGAACTTTCCGTCGAGCTGGTCAAGATGCTGGGCCTCGAGGGGCGAACCGACTATATTTCCTTCAGCAAGAACGCTTGCGCGAAGATACACCAACTGGTGCCTGACGCCCACGTCGCCTATCTGTCGGGCGACCTGACGCCTGCCGAGGTGAAGGAAAGGGGCTGGACAGGCATCGACTACAGCGTGGATGCCTTTGGCAAGCATCCCGAGTGGCCCGAGGAAGCCAAGAAGCTCGGCTTGGAGGTCAACGTGTGGACGGTGGACGGAGAGGAAGGCCTCAAGCGCTTTGCACAAATGCCCGGCATAGACATCATAACGACTAATGACCCCGACTTACTTATTAATATTATAAACAAATGACTCCCTGGAACCCGATTCCGGGAACAACAAGAACACTATCGACATGAACAAGCAGAACAAACCAAGGAAGAAAGCTGCGAAGGAGAAAAAGCCTCGCAAGGTATCCTACCGTAGCTGGGTGAGCCCGGAATTCGTGGAGGAAGTCAGCAAGCAGGTCATCATCAAGCTCATGGTTGAGCAGAAGTACCGCGACCCGAATTACTCTGCAAAGCGCCTGGCCGAGGAGCTGGGTGTCAACCCGCGCCAGATCAGTGCCGTCGTAGGAATGCGTTTCCAGCAGAACTACTCGAAGCTGGTCAGCGACATGCGTGTCCATGAGGCAATGTACATGCTCACGGACAGCCATTTCGACGATATGACGATGGAGGACATCGCCATCAATGTGGGGTTCACCACACGCCAAAGCTTCTATGCCGACTTCAACCGTGTCAGCGGAATGACTCCGCGTGAGTACCGCATTGCGCATCGGATGGATTTTGCCGAGGCTGAGGAATAGGTATGACCCAAGTTTCCCTTTCCTCTGTGCTGCAGGAGCGTTTTGCCGACCTGCAGCTGCTTCGCTACGGGGTGCCCGGCTTTGAGCGCCTGCCCCTCAGACAGAAGCTTTTGATATTCTATTTGGCCGAGGCTGCTCTGTGGGGGCGCGACATTCTGTGGCAACAGAACTGTCCCTGCGGGCTCCTGCTTCGGCGGACGTTGGAGGCAGTCTATGTGAACT
Organism: Prevotellaceae bacterium UBA4336; assembly: GCA_002394305.1. Classification (GTDB taxonomy): domain Bacteria; phylum Bacteroidota; class Bacteroidia; order Bacteroidales; family Bacteroidaceae; genus Physcousia. Next base: position 35,324 of record DGTM01000037.1, read on the forward strand.
ACGACGGCCCGAAGGACTGTGCCGACTGGCAGGCCTTTTCGGTCTACATGAAGCGCGTCTGGTTCTCCAGCGGCATTCACCATCACTATAGTTGTCTGAAGTTCGTGCCGGAGTTCAGCCGCACGTTCTTTCTTGGCGAAGTGGAGAAGCTCGATGCCTCCCTGCTTCCGCTCCGTGCGGACGAGACGCCGGTGCAGCTGGCCGAGCGGCTGGCCGACATCATCTTCCGTCCCGAGGTGATGCCGCGGCGCGTGAATACAGCCGACGGTGCGGACCTCTTGCTCACCTCCTCGTGCAACTATTACGCCGAAGGCATCACGCAGGCCGAGGCCGAAGCCTTCTATGCCGGGCTGAAGCAAAAGTCCGACCCTTGCCGTCCGCCCATGCTGGGCATGAACAGCCGACTGGAACGGGCTGCCGACGGCACGCTCTGCGAGAACGTGTGGCGCAGCGGCGGACTCTACGGCGAGGCCATCGACCGCATCTGCGATGCCCTCCTTCAGGCCAGACCCTACGCCGAGAACGAGCGGCAGCAAGCCGTCATCGACACGCTCGTCTCGTTCTATCGCAGCGGCGACCTGCGGACTTTCGACGAATACTGTATCCTCTGGGTGCAGGAGACGGAGGGCGAGGTGGACTTCACGAACGGCTTCATCGAGGTCTATGGCGACCCGCTCGGGCTGAAAGCCAGCTGGGAGGGCTACGTCAACATCGTCGACCGCGAGGCCACCCGACGTGCCAAGGCGCTGAGCGACAACGCCCAATGGTTCGAGGACCACTCGCCCGTCGACCCCCGGTTCCGCAAGAAGGAGTGCCGTGGTGTGAGCGCCAAGGTAATCAGCGCCGCGATGCTGGGCGGCGACCTCTATCCCGCCAGCGCCATCGGCATCAATCTGCCCAACAGCAACTGGATTAGGGCAGAGCACGGAAGCAAGAGCGTGACGATAGCCAACCTGACGCGTGCCTACAACGAGGCTGCCCGGGGGAGCGGCATGCGGCAGGAGTTCGTCATCGACGAGGCAACGTGCCGCCTGCTCGACACCTACGGCGACCTGTGCGACGACCTGCACACCGACCTGCACGAATGCCTGGGGCATGGCAGCGGACAGCTCTTGCCGGGCGTGGATGCCGATGCCCTTCGTGCCTATGGCAGCACGATAGAGGAGGCGCGTGCCGACCTCTTCGGTCTCTACTACATCGCCGATCCGAAGCTCGTCGAGCTGGGCCTGCTGCCCGACGGCGAAGCCTACAAATCGCAATACTACAGCTACTTGCTCAACGGACTGCTGACGCAGATGGTCCGCATCGAGGAGGGTTGCCAGATAGAGGAGGCGCACATGCGCAACCGAGCACTCATCTCACGATGGACGCTCGCCCGTTACCCCGAGGCAGTCGGCATCGTGGAGAGGGACGGCAAGCACTTCGTTGCCGTGTACGACTATGCCCGGCTGCGGCAGGCATTCGGCGAGCTGCTGGCCGAGGTGCAGCGCATCAAGAGCGAGGGCGACTACGAGGCAGCCCGGCAGCTCGTGGAACAGTACGGCGTCAAGCTCGACGCCCGGCTACACAGCGAGATACGACAACGCTACCGCAAGCTCGACATCGCCCCCTACAAAGGGTTCATTAATCCGCGCTACACCCTGGTTCACGACGCCGCGGGCAACATTACGGACGTCAGCATCACCTACGACGAGGCTTACGACGAGCAGATGCTCCGCTACAGCCGGCAGTATAACGGACTGAAGGAATTCTGAACGAAGGACAAGAACAAAGGTCGCCGTGAATAAGTACACGAGGTAAAAGTCATAGCGACGCGTGCTTATTTCAGAAGAGCCTAACGCTTATTTCGGAAGAGCCTAACGCTTATTTCGGAAGAGCCTAACGCTTATTTCGGAAGCGCACGGAGGTTTTAGAACAACGAAACGCCAAACGTCAATGATCAACGAGATAAAAAAGGAACTACGCGCCAGCATGAACGGCATCCTCTCCGCCCGGATGAGGGAAGCCGGCATGCCCTTCCATCTCATCTTCGGCACCGAGCTGCCCCGACTGCGCAGCATTGCCGACGAGTTTCCCCGCGATGCCGCCCTCGCCCGGCAACTCTGGCAGCAGAACATCCGCGAGACCCGCCTGCTTGCCATCATGCTCATGCCTGCGGAAGACTTCTCCGCCGAAGCCGCCAACAGCTGGGCCGACACTCTGAAGACCGCCGAGGAAGCACAGGTGATGGCTATGGTGCTCATGCCCCAGGTGCACGGTGCAAAGGCGCTCTGCCTCTCCTGGCTTGCAGAGGGAAAGCCCCTGCCAGCCACTTGTGCCTGCCTCTCTCTGCGCCACCTGCTCCTGCGCGGAGCGGAACTGACGGCCGAGGAGGAATCAGCCCTCGCCGAATGTCTGGCAAAGCTGCAGCCTTCCGCCAATCTTCACCTCCGGAAAGCCATCCAGACACTCAAAGATGCACTCAACAGAAAATAATTCTGTATTCTTCTCGCTTCATTCTCCTTTTTTTTGTACCTTTGCACTTTGGTTATGAACAACAAGCAAGAGCCCGTACTGCCTGCCCGTGAGCGACTGACGCGCTACATGGAGCAGAGAGTCATGCGCAAGACCCCCGAGCGCTACGAAGTGCTGCGCGTAGTGGAGATGGCCGACGGCATCTTCACCATCGACGAGCTTGCCGGACTCATGCGCGAGCACGCCAAGTTCCAGGTGAGCCGCGCCACGCTCTTCAACACGATGGAGATGCTCTCCGATGCAGGCATCGTCATCAAGCACATGCTGGCCACAGCCGCACACTACGAACTGCGCGTCGACGCCAATCCCAAGGCATACACCATCTGCCGTCAGTGCGGCACCATCACCCGCGTCTCGGTGGGTACGGCCAAGCTCGCCTTGCAGAACCTGCGCGTCCGCTACTTCGGCCGCGAGGACACCATTGTCTACATCCACGGACTCTGTCGCAAGTGCCAGGCAAGAAAGAGCCATCAAATCAAGAAACAACAGAAAACAAGAAAACAGGAGAAGTCATAGAATATGGAAAAAGGTAAAGTAGATGCCCTGCTCGGCATCGTCTTCGGCGACGAAGGAAAAGGCAAGGTGGTGGACGTGTTCACACCCCGGTACGACATTGTTGCACGCTTTGCAGGCGGTCCGAACGCCGGACACACCATCATCTTCGAGGGAAAGAAGTTCGTGCTCCGCAGCATTCCCAGCGGAATCTTCGACGAGGGCAAGCTCAACATCATTGGCAACGGCTGCGTCATCGCGCCCGACCTCTTCATGCAGGAAGCCCGCGAGCTGGAAACCGCCGGCTACGACCTCAAGGAACGCCTGCACATCAGCCGTCGCGCACACCTCATCCTGCCTACCCACCGCGTGCTCGACCGTGCCTACGAGGCAGCCAAGGGCAAGAACAAGGTGGGCACCACGGGCAAAGGCATCGGGCCGACCTACAGTGAGAAGGCCAGCCGTACGGGTCTGCGCGTAGGCGACATCCTCGAGAACTTCCAGGAGAAATATGCCGCGCTGAAGGCACGTCACGAACAGATGCTGCGCGACCTCAACTATACCGACTACGACATCACGGCCGAGGAGAAGCTTTGGATGGAGGGCGTCGACTACATGCGTCAGTTCCCCCTCACAGACACCGAGATAGAGCTCGGCAAGGCCATCCGCGAGGGCAAGAAGGTGCTTGCCGAAGGAGCCCAGGGCACGATGCTCGACATCGACCACGGCACCTATCCCTTCGTCTCGTCGTCCAACACCGTCTGCGGCGGCGTCTGCACCGGACTCGGCGTGGCCCCCAATGTCATCGGCGAGGTCTTCGGCATCTTCAAGGCATATTCCACACGCGTGGGCAGCGGTCCGTTCCCCGTAGAACTCTTCGACGAGACAGGCGACAAGATACGCGAGATAGGCCATGAGTACGGCGCTGTGACGGGCCGCAACCGTCGCTGTGGATGGCTCGACCTGGTGGCTCTGCGCTATGCCATCATGATAAACGGCGTGACGCAGCTCATCATGATGAAGAGCGACGTGCTCGATTCCTTTGCCGAGATAAAGGTCTGCACCAAGTACACGAAGGACGGCATCGTCACCGACGAAGTGCCCTACGACATGGAAGGCTGGCAGGCCGTCTACGAGACACTGCCCGGCTGGCAGACAGACCTTACCGGCATCACCTCCGAGAGCCAGTTCCCCAAGCAGCTGAAGGACTACATCGCCTACATCGAGAAGGCCACCGGCACGCCCATCACCATCGTCAGCGTCGGTCCGGACAGAGCGCAGACCATCGAAAGATAGTGCTCCGGACAACGGACAACGGACAACAGACAACGGACAACAGACAACGGACAATGGACAATGGACAACGGACAACAGACAACGGAGATATGGCGGGAAGGAATGTCGAAAACATGAGGATATGGCAGGAGGCGAGGGCCTTTACAAATGATATTTACAAGATGATGTCTTCCTGTCGGGATTATGGATTTCGAGACCAGATACAACGTGCTTCAGTTTCCATTATGAACAATATCGCGGAAGGGTTCGAGTCTGGTTCTGATGCCAAATTTATAAGCTTTCTCAATATTGCAAAGGGAAGTTGTTCTGAAGTGAAAAGCATGTTGTATTTATGTGAGGATCTTAATTATTGTACAAATAAGGAACGGGAAACACTCGTTACAAGACTTCATGCTATTTCCGGAGGAATATTCAATTTGATACTATTCTTAAAAAACAAAAAAGAGTAACATAACAATACACCATCGTATGTCATCCGTTGTCCGTTGTCCATTGTCCATTGTCTTTTTTCTATTGTCCGTTGTCTGTTGTCCGTTGTCTATTTACGCCCAGACGTACGAGCTGAACGTCCGCGCCATCATCGATGCCCTGGCAACCGACTCGTTGCAGAAGGCCGAGGACCTGATACAGCAGACCCTCAAGCTCGACCCGGGAAGGGAGTCGAATGTCGTCCTTTATCGTTACCTGGGCGAGATACATCAGCGCAAGGGAAAGGACGACCGCGCACTGGAGGCCTACACCTCGGGCATCGCGCTTCTCCGACATTCCTCGCTCGACGACGACAAGAAGTCCTCGCTCGGAGCGCTCTACCTCAGCAGGGCTTCGCTCTATCTGCAGCGTGGCGACGATGCACACGCCCTGGCTGACTACAACGAGGCGCTCACTCTTTCGCCCAATCAGGAGGAGGCGCTCTTCTTCCGCGCCTATGTCTTCGCCCGCCAGCGACGCAACAGAGAGGCTCGCGCCGACTACGAAAGGCTGTTGGAAATCAATCCGATGCACGAGGATGCGCGTTTGGGACTGGCTATCCTCAACAGCAATGACAACCGCCCCCGCGAGGCGATGGAGCAGCTGAACTCCCTCATCCTGTACTTCCCCACGCATGCCCGCCACTATCTGGCAAGGTGCGGTCTGTACGAGAAACGCAAGGAATACGAACGCGCCATGCAGGATGTGAAGAAAGCCATCGAGCTGGAGCCCGAGAACCCCGACTGCTACATCACCCGCGCCTCGCTCTATCTGGCCATGAAGAAGAGGGACCTCGCCCGCCAGGACTGCCGTACGGCCATCCGCCTGGGCGCTACACAAGAACAGGTTGCCCCCTTCCTGATCGATACTAAAAAGCGCAGGCCGTGATGATTCCGATGGCAGTGTTTCACTTTTCTCCCTTCACTTTTCATTTCAGAACGCCATGACCCGCAAACAGCTCCGGCAAGCGCTCGACATCATCACGCCCCTCCTGGACGAGGCCGATGCGGACTGGAAGGTCTTCGGGTCGGCTGCGGCGTGGCTCGACGGCCGTTCTACGCGCAAGCCACACGACCTGGATGTGATGCTTTCGCTCGACGGAGCCATTCGCGCGGAGCAGCTTCTGGCCCCCTATCGCGTGGAGCGGCAGGTGGCAGAGAGCGGCAAATACAGAAGCCGCCGCTCGTTCTATCTCGTTAATGGCGTTGAGATAGACCTAAGCGGCGGTTTGGAAGAGCTTGTCGACGGACATTGGGTGCCCGTGAAGCTTTAGTTGTCCTGCCCTTCGGAGCTTATCGTGTGGCGTACTGCACGGCTTTGAAGTAACCCACGCTCTCGGCGATGCCGATGAAGGGGTCGTTCATATCCTTTTCGTACTCCAGGCTGACGGACCCCTCGTAGCCCACCTTGCGGAGCATCTTGATGAAGGCCGGGAAGTCGATGATGCCGCGGCCGAGCTCGATGGCATGTCCTGCCTTCGTCGGAGCCGTGACGTCCTTGAGGTGAATGTCGAAGACGCGCGATGCGTAGCGCTTCAGGTCGCGGATGGAGTCGCTGCCGTAGCGCAGGTTGTGACCGATGTCGAGGCAGATGCCCATGCGTGCGTCGCGGTCCTTCACGTCCTGCCAGATGGAGGTGGCATCCGGGTAGAGCGACAGGTCGGGCCCGTGCAGATGGATGGCCAGACGAATGTCCGTCTCGCGCACTTTCTGCTCCATGCGGTCCATCACCTCGTAGTTCGGAGCCGTGTCGCCCCATACGCCGGGCACGCCCACCACGAGCTTGACGCCAACTCGCTGTGCGTAGGCAAAGGCGCGGTCCACGGCTGCGACGTCCTTCATGTAGATGGGTCCGACGCCATAGCCCACGACGCCTGCGGCGCTGAGCTTCTCCTTGAAGGCTGCTATCTGCGCCTCGTCCGCGTCGAGCGGCAGGTGGAAGTCCTTGATGCAAAGGTAGTGTACGTCGATTTTCTTCATGAAAGCGAGCGTACGGTCCAGGTCGAACTTGTTGAAAGTATAGCCTGCCATGCCCAGGTGGAAGAGGTCTTCGCCGTTGGGCGACTTGATGGTGGAGTTCTTTTTCAATGGCTTGTCGGCCTCTTCAGCCTTTGCCAAGGCGAGGGTGGGGGAAGCAAGTATGGCTGCGCCCGCCAGTGTGCTGCGGAGGAATGTTCTGCGTTTCATAATAATGTCTTTGTGTCGCGAAGTGTTTAGTTTCGATGCAAAGATACGAAATTCCTGCGAAGAATGTTCATCTCGCAGCCTTCTTTTTTCGTTTTCCCGCGATAATAGCCACAATTATGCAGGCGATGAGGGTAACGACGTAAGCCCAGATGTTCGTCACACGCGAGGTTGCCGTGATGGTGTAGTCCTTCGGGATGAGTCGCTCGCCCGTGAAAGTGTAGCGGATGGTGCCGTCGGGTTGGAGGATGCCGTTCCCCGTTTCGATGACTTTGCCTGGCATCGTGAGCGTGTAGGGCACGTTGAACCAGAAGATGTTCAACTGCTTGCTGAGCTCACCAGTCAGTCCTTTGCCCAGAGTTGTCTCGTCGTTGAAGAAATCGTCGTAGGCATCGGAATGGAAGAAGTCGCGGACTCTCTCCTCGGGCATAATGGAGAGGAAGTCATCGGCACCAGCCGTGATGAACTGGACGAGTGAGTCGTGGAGCTCGACGAAGCGTTCCTTGCTGACCGGCGGCGCAGGGATGGAGTCGTAGTGACCCACGATGTAGTCGAAGCCGACCTTCAGGAGATTGTCGTTCAGCCAGCGGTTGATGGCGGGTTCTATCTCGCTGAGTTTCTGCGAAGCTTCGGCTCCGCTCAGTCCCTTCACGAGGTTCGGCTCCCCTGTGAACCAGTAGCTGACGAGTGCTTTGTCGGCATAAAGTGTGTCGGCAAGCTGGAATGTGTCGCCCACGCAAAAGAAGGTTTCGCTGAAGACGTAGTTCGTGTAGAACCATCGGAACTGCTTCTTGAGGCTGGCTTTCGAGCGAAGGTGGGTGCCGTTGAGCTGCAGAGGGGTCTGCTGGCTCATTTCTTCTGTCGATTTGAAGGGCATCGAGAAGGTTGTGCTGACAGTATCTCCTTCGCCTATATCTGTGTGACTTCCCATGAAAGCATCTGTGTTGATGCATTCCGGCAAGGGTTGCGACCATTTCACACCTTCTTTTGCCCACAATGAGTCGCGCATCTTTTGGGGCATCACGTTACTATAGGTGATTTTTCGCTCGCAAGGCCACCAAGAATCGCCTGTAATGGTGGTGTGCATCACGACGTCCGGCTGATAGCAGGAGGCCAGTAGGAGAGTGCCCGCGAGGGCTATCCCGAGGAGTTTACTTGTGTTCATAAATCAATTGTCTAAAGTGTGTGTAACTGAGTTGATGGCTTTTCTTCTGCTCCGAGCGGCTTGTGTACACTTGCTCGAGGGTGCTGCTCTTGGGCAGACGGCCTATATTATAATATGTATAGGTACGTTCCTTTTCTGCGGACGAAGGCAGTTGCAGCCTGACGAAGGACACGACGACCAGCACGGCTGCTATCGTCGAAATGACGCTCACGGCGTTTTGCCACCAGCCTGTCGGCTGCTTCTTCGCTGCCTCTTCCTCTGTCTCGATGCGTTGCATCAGGCGGTCTGCGAAGCCGTCCGAAAGGCCTGGTTGCCCGGAAACTTCAATCTTGCGACCGATGGCGATGCGCAAGGCTTCGTCTTTATGTGTGTTGTTCTCTTTCATGTTTCTTGGTCATTTGCCATTCTTGGTATTGGTTCCCCCTAAAGGGGGTTAGGGGGTCCTTATTTCCTTTGCCAGTTTCTTCCTTATCCATTGCAGCCGCGAGCGCAGATAGCCCCCGTCGCGACCGGTGATTTCCTGTATCTCTTTGATGGAACAGTCGTCGTAGTAGTAGAAGCCGAGCAGCATCCGGTCGTCGGGTTTCAGCAGATCGATGGCCCGCTCGAGCTGCGCGATGCGGTCGGCCGACGTGTCGGAGAGGAGGGCGTCGGCTTCGTCGTCGGACAAATTGACTAACGTCGAGCTTTGCTTGTCGAGCCATTCCTGCCCGGTGTCCGCGAGGGGAACCGACTTCAGGCTCTGTCTGTAGTGCTTCAGCGCCATGTGATAGGCGATGCGCATGAGCCATGTCTGGAGGCTTGCCTGCTGCCTGTCGAAGCGGGCGAGGCTGCGAAAGGCCTCCACGAGGGCGTCCTGCGTCACCTCCTCGGCGTCTTCCCTCGACGGCACCATGCGGCGGACCATCCGCATCAGGTGCTCGGCGTAGCGCTCCGCCACGAGCCGGAACAGGTGCGTCTGCCCGTCCAGAATGCGCTCCACGAGCGTCGCGTCGTCCAGCGTCTGCTGCGATATGTCTGCGCTTGTCTTGTTCATTTGTCTGTCGTTTCTCTACAAGTATATTACCCGAACGGGCGAAAATGTATAACAACACGGGTGAAAAAGTCCGACTATGCGTGTGAAGTTCTCTGTTTTCGCGTGTGAAGTCTGCAAACGAAACGTGCCACGTCGGTCGGCGCAGCACGTTATATAATATGATAATGTATGGGATGTCTACCCTACGAGGCTGAACTGGTTCTGCCCGATGAGCTTGCGGAGGTTGATGAGCGCGTAGCGCATGCGGCCGAGCGCCGTGTTGATGCTCACGCCGGTCTGTTCGGCTATCTCCTTGAAGGAGAGGTCGTCGTAGAAACGCAGCAGGATGACTTCGCGCTGAGGCTCGGGCAGGTAGTCGAGCATGTGGCGGATTTCGCGACGCGTCTGGCGGTCGATGATCTTGTCCTCGTGCGTGGCTTCGCTCAGGCTGAGACTGTTCAGGGTCTTGGGCTTCACGAGGTTCTCGCGGACGGTCCTCGTCGACTCGCTGTCGCGGCTCTTGTCTATGATGAGGTTGTGCGCGATGCGTGTGAGCCAGGCGCTGAACTTGCCGTTCGTCTGATAGCGGTGAGTGCGGATAGCCATGATGGCCCGCGAGAACGTGTCCTGGAAGAAATCGTTCGCCACATCGCTGTCCTTCACCAGGAACAGGATGTAGGAGTAGATGTAGTCCTTATGTCGCTCGAGAAGAATGTCGAACGCACTGTCGTTGCCTTCCTCGTACAATTTGGCCAACTCATGGTCGGTCATTGCAGATAATGTATTCATTACGTCTCAAAGTGATGTTTTGGAGTAATGTCTTTCGATAGGCAAATGGTTTTAGTGCGTTAATACTTGTTTGACGAGACAAAGTACGAGCTTTTTCCCCATATATGCAAACTTTTCTTAAATTATTTGGCCCTCGGCGGCGATTTATCTGTGCCTTGGACCGGTTTTCTGCACAAAAAGATGTACCTTTGTGCAAATTTTGAAACGAGACGACACTAAAAAGACTAAACAACGATACTATGCATACGAAAGAAGAAAAGCTGCAGGCCTTCGGGCGCCTGCTCGACGTGATGGACGAACTCCGCGAGAAATGCCCCTGGGACCACAAGCAGACCAACGAGAGCCTGCGCCCCAACACCATCGAGGAAACGTTCGAACTCTGCGATGCCCTGCTCAACGACGACGTCCCCAACATACAGAAAGAGCTGGGCGACGTGCTCCTCCACATCGTCTTCTACGCCAAGATTGGCAGCGAGAAAGGGCAGTTCGACATTGCCGACGTTTGCAACAAGCTCTGCGACAAGCTCATCTTCCGCCATCCCCACGTCTATGGCGACGCTGTAGCCAAGACAGCAGGCGACGTCGTAAACGCCTGGGAACAAATCAAGCAGAAGGAAAAGGACGGCAACAAGACGGTGCTCGGAGGCGTGCCGAAGTCCTTGCCGTCGCTCATCAAAGCCTATCGCATACAGGACAAGGCGCGGGCCGTCGGCTTCGACTGGGACAAGAAGGAGGACGTCTGGGACAAGGTGCGCGAGGAGCTCGGCGAGCTGGAGGCCGAACTGCGGCAGGAGGACAACATCGAGCGCCAGACCGCCGAGTACGGCGACTTCCTCTTCTCCCTCATCAACGCCGCCCGCCTCTATCACATCAACCCCGACAACGCCCTAGAGCACACGAACCAGAAGTTCATCCGGCGCTTTAACTACGTGGAGCAGAAAGCCAAAGAGCAGGGACTCCAGCTGAAGGACATGACCCTGGCCCAGATGGATGCCCTCTGGAACGAAGCGAAGAAAGCGGAGTAGCGGCAGGAGTAAACTTCGTCGCGCCCTTTGCACAAAATCCTTCCGACGGGGACAAAAGTTCCCCGCCGCCTGCAACAAAACTTTTTCAGTGGTTTGGAAATATATTTCAAAGCCTTGGAAATAGATTTCAAAGGCACAGAAATATATTTCCAAACCACTGAAATAATTTTATCCCACGAGGCAAGGAAGTTTGTGGCCCGGGGCGAAGCAGTTTATCTCCCGTTGCGAGAAGTTTATGGTTTGGTCGCAAACAAGAAAGGGATGTGTCCTGAAACGGGCACATCCCTTCTCCTACTAAAACAATCTAATACCTTACGGTCTTGTGCTATTCGTTCTTATGTCTCTGTCCGTGGCCTTTGGCACGCTGGTTGTTGCGGCCGAACCCTTCCAGCATCCTGCGGTGGAACTTGTCCTCGGCTTGCATGGCGGCATAGACTTTGCGCGGCGATACGGCCTTGCACATTTTCTTGTAGTAGGTGACCTCCAGTCCGGCCATCTCTGCGCCCAGGTCCTTTATCTTCTGGATGACGAGGGCAAAGTCCTTGTCGCTGGCGTTGCTGTCCGGAGCATTCTTCTTCAGGCGGAAGATTTCGCGTTGCAGGTTGCGCTGTTTCTCCTTCATCTCGTGGTAGATGGGGTAGAAGGCTTGTGCCTCGGCGGGCGTGAAGCCGGTCTCTGCGGTGATGAAGTTCTCCAGTCTTGCCTTGAACTCTTCGGGGTTGAACTTGCCCCGATGAGGCTGTGCTGCCAGGGCTGTGCTCAGGGCGAGGGCACAGATGAGTAGTATTGTCTGTTTCATCGCTTCGTGTGCTAAATATGGTGTTTACTGTTTTCGCTGTTTATTCTGCTTCGGTCAGGTAGGAGGCGATGCTCATGTTGTCTATCATGGAGTAGTTCAGCGCGTCCTCGATGTACTGGATGTTCTCGGCCTCGGCCATCTGCTGGCTCTGCCTGTTCTCGAGGAGCACGCTTCCTGCCACGACTGCTCCTGCAAGGATGGCTGCTGCGGTCCATCGCCAGAGGGTTCGCCTGCGGTGTCGCTGTGCTATGCGGCCCATGACGCGCTGGGGCATAGCCTCGAAGTATCCGGCAGGGGTGGCGAAGGGATTCTCCGCCCCGAAGCGTTCGCGGAGCCTGGCTTCCAGTGCTTCTGTGTTAAGGTCTGTTGTCTTCATATACTTATTTGATGTCCTTTCCCGTGGAAGGTTTAATCGTTGTTCTTGAAAAAATCTGTTATTTTCCTTACTGCGTGATGGTAGGATGCCTTCAGGGCTCCCACGCTTGTGCCGAGCATGTCGCTCATGTCTTCGTACTTCATCTCGTCGAAGTACTTCAGGTTGAACACGAGTCGTTGCTTGTCGGGCAGCGTGCCGATGGCCTCTTGGAACTGCTGCTGCACCTCGTCGCCATTGAAGTAGCTGTCGGCGGCAAGTGTGGCGGCTATGCTTCCCTCCTTCTGTTCCAGGCTGACGGACTGCTTCTTGCGTGCCAGATGGTTGAGCGACTCGTTGATGGCGATGCGGAAGAGCCATGTCTGGATGCGTGATTCCTGGCGGAAGCTGCCGATGGCTTCCCAGGCCTTGATGAAGGTGTTTTGCAGGACATCGTCGGCATCTTCGTGCGAAAGCACCATGCGACGTATCTGCCAATACAGGGGCTCTTGGTATTCACGCACCAGTCGTGTGAAGGCTGCCTCTTTGGTGGATGCGTCGGTTAGCTGTTGGATAAGTGCTTTCTCGTCTATCATGGTATTAAGTTAGACAAGTGCATGATGATAAGGTTTAATGTGTGTGTGAAAAAGATTGGCGGCAAAAGAAAAAGGATTAAGGTTTGTCGTTCGGTGGTTTTGCCTTTCCGTATCAAACCTTAATCCTTCGTCTCTAATCCTTAATCTCTAATCCTTATTCACTATTGAACTGAAATCTTGCGAACTATCTTGCCAACCTTAATGAGGTAGCAGCCTTTCGGCAGGTTCAGGGCAAAGGTCTTGTCGGCCGAATCGATGCGGATGGATGCAACTTTTGTGCCTGTCAGGTTGAAGACTTCCATGACCTCTCCGTTGGCGCCGACAATGTGTACATTGCCGTCGCTGATGCTGAGCGTGATGCCCGACATGCTGACCTCGATGCCGTCGTGGTCGCTCTGTGCCAGCATGGAGACGGGCGCGCAGGCCATCGCCAAAGTGAGTGCTATGATGAAAATCTTCTTCATTTTCTGTAGATTTCGTTGCAAAGTTAGGCTTTTTCCACTTTTCTCGCAAGCATTTCGTGTAAAAAAACGCTAAAATGCGCGAAAAAGTATCGTTTTTATGCCGAAAAACATGCTTTTCTGCGCAATATTCATGATTCGGCCATGCCGAGAGGCGTATCCTCACCAGATGTCCTCCGGTGTGACGGGGTTGTCGTAGATTTCCTTCGGACAGTACTCGATGTGGTCCATGTAGAACTCGGCTGTCTCGGTGTCGAGCACGGACTTTATCTTCAGATAGTAGGTCCTGTCGGGGTCGAGCGTCTGGCGTGTGATGATGCGACGCACGATGTTGCGGTTGACGTTGGCTCGGGCGGTTGTTCCCGGTTGCTTGAGGATGAGGATGCTTTCCTCGCCCTTCATGAAGCCGCAGTTGCGCATCTGCTTGTCTGCCTCAGCGTCTGCGTCGTCGTCTGTGCCGGTGTCCTCTATCCAGCCGGTAATGGGGTCTGCTCCTCCCAAAGTGAGATTGACGGGAATACCTGCGGCAGGCATTGCATCGATGCGGTCGCCGAAGTAGAACTGAGCTACGCCTCGGTCGCTGTTCGTCAGGATGCGATAGCGGACTTCATACGTTCCCCGCTTCGGTACAGGCGGCAATGTGAACACCAGTTCCCAGCGTCCCACGCATTTCACCTCGTCGCCACAGAGACTGCCGAACTTGAGTCCGTAGGCATTATAGTAGACAAATGTGGAGCCTTCGTTGATGCTCAGGTTGCCGATGTACTTGTATTCTGTGTCATCGGGGAAGTGTACCCATTGGTGCGGCGCGTCGGCAAGCGGGACACGGCGAATGTCGTTGTTCATCACTTCGGGGAAGAAGCTCATGCAGTCCATGCGGATGCGCGAGCGAGCCAGGTTGTTCCGCGTCTCTTCGTTGTAGGAGATGGGGGCATTTATTTCGTAGAGATAGCCGTTGAGGGCTGTTCGTTCTCCCAGGGTTTCGTCCTCTCGCATGACTCTCGACCCGATGTTTTGCGGGGCACAGACTGTTTCGTGACCTGTTCCGTGCCGCGAGTTATCGGTGATGGGGAAGCGGTTGAGATAGACGCCATCCGATTCCAGACTCTCATAGATCTTGAGCAGGCGTCGCTTACCCATCGTCACATAGTATTCCATGACGGGAATGGAGAGCTTTCCCGCAGCTCCGAGATAGTCGTAACCCTTCTCGTTGTAATGGAAGACGAGGCGGTCGGGCGAGAGCTTGAACGGCAGGACATGGTATGTGGTCCACTGGTAGAGCAGGTTGTCGGCACTCTTGAAGTCTGTGCTTGCCACAGCTTCCGGATAGTAATTGCCTGCTTGCACCCAGGCTTGGACGTCCTCCGGAGTAATCTCTTCTGCCTGTTTGCCGATGGCTTCCTCCCAGAAGGCATCCGATTCGGCAAAGATGGTGAAGCCATACTTCCTGTGCTCTGGGGCATAGGAGTAGCCGCCTGTCATTGTGGCTAAGCCGTTTGCCGGCGTCTTCTCCTCTATCATGCCTGTCTGGTAGAGGTGTTCGTAGACCTCATCGCGCTGTTTGCCAAGTGTGTCGAGGAGGCCGCATGCCTCGATGATTCGAGCTGTCACGACGAATCCTTTGGCGTAGCCGTCGAGCTGTTCCTTCAGTATTGTAGCCAGCGTGACCTCGCGCGGGGCAATGACCTTCTCCATCTGATGCACGACACCATTGATGGCAGGAATGTCTCTGTTGAACTGATTGATGGGATAGATGCGGTTGATGTAGATGCTGTCAGGGTCTTTCGGGCGATAGATGCTCAGGCGGATGTCGTTCATGTTGGCGCGTCCGAACTCATCATTGTTATTGGTGGGGAAGTTCGCTGTCTCGTAGATTTCCTCGTCGCCTCCGTCGATGATACTGTTATAGACGATGACGCGGATGATGCTGTCGCGCAGTTTGTCGTTGGGGAAGCTGTCCCATGTCGGTTCTGTGATGAAGCCAGCATCCACTTGGTCCTGAAGATATTTGGCAATGGCCTCGTTGGTCGGTGCAAAACAAGTGTAGTGTCCGCGGGCGCTCAGCAGTTGGAAGACCGTACTTTTGCTGCGAGGACTGATGGGGACAAGCTGGAGCAGCCTGACATATTCGGCGTAGTCATCGTGCTTCTGCAGGTAGCTCAGTACCGTTTCCTCCTTGAATACATAGCGCGCGGAGGTGTCGATTTCTTCTGTGCAACTGCATAGAAGAAGGATGCACAATGCAATAAGAAAGTTGAACTTTTTCACTGTTTTCACAACTAAAGTATGGTTTTCACGTTGCAAAGGAACGAAAAAGTACAATAATAAGCAAGAAGAAAGCAAAAAAAGTGCAATAAAAGTTGATTATCGTGGCATTTCGATGACCTCGAGGTCGCTGAAGCTTCCGGCGTCGATGGTGAAGCGAACGAGGGTGCGAACCGTGTGCCAGCCTTGCAGACCTGCGGCTCCGGGGTTGATGTGGAGCAGGCCGAGCTTCTTGTCGAACATGACCTTCAGGATGTGGCTGTGCCCCGAGATGAAGAGCCCCGGCGGGCGCTGGTAGATTTGCTGCCTGATGCGCGGGTCGTAGTTGCCCGGGTAGCCGCCGATGTGCGTCATGAGGATGTCGGCGCCTTCGCAGGTCCAGCGGAGCTTCTCGGTGTAGAGCCGGCGCAGGTCGCCGCCGTCGCAGTTGCCGAAGACGGCCTTGAGGGGGCGGAACTCCCCGAGCCGCATCGCCACCTCCAGCGAGCCAATGTCGCCCGCGTGCCATATCTCGTCGCAAGGCTCGAAGTGGCGCAGGTAGCGGTCGTCCCAGTAGGCGTGGGTGTCGCTAAGCAGTCCGATGCGTTTCATTCCTCTTGATTTTCCTGATCATATAAGCCAGCATCGCGGCAGCTGCCACGAAGCTTATGGTGTCGCTTGCGGGCATAGCCATCCAGACGCCATCCAGTCCCCACCAGCCTGGCAGCACAGCAAGCATGGGAATGAGGAAGAGCATCTGGCGAGTGACGCTGAGGAAGATGCTCTTGCCCGCGTGACCGATGCTCTGGAAGAAGTTGCCGATGACCATCTGAGCGCCCACCAGCGGGAAGGCTGCCACGACGAAGTGGAAGGCGCGGACGGCTTTCTCGGTCAGCTCGGGACCTGCCCCGAAGATGTGGATCACGGGAGCCGGGATGAGTTCGCCCGTCAGGAAGGCTGCCACCGTGATGCCTGTCGCCCCGATGATGCCGTAGCGAAGCACCCGGAAGACGCGGTCGTTCTGCCGCGCGCCCCAGTTGTAGCCGATGATGGGCTGCATGCCCTGCACCAGACCGAACACGATGGTGGCGAACAGAAAGACCACTCTGTTGACGATGCCATAGGCGCCTATTGCCATGTCGCCGCCGTACTGGAGCAGACGGTTGTTGCAGAAGAGCACGACCAGGCAGGCGCAGCTGTTCATCAGGAACGGGCTGAGACCGATGGCAAGGCACCTGCGGACGATGTCGGGCCTGAGCCGATAGATGCCGCGGCGCAGGTGGAGCAGTTCCGACGGACGGCTGAAGAGCCTCAGCTGCCAGCAGAAGGCAATGGCCTGGGCTATGATGGTGGCCCACGCAACACCCTCTATTCCCCATCGGAACACGAAGATGAAGAGCGGGTCGAGCACGCAGTTGACGATGATGGCGAGGAACGTGCATGCCATTGCCGAGCGCGGATGGCCGGCACTCCGCAGGATGGCGTTCGAACCGAAGTAGAGATGCGTCACCACATTGCCGAGCAGGATGATTGTCATGTACTCGCGGGCATAGGGAAGGGTCACGTCGCTTGCCCCGAAGACGTACAGGATGTTGTCCAGGAAAGGCAGGCATGCCAGCGTGAAGAGTATGCCGAGCAGGATGTTCAGGCTAATCGTGTTGCCCAGGATGTGCTGAGCCTCCTCGTATTTCCCTTGGCCCAGTCGGACGCTGATTACTGTGCTTGCGCCCACACCCACCATCGCTCCGAAGGCGGCCGACAGGTTCATGAACGGACTTGCCACAGCCATTCCGCTGATTGCCGCGTCGCCCAAGCCTTGGCCCACAAAGATGCTGTCCACGATGTTGTACACCGAGGAAGCCACCATGGCGATGATGGCCGGCAGACTGTACTGCCAGAGGAGGCTGCCGATTGGCTTCGTGCCGAGTTCTGTGGGGACGTGTTGAGTCATTTTCTGTGTGACTGTTTGCGATTCACGATTCGTCAAGTCGAGACGTTCTGCTCCCGCTTTGCGGCTGCAAAATTACGAAAAAAAGTTGATTAAATATGTATAATGTGTAAAATAAGCGTGTTTTGTTGGCAACATTCATGGTTTCTTCGTAACTTTGTGGCGTCGTTCTGTTACAAAGCGAAGCTTTTGGCATTGTATATACAGGACGGTGTGACAAGAATGAACACGAAAGCTTTTCTCTTCCTTTGCCTGTCGGCCATCCTTGCCCATGCTCAGGAGTCGGGGCTCGACAAGCTTGCCCAGAGGCAGTCTGCCTTTGGCCGGACCATTCCGCAGGAGAAGGTCTTCGTCCACATGGACAACACCAGCTACCAGCTTGGCGATACGATATGGTTCTCGGCCTACCTGCGCCGCACCGATACGGGCCGTCCTTCCGACGTGAGCGGCGTGCTCTATGTGGAGCTCTTCGGGCAGGAGGGGTACATGATAGAGCGCAAACTCATCCGGATGAAAGAGGGGCGCGGCCAGGGATTCTTCGCCCTGAACAGACAAATCCAGTACGCCGGCTTCTACGAACTCAGGGCCTACACCCGTTGGCAGCTCAACTGGGGACGCTTCGAGCGCCGGCATACCGAAAAGATAAAAGAGTGGTTCCCGAGCAAACGGCAGGAGTGGGAGTACTTCCGCGACTATGAGAAGCTCTACAGCCGTGTGTTCCCCGTCTACGACAAACCCGTCGAGCCGGGCGAATACACGCACGACATGACCCTCCGGGCCATGCGCCGCCTCTATCCCAATCCGGCTGAGAACCGCCATTTGAAGCTTTCCCTTTATCCCGAGGGCGGCAACCTCGTGGAGGGACTGCCTTGCCGGGTGGCTTTCGAGGCCTGTCTCGACGACGGAGAGTGGGCGGAAGGCTGGCTCCACTACCAGGGAGATTCGGTTGGGACACAGCATCGCGGCCGCGGACGCTTCGAGGTCGTTCCGCAGAAAGGGCAGGAGAGGGAAGTCGTCTTCGTGAGCAAAGACGGCACGACCGCCACGGCCCGGTTGCCGAAACCCGAGCCGACGGGCGTCTCCCTGCGCGTGGAGCAGACCGACAGCGGCTGGGTGGCGCAGATAAGACATACAGCCGACCTGCCCGCCGACAGCCTGGGCGTGAGCCTGATGCACGAGGGGAAGAGCCTCCCCCTTCCCCTCCGGAGGAGGGGTGAATCGAGCGGCTCTTTCTCCCTCTCCTTTGGAGAGGGTCGGGGAGAGGCTCCTTCTGGCATCTACCAGCTGACCGTCTTCGACTCTCAGGGCCGCGTCTTTGCCGACAGACTCTTCTTTAACAGGAATGAAAGAGACTTGACCCCCACCCTCAGCA
Source organism: Prevotellaceae bacterium UBA4336 (assembly GCA_002394305.1). Classification (GTDB taxonomy): domain Bacteria; phylum Bacteroidota; class Bacteroidia; order Bacteroidales; family Bacteroidaceae; genus Physcousia. The sequence goes on from DGTM01000037.1 coordinate 54,043, forward strand.
TCGAGGGTCTGAAGGAGGAATACCAGCCCTTCGAACCAGTCAACCTCAGCGTGAAAGCTTCTGGCGGCCCTTCAAACATATCAATTACGGTCAGAGACGACAGTCACAGAGACTTCCTCTACGACGACTCCAACATTCTGACCGAGATGCTTCTCTCGAGCGAGATACGCGGCTTCGTTCCCCAACCCGGCTGGTACTTCGAGGCGGACGACTCCCTGCACCGTGCCGCCCTCGACCTCCTGATGCTGACGCAAGGCTGGCGACGCTTTGACTGGCGGAACATGGCGGTGGCGGGGACGTGGGACATCACGCAGCCTGCCGAACGGACTCCCATCCTGATTGGCAACACCTACAAGAATGTCTTTGCTGAGTTCGTCAAAGGCGAAGGGAAAGACAACGGGCCGGAGGATGACGACGACTACCTCTTCAGCGACGACGGAAGGGACCCTCATGAGAGCGGAGGCTATGCGACCCGACCGATGGACCTGCCCGACCTCTTCGGCAAAGGCAGGAGCAAGTCGCGGGAAGAAAAGGCTTACGACAAAGCCGTCAACGCGAAGAACCAAAAGGAAATGAAAGAACTCAAGGTGCATGCCGAGATTGTTCCGCTCGATGTGAAAGCCCCCTTCGTCGGCGAAAGCGAGACCTACAGGAAAGGCTTCCGCATTCAGCTGCCTCCCTATTACGGCTCTGCAGTCGTCTTTATCAGCGTGGCCGACACCACAAAGTGGAAGAAGAAAAAGCCCTACACATGGATACAGGCCGAACCAGACGACCTCGAAACGGACTACATGTACTTGCCTGCAAGCCGGAAGCTAAGGCGGAAGATATTGGTAGAGCACCCCGATTACCTCGCCCGCATCAGCTGGCCCTACCCAAGGTTCGTGAATCCCTACTCGTTCTATCAGTGCCATCTTGCGCCCACACCACAGCAAGAAGGGGCGGACGGAGCGTGGATAAAGCATAACGAAGAGACGATGATGAGCGAAGTGACGGTGAAGTCCAAGCGCCGCGGCCTGAACAAGTTCGACGACACCTGGCCCGTCCTCTCCATCGATGCCGATGAAGCAAACAACATCGCGCAGGATGTGGGCTTGGGCTTCATGAAGGTCATGACGGCAGACTTCGGCGTTGGCGTGATAGAGAGGAAGGTGGCGGAGGGACAGGAAGAGACCTTCCAGATTCGCGACGGCGTAGGACGAACGCGCAGAATGCTGCTCAGCATGCGAGGCATCAAGGTTCCTCCCGATTCCCTCTATGCAAGGAAGTACCTCATGTCAACGCTTAACTTCGACATGTCGCCTGGCGAAGCGATGGAATACAAAGGCAATGGGGTGTGGGACACGTACGTCTTCTACTCCGACTACAGCCCGCGACTGTATGGCAACAGCATGTATTACGGCAGCGGCGAACCCAAGACGAAGCTCGTCCGCTATCCTTTTACTGACGGTTCCCGCCGCATGACCTACCGCGACCGCCGCTATGTCATCCCCGGCTTTGCCTATCCCGCCGAGTTCTATTCGCCGGATTACAGCAACACGGAGCTCTCCGCGGCGGGTGCCGCAGCGTCCGACTATCGCCGCACGCTCTACTGGAATCCCGACCTCCGGCTGGACGCGAACGGCCAGGCCGAGGTGACCTTCTACAACAACTGCCGCACCTCCGTGCTCTCCGTCGATGCCGAGGGACAGACCCCCGACGGCACTCTGCTTTGGAACAATCAACGCAAACCTTAATCATCCCCATATGAAATCACTTCTCACCTCGATTGCAGCGCTCGCATGCAGCCTGCTGCCGGCCGGCTCGCAAACGCCGAATGGCTATCCCATCACGCCCGTTCCCTTCACTTCCGTCAAGGTTGTCCCCGGCACGTTCTGGGGGCAACGCCTGGAGACGAGCCGCAAAGTGACCGTTCCCCTTGCTTTCTCGAAGTGCGAGGAGACGGGCCGCTACACGAATTTCTCCAATGCGGCGGAGCATCTGCAAAGCCCTTCGCGCGTCTTCGAAATAAAGAAGGGCACCTTCCCCTTCGACGATACCGACCCCTACAAGACCATCGAGGGCGCGAGCTACATCCTGCAAACCTTTCCCGACAAGGCCCTTGCCGCCTACATCGACTCGGTGCTGGACGTGATTGCATCGGCCCAAGAGCCTGACGGCTACCTCTATACAGCCAGGACGCAGAACCCCGAACACCCCCATGACTGGGCCGGGCCGAAGCGTTGGAGCGCGGAGGAACAGGGAAGCCACGAGCTGTATAACCTGGGGCACATGGTGGAGGCGGCCATTGCCCACTATCAGGCAACGGGCAGCCGCAAGTTCCTCGACATTGCCGTCCGCTATGCCGACCTCGTTTGCAAGGAGGTGGGCCCCGGTCCGGGACAGGCACTGGTCGTGCCCGGCCACCAGATTGCCGAGATGGCTCTGGCGAAGCTTTACCTCGTGACGGGCGAGAGGAAGTACCTCGACGAAGCCAAGTTCTTCCTCGACTACCGCGGCAAGACGACCATCAAACACGAGTATTCGCAGGCCCACAAGCCCGTCGTGGAGCAGGACGAAGCCGTGGGGCACGCCGTCCGCGCCGCCTACATGTATGCCGGCATGGCAGACGTGGCGGCACTTACGGGCGACCAGGCCTACGTCCGGGCCGTCGATGCCATCTGGAGCAACATCGTCTCCAAGAAGCTCTACATCACGGGCGGCATCGGAGCCACTGCCAATGGCGAGGCCTTCGCGGGGAACTACGAGCTGCCCAACATGTCGGCCTATTGCGAGACGTGTGCCGCCATAGGTAATGTCTACGTCAATCATCGCCTTTTTCTGCTTCACGGCGAGTCGAAGTACTACGACGTCCTGGAGCGGACACTCTACAACGGCCTCCTCAGCGGCGTTTCCCTCGGGGGCAACGGCTTCTTCTATCCCAATCCCCTCGAGTCGGCGGGTCAGCACAAGCGCCAGCCCTGGTTCGGCTG
>DGTM01000037.1:57088-57971 GCA_002394305.1 Prevotellaceae bacterium UBA4336
CCGAGCAACATCTGCCGCTTCATCCCCTCGCTGCCGGGCTATGTCTATGCCGTCCGGGACCGCAGTCTCTACGTCAACCTCTTCCTTTCCAACAGTGCTGAACTCCGTGTCGATGGCAAGGACGTCTGCCTGAGCCAGACGACAAACTACCCTTGGGGCGGAGCGGACAATCCATTCGGCGGGGACATCACCCTTCGCATCGACAGGAACCGGGCCGGCCGCTTCGCCATGAAGATTCGTATACCCGGGTGGGCACAAGACAGGCCTGTGCCTTCCGACCTCTACCGGTACGTCGATGGCAGGCAGGCGGGCTACTCCGTCGTCGTCAAGAGCAAGGGCAAGCCGGTCCGGACGATTCTGTCCGCCGACAACCCGACTGGGGAGGATGGCTACCTGACCATCGACCGCCGGTGGAGGCGGGGCGATGAGGTGCAAGTCCGTTTCCGGATGGAGCCTCGCATTGTCCGTGCCAACGACAAGGTTGAGGCCGACCGGGGCATGCTCTGTGTGGAATGTGGTCCGCTCGTATATTGCGCGGAACATTCTGCCGGCAATCAGGACGTCGAAGCAGCTTGTGTAGGTCCTCACACGAAGTTCAGGTCCGGCCGGACAGAGATAGCAGGCACACCCGTAGCGACCCTCATCGCAGAGGACAGCCCCCTGACGCTCATCCCGTACTACGCCTGGTGTCACCGTGGCAGCGGCAGGATGCGCGTCTGGTTGCCCGAAGCGGAAGGCCCGACACCCGGCGGCGCTCAGCCCCGGACGAAGTGAGGCTCCGGGAACACCCGCGTGCTCTTCCGAAATAAGAGCCAGGCTCTTCCGAAATAAGCGTTAGGCTCTTCCGAGATAAGAGCGAGGCTCTTCCGAAATAAGCGTTAGG
>DGTM01000037.1:58056-60289 GCA_002394305.1 Prevotellaceae bacterium UBA4336
GCTCTTCCGAAATAAGAGCTAGGCTCTTCCGAAATAAGCGTTAGGCTCTTCTGAAATAAGAGCGAGGCGCTTTCTGCCTCGCCGCCACTCCTTTTATCTGCCGCTGCCAGTCCTTATATATATAAATATGTGTACGTAAAGGAAAAAATACGGCTTTCGGAGAACAACTTAACGTAAAATTTCTTACCTTTGCACGGTTTTTTATGCAAACAAGGCTTTAAAAAGCAGAAAAATCGTAAAGGACCCCCTAACCCCCTTAGTGGGGAAAGACCCCTAACCCCCTTGAGGGGGAAAAATATCTCAATAGTTAAATCGTCAATAAATAGTAAATAGTAAATCGTCAAATAGTAAATAGAAAAGATGAGCACACAGACAGAAAAGATCAAGGAGCTGATGGAGCTCCGCGCCAAGGCCCGCATGGGCGGCGGCGAAAAAGCCATCGACAAGCAGCACGAGAAAGGCAAGTTCACGGCTCGCGAACGCATCAACATGCTGCTCGATGAAGGCAGTTTCGAGGAGTTGGACATGTTCGTGAAGCACCGCTGCACTAACTTCGGAATGGAGAAGAAGCAGTATCTGGGTGACGGCGTAGTGACGGGTAGCGGCACCATAGGCGGTCGCCTTGTTTATGTCTTCGCACAGGACTTCACCGTATCGGCCGGCTCTCTCTCCGAGATGCTTGCCAGCAAGATATGCAAGGTGATGGACATCGCCATGAAGGTGGGCGCTCCCGTCATCGGCCTCAACGACTCCGGCGGCGCACGCCTGCAGGAAGGCATCAACGCCCTGGCAGGCTATGCCGAAATCTTCCAGCGCAACATCATGTCCTCCGGCGTGATTCCGCAGATCAGCGCCATCATGGGCCCCTGCGCAGGCGGTGCCGTCTATAGCCCGGCCCTGACCGACTTCACCTTCATGGTGGAGGGCAGCAGCTACATGTTCCTGACAGGCCCCGGTCCCGTCAAAGCCGTCCTGGGCGAAGTCGTCACACAGGAACAGCTGGGCGGCGCAAGCGTGCATGCCACAAAGAGTGGCGTGACACACTTCACGGCCAAGAACGAGGAGGAGTGCATCGCCATGATCAAGCAACTCTTCTCCTACATCCCCCAGAACAACCTCGAGAAGACACCGCGCGTCACCTGCACCGATCCCATCGACCGCATGGAGGATTACCTGAACGACATCATCCCCGACAACCCCAACATGCCCTACGACATGTATCAGGTCATCGCAGGCATCGTCGACAACGGCGAGTTCTTCGAGGTGCAGCCTAACTTTGCCAAGAACATCATCATCGGCTTTGCCCGCTTCAACGGCCAGAGCGTCGGCATCGTAGCCAACCAGCCGAAGCAGTTGGCAGGCGTGCTCGACTGCAACAGCAGCCGCAAGGGCGCCCGCTTCGTCCGCTTCTGCGACGCCTTCAACATCCCCATCGTCACCCTCGTCGACGTCCCCGGCTTCCTCCCCGGCACAGCCCAGGAGTACAACGCCGTCATCCTGCATGGCGCAAAGCTGCTCTATGCCTACGGCGAAGCAACTATTCCCAAAGTTACCGTCACCCTGCGCAAGAGCTATGGCGGCAGCCACATCGTGATGAGCTGCAAGCAGCTGCGCGGCGACCTGAACTACGCTTGGCCCTCGAGCGAGATTGCCGTCATGGGTGCCAGCGGTGCAGCCAGCGTGCTCTACGCCAAGGAAGCCAAGGCCCTCAAGGAAGAAGGCAAGGCAGAAGAGGCAAAGGCCTACATCGCAGAGAAGGAGAAGGAGTACGAAAACCTCTTCGCCAATCCTTATCAGGCTGCTAAGTACGGATACATCGACGACGTCATCGAACCGCGCAACACTCGCTTCCGCATCATCCGCGCCCTGGCACAGCTCGAGAACAAGAAACTCACTAATCCCGCCAAGAAGCACGGAAACATTCCTCTGTAAAAAAGAACGAAAGACCCTCTAAATCTCCCTTAAAGGGAGACTTTTCTCCTCCCCTTTAAGGGGAGGTTGGGTAGGGTCTTCAAAATAGAATACAATATGCAATTACTTTCGATATCCGATCCTCAGATATGGCTCTTGGCAGGCATCTCCATTCTGGTGGTGTTCGCCATCCTGATTATCCTGGTTCTCATCCTGGGCATCTTCACCGCTATTGCCAAGAAGACGACCGAGAAGGCTAAGGCCGTGAAGAGCACCATCGAGACCAGCCTGGAGGCAAAGACCTTCGAGAAAGCCAGCGAAG
>DGTM01000055.1 GCA_002394305.1 Prevotellaceae bacterium UBA4336
TTTGCCATCAGCCTCTCGTCGAGAGTGGGCACGGGCAACCTGGCGGGAGTGGCGAGTGCCATCTTCGTGGGCGGTCCGGGAGCCGTGTTCTGGATGTGGATGATGGCTCTGCTCGGCGCAAGTACGGCGTTCATGGAGGCCACGCTGGCACAGCTCTTCAAGCGGCGGGGCAAGGATAGCTTCTACGGCGGTCCGGCCTACTACATGAAGTACGGCCTGAAGCGGCCCTGGATGGGAGCGCTCTTTGCCGGTCTCATCATCTACGGTTTCGGGCTGTCCAACCAGATTGTGCAGAGCAATACGCTTTGCGATGCCATCTCGCACGCCTTCGATGTCCCGATGCAATACGTGGCTGTCGGGCTGGCACTGCTGACGCTCGGCATCATCTTCGGAGGCATCCACCGCATTGCCCGCTTCTGCGCGATGATTGTTCCCTTCATGGCTTTGGGCTACATCCTGCTGGTGCTCTACATTCTCGCCGCAAACATCACGCAGATACCTGCCATGCTGAGCCTCATCGTCAGGAGTGCCTTCGGATGGGAGCAGGCGGCGGGCGGCGCAGTAGGCATGGCCGTGATGCAGGGCGTGAAGCGCGGACTCTTCTCGAACGAGGCGGGCGAAGGTAGCGCCCCCAATGCGGCTGCTACGGCCACCATTCCGCATCCGGTCTATCAGGGCCTGCTGCAGAGCTTCGGTGTCTTCGCCGATACGCTTGTCATCTGCACCTGCACGGCCTTCATCATCCTGCTGAGCGGGCTCTATACGGAGGGCAGCGACGGCATCATCCTCACGGCTCATGCCATGGAGCACCACTTGGGTCGCTTCGGCGGTTGGTTCCTCACGGCTGCCATCTTCCTGTTTGCCTACTCTACCATCATCGCCAACTACTTCTACGGCGAGATGAACGTCCGCTACATCTCCGGCAAGCCCTGGGCCGTTACGCTGTTCCGGTGGCTGAGTGGCGTAGTGGTGCTGATGGGCGGCTTCATGTCGCTGCAGCAGGCTTGGAGCATCATAGACCTCGCCATGGCCCTGATGACCATCACGAACCTCGTTGCGGTGCTGCTGCTGAGCCGCTATGCCTTCCGTCTGCTGAAGGACTTCCGCGAGCAACGCAAGAAGGGGAAGGAGCCCGTCTTCAATCCTGACCTCTTCCCCGAAGCCGACCTGGAGGGCTGGAAGTAACTTACTGATGGCGCCGAAGCGACCGTCCGTCGCACGTCATCTTCTCGGCGCCATCCAGCTGTCTGCCTATCTCTTCTGCCTCCAGGAAGTGCACTTTCAGGGCCGACGAGTTGGGATAGCGGTTGAAGAAGATGTTGTTGCTCATGTAGAGCCGGACGTCGCGCACCTTTCCGCTGGCCGACACATTATTATAATAATAGAGGATGCTTCGGAGCACCCGCGGCAGGACCTTGATGCCCGTCTTGCCGTCGCAGAAGGTCACGACGGCTATCACATGGTAGCGTCCGCGCCTGTCCTGCAGTTGTTCGCGCTGTTCGCCGGTGCTTTTGTGCGAGACGGTGATGTTCCGGCCAAAGCGACGGTTGATGTCGTCCATGATTTGGCGGAAGAGGCGCCCGTGTGCCGACGTGTCCTTCAGCTGGTTGTAGCCGATGTAGTAGTGTATCATCTCGTGGATGATGATGTCCTCCAGCTCGCTCTCCGGCAAGTCGATGCGTGCGTTGATGCGCAGGCGGAAGTCGTAGAGCTCTGTCCTGCCGAACAGGGTCCGGCGCTTCTTGTACGCACATTGCCCGAGGAACGTCTTCGCGTTGCTGAGCTGCACGGGAATCCTGGGGAGCTTGCCGCCGAACATCAGCTGGTTGAACTCCCCGAACTTCTCCTCTATATACGGAACCGTCGCTTTCAATCCATTCTGGTTTATGCCGCCGCAAAGTTACGACTTTTTCGCTGATAACAGAAGCACAGCGAACGAAAAAAGATGGCAACGGCAGGGATTTCGGGGAAAAGCAAAGGGCGTCTATCCCGGGAGAGCCTGGGGCTTATTTCAGAAGAGCCTGGGTCTTATTTCAGAAGAGCCTGGGTCTTATTTCAGAAGAGCATGGGTCTTATTTCGGAAGAGCATGGGTCTTATTTCGGAAGAGCATGGGTCTTATTTCAGAAGAGCCTGGGGCTTATTTCGGAAGAGCGTGGCGCTTGGGGGCGCCCCGCCTATACATATTATAATATAGGTGCTTCGCTGGCAATTGACGGGAATTATGCGTTGCAGACATCGGTGTGCTCAAGTTTAAGGAACTTTTATTTTGTTTTGTGAAAGCTTTTCCGTAACTTTGCAGTGAGAAAACACAAAAACGACAATAACGAACTAACATTTCTCACGCAACACGATGAACCACGGATTTGTAAAAGTCGCTTCTGCCATTCCCTTGGTCAAGGTGGCCGACTGCCAGTACAACGTCGAGCAGATCGAATCGCTCGTCATTCAAGCCGAAGGAAAAGGCATCGAGATCATCTGCCTGCCCGAACTCTCGCTCACGGCCTATTCCTGTCAGGACCTCTTCCAGCAGAAACTCCTGCTCGACGAGGCAGAGATGGCGCTCATCCACCTGATGAACTCCACGCGCGGACTCGACATCATCAGCATCGTAGGCCTTCCCGTCCCCTTCCGCGGCGCTCTGCTCAACTGCGCCGCCGTCATCCAGCGGGGCAAGATACTGGGCCTGGTGCCCAAGACCTACCTGCCCAACTACAAGGAGTTCTACGAGAAACGCTGGTTCCAGAGCGGCGCCGACGTGCCCGAGGGAACAGTGCTCATCTGCGGACAGCAGGTCACGGTGAAGAGCAACCTGCTCTTCCGCACCCCGTCCTGCACGTTCGGCGTAGAGATATGCGAGGACGTATGGGCACCCATCCCGCCCAGCTCCATCCTGGCGCTGCAGGGAGCCGACATCATCTTCAACCTCAGCGCCGACAGCGACGCCGTGGGCAAGTACAGCTACCTGCAGGGCCTGCTGGCTCAGCAGAGCGCCCGCACCATCTGCGGCTACGTCTTCTGCAGCTGCGGCTACGGGGAAAGCACACAGGACGTCGTCTTCAGCGGCAAAGGATTCATCTACGAGAACGGCACACTGCTCGCAGAGACCAAACGTCACCAGCTCCAGCCACAGATGCTCGAGGCCGAGATCGACGTGGAGCGCCTCCAGGCCGAACGCCGCATGAACACCACCTTCGCCGCCTGTGCCGAACGGTTCACACCGCAATGCACCGTCGTCGAGACCGAACGCATCTCCGCCAGACCGTTCTCCCTGACACGCACCATCGACCCGCACCCCTTCGTGCCCAACGGCAAACGGCTCGACGAACGCTGCCAGGAAATCTTCGACATACAGGTGGACGGACTGGCAAAACGCATCCAGCACACCGGAGCAGAAACCGTAGTGGTGGGCATCAGCGGAGGCCTGGACAGCACGCTCGCCCTGCTCGTCTGCGTAGGCACCTTCGACAAGCTCGGCATGAACCGCCGCGGCATCGTCGGCATCACAATGCCAGGCTTCGGCACTACCGACCGCACCTACACCAACGCCGTCAACCTCATGAAGCTGCTGGGCATCACCATCCGCGAGATAAGCATCCGGGAAGCCTGCCTGCAGCACTTCTCCGACATCGGGCACGACGCCGACCAGCACGACGTGACCTACGAAAACAGCCAGGCTCGCGAACGCACACAAATCCTCATGGATGCCGCCAACCAGATGAGTGGCTTCGTAGTGGGCACAGGCGACCTGAGCGAGCTCGCCTTGGGATGGGCCACCTACAACGGCGACCACATGTCGATGTACGGCGTCAACGCATCCGTCCCCAAGACGCTGGTGCGGCATCTGGTGAGCTGGATAGCCGAACGCACAAAGGACGAAAGCACACGCCAAACGCTGCTCGACATCGTCGACACACCCATCTCCCCCGAACTCACACCCGCCGACGAGCTCGGCAACATTGCGCAGAAGACCGAAGACCTCGTAGGCCCCTACGAACTGCACGACTTCTTCCTCTACTACCTGCTGCGCTGGGGCTTCCGGCCCGCCAAGATCTACCTGCTGGCACGCCAGGCTTTCGCCCAGACCTACGACGACGCCACCATACGCCGCTGGCTCCGCACCTTCTGCCGCCGCTTCTTCGCACAGCAGTACAAGCGCAGCTGTCTGCCCGACGGCCCGAAGGTAGGCAGCTGCAGCCTCAGCCCCCGCGGAGACTGGCGCATGCCCAGCGACGCCTCCGCCCGCCTCTGGCTCAAGGAATGCGACGAGCTGGGATAAACCGCCTCACACCGAAACAACAACATAACGACATAACGTCACAACGACTAAAACAAACGACTAAGACCATGAACGTAGAAAAAATCATGCAAAGCCTGGAGCAAAAGCATCCGGGCGAAAGAGAGTACCTGCAGGCAGTCCGCGAAGTGCTGGAAAGCATAAAGGACGTCTACAACCAACACCCCGAGTTCGAGAAAGCCAAGATAGTGGAACGCATCGTAGAACCCGAGCGCATCATTACCTTCCGCGTGCCCTGGGTCGACGACAAAGGCGAAGTGCAGGTCAACCTGGGCTACCGCGTGCAGTTCAACAGCGCCATCGGCCCCTA
>DGTM01000046.1:0-24949 GCA_002394305.1 Prevotellaceae bacterium UBA4336
ACAACGGATTGAACGGATTAGACGGATGTGTTTTTAACATCTAAAGAAACGAAATAAACGAATGTTCGTGTCTTTAGTGCCTTTCGATGTTCAAAAAGAAGTCCTTGTATTCGATGTTAACAACGGATTGAACGGATTAGACGGATGTGTTTTTAACATCTAAAGAAACGAAAGAAACGAATGTTCGTGTTTTTAGTGTATTTCGATGTTCAAAAAAGAAGTCCATGTTTTCGATGTTAAACCACGGATTGCATGCTTTTTGTGACTTTTGATGTAAAACTGTTTTCCTTGCCCCTTTTGCTCTGTTAAGATGTGTTAAATGGTGGGGGTGCTTTGCTTCTCTTATTATAATAATGAGTAACTTTGTAGGGAAAACATATCTAATTGGCGAAATGAAGAAGAATCTACTTGCTTTGGTGCTCATGCTGACATGCCTGGGCGCCGGGGGACAGAACCCCGACAGCCTGACGTTTGCCGTGCTGGGCAACTCCATCTCTACCTACTACGACTATATCCCTGCGGGCTATGCCGTCTACTACGACCAGAACCGCGAGAAGAACTATGGCATACAGGTGGGCGACACGTGGTGGATGCAGCTGAGCCGCCTGTCGGGACTGACGTTCCTGGCTAATGCCTCGTGGAGCGGCAGTCGCGTGGCTGCCGACGAGTTGAACAGCAATGCGCCGTTCCTCAGCAACCATCGCATGAAGGCGCTGGGACGAGCCGGCAACCCCGACTTCATCTTCATTGCCGGCGGCACGAACGACTGGAACGTGGCCCGCGTGCCCCTGGGCGAATACAGAACGGAGAACTTCACCGATTCCGTCACGTTCCGGGGTGCTTACCAACGTCTCCTCTACAAGCTGACCACGTGGTATCCACAGGCCCGCATCGTCTGTCTGAGCATCTTCCCGAGGGGAAACGGCATCAACGACAAGAATGCGAAGGGCTGGAGCCAGGCCGATGCCAATGCCAGCATCAAGTACATAGCCAATCAGTTCGGGCAGTATTACGTGGACTGCACCACCATTCCCTTCAGCAGCAACTGGGGCGCCTACACCCTGGACCGCCTTCATCCCACGGCTCAGGGTGCCACACAGATAGCCACCTGCATCAACAATGCCCTGATACGCCTGAAGCTCATCACGAGGGACCTGAAGCGCTCTGGCGAAGTGGAGGAGGCTGAGCGTCTGCTCGACCTTCGCTTCACGGCGGACGGCATCGTCAACCTGGGCACCTTCGAGACCCGCGTCGGCAAGCACGGCTCGGCTGCCACGTTCTACGATGCTGCCAGCGACGTGTACTACGGCTGCAGCAGGGCGCGTGCGTCCGACTTCTTCTATGCCACCTACGACGAAGGGTCCCCCCTGGCCGAAGCCTTCAACAGCAGCGTGACCTGGGAGATGCTGGTGCGCCCCGACGGTCTGGGCGACCAGGGCGGCGGCATCACGCGCTCGTGCTTCCTGGGCAACGAGCAGGACGGCGGCTGGGCCTTCTACAACTCGCCTGTGGCAAGCTGCTTCAGCTACAGGCACAAGAGCGGCGTGAGCAGCACCATGAAGAGCATTGCGGGCGACTCCATCCTTGTCCCCGGCAAGTTCTACCACATCGTAGCCACGATGGACAGGCCAAGCCATACGATGCGCTACTACATCAACGGCAAGCTGGTGTGCACGGGAACACGTGCCGGCACCGACATGCCCCTGCCTCAATGCGGCACGCAGAAGGGGCGCAAAGGCATGTGGATCTGCTTGGGCGGCGACGCCACGGCTGCCTCCTATACCGGCAGTGCCGAGGCATCGACGGCGTGCAGCTTCGTCTTTGTCAGGATATACGATGGTGCCCTCACGCAGAAGGCAGCCCTCCGCCTCTATGACGACGAGGTCAAGAAGTTCACCGAGCCCCAGGCATCGCTCGGCACAGAGCTCATCATGGACTGCGAGTTCACGCCCGCCGGAGCCGTGAACCATGCGCCGTCGTATCGCGACAAACCCATCGCTATGGTGGGCGAGGTGCCGATGCGCTACAATGCCGACATCAATCTCTACGAGGCACAGTTCAGCGCCACGAAGACACAGTTCTTCAAGTACATGCTGGGCGACGCTCCGTCTGCCATGAGTCAGCTCTCGGATGCCTACAGCGTCGAGGTGTATTGCCGGAACAACAATGCCCAGCCTAAGAACATCACCCGTCCGCTGGGGTTTGTCAACACCTACGGCTTCGGCATACAGATGAACGCCAAGGGCAACATCGGCTACGCGACCGTGACGCAGGGCAGCAAGGCCGACGGCTCGCAGACCAAGACGCAGTGGATGTGGGCGCAGGATGCTACCCTCACCACCGACTATACGCACTATGTCATCGTCTACGACCGCAAGCACTACACCTCCCGCTTCTACATCAACGGCAAGCTGGCCGACACACGCTGGCTGACCTTCAAGGAGTGTCCCGTCTACGAGTGGACGCCCTCCACATGGCTGGCAATCGGTGGCGACGCCCACGGCAGCTACGAGCCGTCCGCCACGCAGACCGAGACGACAGGCAACTATCCCTTCGACGGCGACGTGGCCTTGGTGCGCATCTACGGCCGTGCACTCAGCGACAGCGAGGTGCAGACCCTCGAGGGCATCCTTCACACCTCGGAGGTGAGCTACAAGTTCGGGGCCAACGGCTATGCTGCCGTCTGTCTGCCGTACGCATGGCGAGTGCCCGACGACTGCACGGCATTCGTCGTCACAGAGATAGCCAGTCCGTCCGTCATCCTGAGCCCCATCGCACAGGCCGGAGAGTGTGTGCCCTACGGAACACCTGTCCTGCTCAAGGGAACAGCCAAGGCCACCGTCACCCTGACCGCGCTGGACAAGAGCGAAGTCTACAACCTCGCCGCAGCAACACCCGACGGACAATCTTCGGCTTCCGACGTCCGGAACCTCCTGACGGGCACCTATCCGGGCAGGACGCTCCTTGCCGGCGAGGGCTATTGCATCAAGTCGACCGGCGCGAACATCTACCGCACCACGACCAGCACCGCACTGCCTCCCTTCAGTTGCTACCTCGTTTCGTCCGAACGACGCTCGTACTACAAGATAGAGGAGAGCGCCGACGGCGTGGATGCCCCCCTCCACGGTGTGACAGGCGACACGGCACGCCGTGAGGAGGCACACAGCGTGCTGTATGACCTCTCGGGGCGTGGAGTGTCCGACGGACGGCAGGGCGCAGGGCAAGTGCCGCTGAAGTCCGGCCTCTACATCCGCGGCGGGAAGAAAGTAATCATCAGATAATAACGAAAGCCAAACATTAAACCACGATGAAGAGATACAAGTATTTGCTGGCAGCGCTGACGCTTTGTTGTCTGTCGACTGTGAGTGCCAGCGGCGAGGAGCTTCAGTCCCCCGCCATGCAGACGGCAAGCCAGGAGAAGTCGCTGCACCAGTTGCAGCAGGAGTTCATTGACCGCAGGTTCGGCATGTTCATCCATTTCAACATGCCCACGTTCTACGACCAGGACTGGCCCGACCCCGATGCCCCCGCCGAACGCTTCAACCCAACACGCCTGGACTGCCGCCAGTGGGCCAAGGCAGCCAAGTCCGCCGGCATGTCCTACGGCTGTCTGACCACCAAGCATCACAGCGGCTTCTGCATCTGGGACACCAAGACCACCGACTACAACGTGATGAAGAGTCCGCTGCGGCGCGACGTGGTGCGCGAATACGCCGACGCTTTCCGTGCCGAAGGGCTGGAAGTCTACCTCTACTATTCCATCCTCGATATGCACCACCGTCTGCGTCCGCACATGATAACCGCACAGCACGTGCAGATGATAAAGGACCAGCTGACCGAACTCCTCACGAACTACGGCCGCATCAGTGCCATCATCATCGACGGATGGGACGCCCCGTGGAGCCGCATCTCGTACGATGAGATACCCTTCGAGGACATCTATCGCCACATCAAGGCGTTGCAGCCCGAGTGTCTCGTCATGGACCTGAACGCAGCCAAGTACCCGCGCGAAGCCCTCTTCTACACCGACATCAAGAGCTACGAGCAGGGCGCCGGCCAGCGCATCAGCACGCAGCAGAACCGCCTGCCTGCCCTGGCTTGCCTGCCCTTGCAGGGCAGTTGGTTCTGGAAGACGTCGTTCCCCACGGACAAGCTGAAGGACCCCGATGAGATGGTGCACCAGAACATCGAGCCTTACGGCGAGGCCTACTGCACCTTCATCCTGAATGTGGCCCCGAATCGCGAGGGTCTCATGGACGACAACGCTTTGGCTTCCTTGAAGAAGATAGGCGAGTTGTGGAAGAAACGCGGCCATGTGGCCGACGTGCCGCAGGCCGAAGCGCCCATCATCAGCAGCAATCTGGCAAAGAACTGCCCGTCTGAAGGCTCATGGAGCGACGACTATGCCATCTTCGACTTCGCCAACGACGACGACTTCAACAGCTGTTGGAATGCGAATCGCGAAGTGAAGGGACCCTGGTGGCGCGTCAGCTTCGAGCGCGAGAAGGCCTTCAACATGGTGGTCATCACCGACCGGAACGACGACCGCCTGCAACGTTACCGCCTGGAATACCTCAGCACGGAAGGCTGGAAGACGCTCTTCGAGGGGCAGTCCCCCTGCCGGGAGCGCGTCAAGATACATCGCTTCCCGACCGTCTGGGGCAGTCAGGTCCGCCTCACCGTGCTGGAGAGCAAGGGCACAGCCTCAGTCGCCGAGGTCGGCGTCTACTGCGAGCGCCGCTGAGCCGGCCACATGAAAAAACCTTAGTACCATGAAATCAAACGAGACTTTATTGCGCACACTCTCCCGTGAAGTCCGCGAGTGTCTGACGCAGAACATCCTGCAGTTCTGGCTCGACAACATGCTCGACACGAGGCGAGGCGGCTGGTACGGGCGGATGACGGGAAAGGGCCGGATAGAGCAGGATGCCCCACGCGGTGCCATCCTCTATGCCCGGTTGCTCTGGACCTTCAGCGCAGCGTGTCGCGTGCTTGGCGACAGTGCCTGTCTCGAGGCGGCCCGACAGACAAAAGACTATATCCTTGCCCATTTCATGGACAGGGAATATGGCGGTTCGTTTTGGAGCGTCGCGGCAGACGGACAGCCGCTCGACACCAAGAAACAATTCTATGCGCAGGGTTTCATGCTCTACGGCTTTTCGGAGTACGCCCGGCTGACAGGCGACGAGGAGGCTGTGCAGATTGCCGTCCGCCTCTTCGACATCATAGAACGCCATGCCTGGGACCACGCCTACGGAGGCTATATTGAGGCTTGCACCCGCGACTGGCAACCCATCGCAGACATGCGTCTATCAGACAAGGACGAGAACTATCCGAAGAGTCAGAACACGCACCTGCACATCATTGAACCCTATACCAACCTGCTCCGCCTGTTGCGCGAGACGAACCCGGGATGTGAGTATGCCGGAAAGGTATCGGCGGCGGTCAGGCGCCTGGTCTCTCTCTTCACCGACCGCATACTCAACCCCAAGACGCATCACCTCGACCTCTTCTTCGACATGGACTGGACGCGCCGCAGCTCGACTGAAAGCTATGGTCACGACATCGAGTGCTCATGGCTGTTGCACGAGGCTGCGCTTGTGCTTGGAGACAAGGCTACATTGAATAAGGTGGAGCCTGTGGTAAGAGAGGTGGCGTCGGCGAGCGAGAAAGGGCTGCAGCCCGACGGCTCCATGATTTATGAAGGGGAGCCCGACGGGTCGCGTTTCGACTGCGACCGCCACTGGTGGGTGCAGGCAGAGGCCGTCGTGGGCTTCTTCAATCTCTATCAGCATTTCGCCGATGAGAAAGCCTTGGACAAGGCACTGCGACTGTGGGAGTACATCAAGAACCGTCTCGTCGACCATGAGCACGGCGAGTGGTACTGGAGCATCCGCGAGGATGGCAGTGTGAACCTCGATGACGATCATGCCGGCTTCTGGAAGTGCCCATATCACAATGGCCGCATGTGCATGGAACTCATAGAGCGTGTCGGGACGATGCTCAAGATACACTAACACACATGACCGCCATGACTCCACAAGATTCCACAGCGGCATCGGTGATGCGAGAGATTACACCGCTCTCCGAAAGCGACTGCTTCTACTTGGCCGACCGCCACAAATCATCGTTCGACTTCCCTATCCATTGTCATCCGGAATACGAGCTTAATTTTATCGGTAATGCTGCGGGAGTGCGGCGAACAGTGGGAGACAGCAGCGAGACGATAGGGGAGTACGACCTGGTGCTCATCGCCAGCCCCAATCTGGAACATGTATGGGAGCAGGGGGAGTGCGTCAGCAAGAACATTCGCGAGATTACCATCCAGTTCACCTCAGACGTATTGCCCGAGCCCTTACTCAGTAAGAGTCAGTTCCATTCCATCCGCTGTATGCTCGACCGTGCTCGCTGCGGACTTGCCTTCTCGCAGTTTACCATTATGAAAGTATTCGGCAAGATAGACGAACTGACGCGTCAACAACGTGGATTCCATGCCGTGCTGAGTTTCCTTGAACTGCTCTACGACCTGTCGCTGGCCGACGACAGTCGCACCCTGTCCAGTTCTTCGTTTGCCCGCATAAAGACGAGCAACGAGAGCAGGCGCGTCAACAAGGTGCAGCAGTACATAGCTAGTCACTACGCCGAAGAGGTGCGACTGGAAACGCTTGCCAACCTCGCAGGAATGACTCCCGTAGCCTTTTCCCGCTTCTTCCATCAGCGCACAGGTCGTTCACTCTCGGAATACATCATCGAAATCCGACTGGGCCATGCCTCGCGAATGCTGATAGACACCACCATGACGGCTGCCGAGATATGTTATGAATCCGGCTTCAACACGCTCTCCAATTTCAACCGCTTGTTCCGCAAGCACAAGGGATGCACCCCGACAGAGTTCCGCGAGAACTTCAACAAAAAGAAACTTATCATATAATTTACGATTTAACGATTTACCATTTAGGATTTACTATTTCTTACACATTATTTATTTACAGTGAGGCAGCATATTCTTCACTCTTCATTCTTCATTCTTCATTTAATTAGAGCGCTGTCCCACGAATGGTTAAGAAAGAGTCAGTCCTTTTCAATATTAGTTCGTAACTTTGCAGCATGAAACGTCGCATTCTTTCTCTCCTCCTGCTCCTTTTGGCCTTAGCGATGCAAGCCCAGATTCAGGAGCAACCCATCGACCGCAAAGCGACGGGACCAACGCGGCAACTTTACAGTTATCTTCTTGGCAAGGTTTGGGGCAAGCAAGTTCTGTCTGGATGTCAGGCACGATGGGACTACAACACCACGGATGCAGACGGCATCTATGAGCGTGCCGGCAAGTATCCTGCCATCAACATCTTCGACTTCCAGCACTTCCGACAGCGCAACCTCAACTATATGGGGCCGACTGCCAAGGCATGGCATGATGCAGGCGGCATCGTGGGGTTCATCTGGCACTGGAGCGTCCCTGTTAGTGCAGACCTGTCGCCGAAAGACGGCTTCGCCTTCTATACTCCATCGGGAGCTGAAGGTCGTCGGCCAGGCACGCTCTTCTCTGCAAGAAGGGCTGTCCAGGAGGGCACGCCCGAGCAGCGCATCATCAACGAGAACCTCGATACCATTGTCCGTTACCTGCTCCACTATCAACAGCAAGGCATCCCCATCCTGTGGCGTCCCTTCCACGAGGCGGCTGGCAACACAAATCGCGGTGGCAAAGCCTGGTTCTGGTGGGGCAACGACGGCGCCGAGGCATTCAAGCAACTTTACCTATACACGCAGCGCTACCTGATGGAGCGTGGCGTGCACAACCTCATCTACATATGGACATCCGAGCTCGACGACGATGATTGGTACCCGGGCGACGCGTATGTCGATATCGTGGCACGCGACCAGTACCACGCACCATCGCAGCACGGCTCCTTCAAGCAACAGTTCGACCTTCTGCGCAGCAAGTACCCGTCGAAGATGCTCGCCTTGGCCGAATGCGACTGCGTGCCGAGTGCGGAGGCTATGGAGAACGACGATGCCCGCTGGCTCTTTGTCGCGCCGTGGACTACGCCCTTTGTCTTCAGCAAGCAGAACGACGATGCCTTCTGGCGGCAGTTCCTCGCGGAGAAACTCATCTTGACGCGCGACGAAGTCAATCGTGCCGGGGAATATCGCCTGAGTATCAATAAGGAGAGCGGCATCTATGAGAAAGGAGAACGGGCTGTCGTCTCGTGTCATGCCGACCCCGTACCTTTTGATTCCCTTTACGTGCGCGTGTTATATAATAATAAGGTATGTCGCGAGTTCAGCATGTTGCCTGCTTCGGTGGATTTCACCGTGTTGGAACAAGCATTGGACAGCACTTGTGCAGTCATGGTGGAGGTGAAGGAACATACGGGTAAGCCAGAGGCCATCGGCTATGTAGTGGCACCAGACGGATTCCGTCCCGGTTACGAAGAACCCGCCGACCTGATGCCTTACTGGGACAATCTGAAGAAGCAGCTCAAGGTGCTGCCCATGCAGGTTAAGGCCGTGCCGTTGGATGTGCCGCAGCAATATCAGGGAAAGTACACCTGTCAGGATGTGGAAATCAACTGCCTCGGTCCTGCTCCGGTGCGAGCCTACATGGCCAAACCTGCGGGGGCAAAGAAGAAATCGCTGCCCATCATCATCCTCTGTCGCGCAGCAGGCGTCAGTGGTAACTGGTGCCGCTGCTCGGTGAGTGAGTGCGTGGGCAATGCTGCCCTCGGAAACGGTGCCCTCAGCCTCGACATCAATGCCCATGGAATGCTCAACGGCCAAAGCGACGACTTCTACCGTATGCTCGAAGGCGGGCAATTGCGAAACTACTATGAGCACAACGCAGCTGATCGCGAGACCTACTATTTCCGTGGAATGTACCTACGTCTCTTGCGTGCCATCGAATACATGACACGCCAGCCCGAGTGGGATGGACGTCGCATCCTCGTCATCGGCGAAAGCCAAGGTGGCGGACAGGCTGTAGCTGCTGCCGGTTTGGACCCGCGCGTTTCAGCCATTGTGCTCAATGTGCCGGCCATGCAGGACTTGGGTGGAGCCCGCAAGTGGCGTCGCAGCGGATGGCCGCAACCCATAGAGAATCACCCAAACCTCACTTCCGCACAACTTGACGCCACCCTGCCCTACTTCGACGGAGCCCTGCTCGTCAGTCACTCGCGGGCAGAAATCTACTGCGAGATGGGCCTCATCGACACCACCTGCCCGCCGTCTGCCGTCTGGTCGTCGCTCAATAATGCGCCTGGCAAGAAGACGGTAAACTGCGTGCCTTACCGCACACATGCCTGGCCATCGGGTCCTATCGCGTCCTCTTGGCGCGAGCAATACCTCAAGCCTCGCGAGGCGTTCATCGACAACTACCTGAAATAATCACGTTATCAGGAAATGACAAAAACATGCACAGGAAATGGACTGCCTGCAAACAACAAATAGGACACTTGAAAACGTCGCACGTGATGATGCCAATCGTCACACTAGTAAATTGCAATCGTCGCACGTGACGTTTCCGAGCCCTCCTGCACGAAACGCAAAAGACCAAATGACAGAAAAATACATTCGTCAAATAAACAAAGCTAATAACATGAAACAATTATCCCTCCTCACCCTATTGTTGGCACTGGCCATGAATGCCACAAGTGCCGTGCAAACCATTCGCATTACGAATCTCGAGCAGGGCAAGCAGTTCGATGGTATCGGAGCAGTCAACGGCGGCGGAGCCACCTCCGTGTTGCTCAAAGACTACCCTGAGCCGCAACGCTCGCAAATCATGGATATGGTCTATCGTCCCATGTTCGGAGCCAGTGTCAGTGCCATCCTGGTGGAAGTGCCGGGCGATGGCAACAGCACACAGGGCTCCATGCCCTCTCACAGCCATTACAGGGGCGACCACAACTATTTGCGAGGCTATATGTGGTGGGTAATGCAAGAGGCAAAACGGCGCAACGAGGCATTGTCGCTCGACGCTACGAGTTGGAGTGCACCAGCCTGGGTGAACAACTTCTGGTCGGACGACATGGTGGACTACTATGTCGATTGGCTGCAGGGACTGCGCGAGGTGCACGGTCTGGAGTTGAATGCTCTGGGTTGCCACAACGAGAAAGGCTGGAATGCCGAGTTTGCCAAGAACTTGCGCAAGGCCATGAACGAACGCGGATTCAGTGGCGTAAAGCTGCACGGCTTTGGTAACTGGGGCAATCAGAAGATGGACTTTCTCAAACGGATGCAGGAAGACACAGAACTTAGGGATGCACTCGACGCCGTTTGCGCCCACACGTTCAGCGAGATACAACTTACCCCGGAGCAACGCAAGATGGCAGAGAAGATGGACAAGCCCATCTGGAACAGCGAGGACCATGTCTATCTCCCCGGTTTCGACTGCCTCATCTCCATCGTGAAATGTTTCAACCAGAACTACATCATTAGCGGAGCAACCAAAGTTGTCAACTGGTACGACATCGGTGCCACTTATCCGCTGGAGCCCTACAGCAAGGAACCGCCGATGCTTCTCGCGCAAGAACCGTGGAGCGGCCACTATCTTGTACGCGAAGCGCTATGGGGCTATGCTCACTACGGGCAGTTCACAAAAGTGGGATGGCGCTACATCGATGACGGATGCCTCAGCCTACCCGACGGCGGTTCCATGGTTACCATGCGCGACCCGCAGACGGGCGACTACAGCATCATTGCCGAAACGAAAGGGGCGAAGCAGCCACAAATGATAAAAATTAAAGTGACAAACAAACTCTCTAAAGGCAAACTCTGCGTCTGGTACAGTGATGCGCAACAGCAATTCGTGCGTCTGGACGACATCACCCCACGGGGCGGCAGTTTCTCCATCACGCTGAAACCCGATGCAGTCTATTCCCTTTCCACGACAACAGGACAGCAGAAAGGCTCGTTCGACGACATACCCGCTTCCAGACCCTTCCCTATCCCATACGAAGACAACTTCGAGCAATACAAGAATCCTGCTGAGTGGGGCTATCTGCCGAACTATTTGGCAGACCTGATTGGGTGCTTCGAACTCGTGCCAACGCCATCGGAAAGCGGTCAGCCCTCTGTTCCCAACTCCACTTGCATTCGTCAGGTTGTAGGTTCTCACACGCTCAGCTGGGCACCCGAATGGCATCACTACACCATCCTTGGCGATGCCGGCTGGCAGGACTACGAAGTCAGCGCAGATGTATATCTTAATCCTGGCGACGAGGCCGGTGTGATGGGGCGAATCTGTGATGTGGGTTCCGGTTACGGCATTTGGGCCAAGGGGTACTACCTAAAGACAGACGACAGGGGAAGAGTGACGCTCATCCTCACCCGCGGGAAACGCGACCAGAAGGAGCTTATCGGCGACAAGGAGCAGCAGGCCATCATCCTGGCCCGTAAGGATGTGGAGATTGGCGGAGAATACACGTTGGCAGAGGCCGTGGTGGCTGGCATCTCTGCCCTCGAGTGGCATAACCTCAAACTGCGCTTCCAAGGGGACCAGATTACGGGCTACGTTGATGGCATCGAGGTCGTGCAGGCCACTTCGGATCACTACGGCAAGGGCATGGCAGGCCTGATAGCTCCTCTGAAAGAGCACGGCGTCTCTACTCCGTATTTCGATAATCTGAGGATTACGCCCATCGGTCGTACACAGGCCACGCCCACCGTCGTTCCTGCTATTCAGCCGCTCTACCCGATGACGTCGCATGGTCGGGAGGCCTTGCTATGGCGCCTAAAAGACCTTCGTGCCCGTGGCATCATGTTTGGTCATCAGGATGATCCTTTCTATGGCCTTGGCTGGCAGTGGGACCGCGGTCGTTCGGATGTGCTTGCCGTCTGTGGTGACTATCCCGCCGTGATGGGGTTCGAGCTGGGCGGTATCGAGCTGGGCGATGCCAAAAGCCTGGACAGTGTACCCTTCGACCGTATCCGCGAAGAGCTGCTGGCACATGTGCGTCGCGGCGGTATCGCTACCATCTCGTGGCATCCGCGCAATCCACTAACGGGCGGAACGGCGTGGGACAACAAAGATGCCAACACCGTTCGCAGCATTCTCCCAGGCGGAAGCCAGCACCAGAAGTTCCAACGCTGGATGCAGCGTCTTTCCTGTTTCCTCCGTTCTCTGAAGGATGAACACGGCCAGCCAGTACCTGTGATTTTTCGTCCATGGCACGAGAACAGCGGTGGCTGGTTCTGGTGGGGCAAAGGCCTCTGCACAGCCCAGGAATACAAGGCTCTGTGGAACTGCTTGCAGGATAAACTGCTGGCCGACGGATTGACGAATATCGTATGGAGCTGGAGTCCTAATTATGGTATGAAAGACGATGACATGGATTCTTACCCAGGCGATGACCGTGTAGACATCATCGGCCTTGACGCCTATCAGCAATCAGCTGACGAACAAGCCTTCATCAGTACGCTCAACAGAGATCTCGCCAAGCTCTGCGAGTATGCCAGGAAAACGGACCGCCTTGTGGCCCTCACGGAATGTGGCTATCAGAATATCCCGGACTCAACGTGGTGGACACGTGTGCTAAAACCCCAACTTGAGAAATATCCTCTCAGTTACTTCCTCGTGTGGCGCAACTTCAACAGCAATCACTACTTCGCTCCAGCACCATCTACCAAAGACGCTCCAGACTTCCGCAAGATGGTCGGGGACAAGAGAATTCTTATGCTTAAAGACATTGAAACAATCAACATCAGCAAATAGCAATATGAAAAGATTAGTTCTGCTTCTGCTCCCATTCGTGGGAACATTGAATGCCGCCGCATGGAGTGGCGATGTGAGCATTGAGACTCCGAATACCGTGCTTATCCTGCATGCAGGTGAGGGACAGGACCTGCGCATGGCCTACTATGGTCCGCGTGTTACCAGCTTGCAGGAATTGCGCGATGCAGGTGCTGACCTCAATTCGTCTGCCTTACCTGCCTTTGGTACGGTGGACATGGTGCAGCTGCCAGCCTTACAGGTACTTCATGCCGACGGGGATCTGAACATGGAGCTTAGGGTGGATAATTATGAGGTGAAGACAGAACCCGCCTCAAAGACTCACATCTTCACGATGCAGGACAAACTACAACCTGTCACGGTTAAGGTCTTCTACAAGGCATATGATCGTGTGGACATCATTGAGACGTGGACCGAAATCGTGAATGCAGAAAAGAAGGCCATCAGCCTGAAGCGTTACGATTCGGGACATCTTGTGCTGCGCCAGGGGGATGTGTGGATAACCCACATGCACGGCAACTGGGCTGCGGAGACTGAACCGACATCAGAGCCATTGACCGGGGGCGTAAAAACCATCCGCAATACCGACGGGACGCGAAATGCCCATCTCGATGCGCCCGAGGTCATGATTTCTATAGACGGACGGCCACAGGAGAATAGTGGTCGCGTCATAGGTGCTGCCTTGTGCTGGAGCGGAAACTTCGAACTCCGCTTCAACACCGTCTCGCATAGGGAGCACCACTTCTATGCCGGCATTGACCCCCAATCCAGCGAATACATTCTCGACCCGAAACAAAGCTTCGAGACACCGCATCTTGCCCTTACCTTCTCCAAAGAGGGTTTGAGCGGTGCCAGCCGTAACTTCCACCGCTGGGCACGTACAGAAGGCATGCTGCACAGGGGAATGAGGACGGGCGACATCCTGCTGAATTCGTGGGAAGGTCTCTACTTCGACATCGACGAGGCACGCATGATTGCCATGATGGACGATATCAGCAAGTTCGGCGGTGAACTCTTTGTGATGGACGACGGATGGTTTGGCGACAAATATCCGCGCAAGGATGATACTTCCAGCCTGGGTGATTGGGTCGTGGATAAGAATAAGCTGCCGGGTGGAATCGGAGCGCTGACAAAGGCAGCCCGTGAACGGGGCATCAAGTTCGGCATTTGGATCGAACCGGAGATGGTGAACACCAAAAGCGAGCTCTATGAACGCCATCCCGAATGGGTCCTGCAGACAAAAGGACGGGAACTGAAACTGGGACGAGGTGGCACGCAGTTGGTGCTCGACATGACGAATCCCCAGGTGCAGGACTTCGTATTCAGGGTCGTTGATGACCTGCTCACACAAAATTCTGAGATAGCATATATCAAGTGGGATGCCAATGCCTCCATCCAGAACTTCGGTTCGCTCTATCTGCCCATGAACCGCCAGCAGAACCTCTACGTCGATTACCACCTTGGCTTGATAAAGACGTTGCAACGCATCCGCGACAAATATCCAGACGTCGTGATTCAAGATTGCGCCTCAGGTGGCGGACGTGCCAACTATGGCCTGCTGCCCTATTTCGACGAGTTTTGGACCTCGGACAACACCGATGCCCTGCAGCGCGTCTACATCCAATGGGGGACTTCGCTCTTCTTCCCCGCCAATGCAATGGCTTGTCATATCAATCATTGTCCGTATTGGAACACTGGCGGCAGGGTCATTCCCATTAAGTTCCGCTGCGATGTCGCCATGTCCGGACGTCTCGGCATTGAATTGCAGCCCAAAGACATGACCGACGAGGAGCGTCAGCAAACTTCCACCTGTATGGCCGACTATAAACTGTTGCGCCAGGTTGTGCAGACGGGCAACCTCTATCGTCTCATCTCACCTTATGACCGCAAGGGTGTTTCCTCGCTGATGTATACCGACGATGCCTGTCGCCAGGGGGTCCTCTTCGTCTATAAGATTGACAACTATTACGATCAGCCGCTTCCCCGTATCCGATTGGCCGGACTCAATCCTGATGCCACGTATACGCTGACAGAGAAAAACGTGCATGTGGGTCGGAAGCCCTGTTCGCTTTCAGGCAAGCGGTTTACCGGCCGTTTCCTCATGGAGGTTGGTCTCGAAGTACCCCTTCGGGAAGAATATGCCAGCCGTGTGTTTTTTATTGAAGATTGACACTTAACTTTGCATTAGAATGACTTACGAATCAAGAAAGAAGCAGCTGTTCGAACGGCACGAAGCGTTGCTTGCTTTGAAGAATGAACCGGTGGAGTGGGGGAATGGCATATATGAACGCTATCAGCGCCCCATTCTGACTGCCGAACACACGCCACTGGAATGGCGCTACGATTTCTCGGAAAAGGACAACCCCTATCTGATGCAGCGCATCATGATGAATGCTGTGCTGAATGCTGGCGCCATCAAGCTGAATGGGCGTTACCTGTTGGTGTGTCGTGTGGAGGGCGCTGACCGCAAGAGCTTCTTTGCTGTGGCCGAGAGTCCCAACGGCATCGACAACTTCCGTTTTTGGGACGAACCCATCACGATGCCCGAAGACCTCATCCCTGCCACCAATGTCTATGATATGCGCGTCACACAGCACGAGGACGGTTGGATTTACGGCGTGTTCTGTGCCGAGCGTCACGACGACTCACAGCCCGGCAATCTCAGTGCTGCCACTGCTACTGCCGCCATCGCACGTACGAAGGACCTCGTAGACTGGGAGCGTCTGCCCGACCTCAAAAGTCGCAGCCAGCAGCGCAATGTCGTGCTTCACCCTGAGTTCGTGGACGGCAAATATGCTTTCTACACTCGTCCGCAGGATGGATTCATAGACACCGGAAGCGGTGGGGGGATCGGCTGGGCTTTGGTGGAAGACATCACACATGCAGAGGTCAAGGATGAAATCATCATCAATCCGCGGCATTATCACACCATTCAGGAGGTGAAGAATGGAGAAGGACCGGCCCCCCTGAAGACGCAGAAAGGCTGGCTGCACTTGGCTCATGGTGTGCGCGGCACGGCTGACGGACTGCGCTATGTGTTGTACATGTATATGACTGCCCTCAATGACCCTACGCGTGTCATAGCCCAACCAGGTGGCTGGTTCTTGGTCCCTGAGGGCAGGGAATATGTGGGCGATGTCATGAACGTAGCCTTCTCCAACGGCTGGATTCTCGACGACGACGGTCGTGTCCTCATCTATTACGCCACTGCCGACACCCGTCTCCATGTGGCCGTCAGTTCCCTCGACCGCCTCATTGACTATTGCATGAACACCCCCGAGGACGGACTGAGGACAGGAGCAAGCGTGGAAAACATCAAGCAACTCATCCGCAAGAATCATGGCACGCTTAAGTGAAAAGATAGGTTACGGCTTCGGCGACATGTCATCGTCGATGTTTTGGAAGGTGTTCTCGTACTATTTGCCTTTCTTTTATTCTAATGTCTTTGGGCTGAGCCTTGTAGATGCAGGCGTGTTGGTACTCGTCACCCGTATCTGGGATGCCGTCAGCGACCCCATGATGGGAATCGTTGCAGACCGCACACAGACGCGCTGGGGAAAATATCGTCCCTATCTGCTCTGGGTGGCACCGCTGTTCAGCATTGCCGGCATCCTGTTGTTCACGACTCCCGACTGGTCGTATGGAGCTAAACTCATCTATGCCTATGTCACCTACATCCTCATGATGACGATCTACACGGCCATCAACGTACCGTACGGAGCAATGTTGGGGGTGATGACCGATGACTCGCAGGAGAAGACCGTCTTTTCCTCCTTCCGTATGTTTTTTGCCTATGGTGGTTCGTTTATTGCTCTGGCAGCATGGGAACCGCTGGTGAGTTTCTTCAAGGCCGGAGGAATCAAGGGCGTAGCAGTAGAAAGTACAGCTGTAGCCTGGCAGCATGCCATGATTGTCATTGCTGCCGCATGCCTTGTACTATTCCTGCTCACTTTCGCCCTCACACGTGAGCGGCTGAAAACAGTTTCCACGGTCAGCATCGGCAAGGACTTCCGTTCACTCCTTTCCAACCGTCCGTGGTGGCTGCTCATTGCTGCTGCCCTCTGCTTTAATCTTTTCTGTACAGTCCGGGGAGCCACAGTCGCCTATTACTTTGCCGACATCATTGGCTTCGACACCACAATCAAGATTTCTCTATTCACTTTCGACTTCTCACTCCTTTTCTATGCCGGACTTTTCCTCAGCGTAGGCGAAGTCTCGAACATGGTGGGCGTGGCATGCACCGTTCCCCTCGCTCGTCGCCTCGGCAAGAAGTCGCTGTTCATAGCCGTCAACGCAGCCCTCATGGTGTTGAGTGCCGCCTTCTTCTTCATCCCCGTTTCGCCCGCAGGCTTCTGGCTCATGCTCCTCTTCCAGGTCCTCATCAGTATTCTCACGGGAATGATGTCGCCCCTCGTATGGTCGATGTATGCTGACGTCAGCGACTATGCAGAGTTGCGATACAAGACGGCCTCCACGGGTCTCATTTTCTCCTCCAGTTCCATGGCACAGAAGTTTGGGGGAGCCATTGGCGGTGCTGCTGTCTTATGGCTCCTCTCGGCCTGTGGCTACGTACCGCGTACCGAGGAGCAATTAGCCAGCCAGACTCTCATCTCCCAGCCAGAGTCAGCTCTCCTCTGTCTCCGTATGCTCATGTCCTTCATCCCCGCTGCCGTGGCCCTCATTGCCATCCTTGCCTGTCATTTCTATCCTCTGACAGCCGAATGCATGGAAGACATCAACCGACAACTGAGAAAAGCTCGTCTGTAGCTTTTCCCGCTTAAAATCTTTTCACGTCTGAGAAAGTTCAGGCGTATATAATAAGATGAGAGCAGAAAGAAAACATATTCGTTTTCCTTCTGCTCTCGTTTTTGTGTAAATCCGAAAGTTGGTGTTTACTTCACCTTGAACTTCGTTCGAGCTTGCTCCCATTCGGAAGTGAGAGTTCTCTCACTTCGCTCACTTGTTCGCAACCTTGGCTACGACAGCCTTGAAAGCTTCGGGGTAGTTGACTGCGAGGTCAGCGAGCACCTTGCGGTTGATTTCGATGCCAGCCTTGTGCAGCAGACCCATCAGCTGGCTATAGCTGAGGCCCTCCATGCGGGCAGCGGCATTGATACGCTGAATCCACAATGCGCGGAAGTTGCGCTTCTTGGTGCGACGGTCGCGGTAGGCGTATGTCAGACCCTTCTCCCAAGTGTTTTTGGCAACGGTCCATACGTTCTTGCGGGCACCAAAGTAACCTTTGGTCAGACCCAGAATCTTCTTTCTCTTAGCTCTTGAAGCTACATGATTTACTGATCTTGGCATAATTTTGTTTCGTTTTGAATGTTAGCGCCAAAGAATTTACAATTTACAATTTCTTTGCCCAAAATAACCAATTGGTTAAATCGTACATAAACTGTACATTGTACATTGCTAAATTGTAAACGACTTGAACTTTTATTAGCTAAGCATTCGGTTAATAACTAAAGTTTAAACCTTCTCCTTACGATTTAGGGTTTTAGCGGAGGCAGAAGAGGTCGCGGACCTGCTTCATGTTCTCGGTCACAACGATAGCGCTGTGGTCGAGGTTGCGCTTCTGCTTCTTTGTCTTCTTCGTCAGGATGTGGCTGTGGTATGCGTGGTGACGCTTAACCTTGCCAGTTCCGGTGAATGTGAATCTCTTCTTTGCACCGGAGTTAGTCTTTACTTTTGGCATTTTTTTGAAATTTGAATTAATTAATTTTGAATTATTAATGATGTGGCAACGCATATACCAGGGCGTTACGCACTATCCTTTTCTTTAGTCGTCGAAGTCCTCGCCTTCCACCTTCGGGCCTGTGTATTCCTTGCGAGCCTTCTGCTGTGGGGCTTTCTTCTCGCGGACCGGAGCTTCAGTCGCTTCTTCTGCTTCCTGATTCTTCTTGGCACCGCCTGCCTGTTTCTTCGGAGCGAGGAACATAATCATGCGTTTGCCCTCGAGCTGCGGCATCTGTTCCACCTTGCCGTATTCCTCCAGGTCGGCGGCAAAGCGCAGCAGCAGTACTTCGCCCTGCTCCTTGAAGAGGATGCTACGACCTTTGAAGAAGACGTATGCCTTCACCTTATCGCCATCGCTAAGGAAGCCCTGGGCATGCTTGAGCTTGAAGTTGTAGTCGTGGTCGTCGGTCTGAGGTCCGAAGCGTATCTCCTTGACATCCACCTTCACCTGCTTGGCCTTGATTTCCTTTTGGTGCTTCTTCTGCTGGTAGATGAACTTGCTGTAGTCGATAAGTCGGCACACGGGTGGCTCTGCATTGGGTGAAATCTCTACGAGGTCCACTCCAAGTTGTTCTGCCATTTGCAATGCCTTTGAGACGGAAACTACGGAGCTTTCGATGTCGTCGCCCACAATACGCACTTCGCGTACACCACGTATTTGTTCGTTGACGCGATACTGCTGTTTCAGGTTGTTCTTCTTCATTAATTATATTGTTCCACTATGAAACAAGTTGATATTCGTCGAGTTTTCGGCTGCAAATTTAGCACTTTTCTGTCATTCTGCGTACTTCTTCTGCAATTTTCTTTGCAAAATCTTCATATTTTAGTGTTCCTTGCTCGCCTCCACCGCGTTGGCGGAAGCTTACGGTGCCTTCTGCCTGCTCTTTTTCGCCTACGATGAGCATGTAGGGGATGTGCTTCAGTTCGGTGTCGCGAATCTTGCGTCCAATCTTCTCGCTGCGGTCGTCGATGATGGAGCGAACGTCCTGTGTGTCAAAGTAGGCCTTGATCTTCTCGGCGTATTCCTGATACTTTTCGCTGACGGGCAGAATGGCAACCTGGTCGGGCGTGAGCCACAGGGGGAAGTGGCCTGCGGTGTGCTCGATGAGGACAGCCACGAAGCGTTCCATCGAGCCGAAGGGGGCGCGGTGAATCATCACGGGACGATGTTTCTGGCCGTCTTCGCCGACGTATTCCAGTTGGAAGCGCTGGGGCAGCTGATAGTCCACCTGTATGGTGCCGAGCTGCCAGCGGCGACCGATGGCGTCCTTCACCATGAAGTCGAGCTTTGGGCCGTAGAAGGCTGCTTCGCCAAGCTCTTGACGAGCCTTCATGCCCTTCTCGGCGCAGGCGTCGATGATGGCCTGCTCTGCTACGTGCCAGTCTTCGTCGGAGCCGATGTACTTCTCCTTGTCGTTGGGGTCACGCAGTGAAATCTGCACTTCAACGTTCTCTTCGCTGAAATTGAAGGTCGAGAAGACGCGCTGGATGATGTCCATCACATTGATGAACTCCTTCTTCACCTGGTCGGGACGGCAGAAGATGTGGGCGTCGTCCTGCGTAAAGCATCGTACGCGTGTCAGTCCGTGGAGCTCGCCGCTCTGCTCGTAGCGATAGACCGTACCGAACTCTGCGCAACGGAACGGCAGTTCCTTGTAGGAGCGGGGACGGTTGGCGAATATCTCGCAGTGGTGCGGGCAGTTCATGGGCTTGAGCAAGTACTCTTCGCCTTCCTCGGGAGTCTGAATGGGCTGGAAGCTGTCCTTGCCGTAGTGGTCCCAGTGGCCGGAGGTCATGTAGAGGTTCTTGCCGCCGATGTTGGGCGTGATGACTTCCTGGTAGCCGTATTGCTTCTGGATCTTGCGGAGCATTTCCTGCAGACGCAGACGCAGGTCGGTGCCTTTGGGCAGCCAGATGGGGAGACCCTTGCCCACGCGTTCGCTGAACATGAAGAGCTCCATCTCCTTGCCTATCTTGCGGTGGTCGCGCTTCTTGGCTTCCTCGAGCATCACGAGATACTCGTCGAGCATCTTCTTCTTGGGGTAGGAGATGCCGTAGAGGCGCTGCATCTGGTCCTTTGTGGCGTCGCCGCGCCAGAAGGCTCCTGCTATGCTCATCAGCTTGACGGCCTTGATGATGCCTGTGCTGACAATGTGCGGACCCTTACAGAGGTCGGTGAAAGCCCCCTGGGTATAGGTCGTGATGCTACCGTCCTCGAGGTCCTGCTCGATGTGTTCGCACTTGTAGGTCTGACCGGCGGCTCCGAAGAGGGCGAGGCTATCGGCCTTGCTGACCTCCTTGCGGACGACGGGTTCGTCCTTGCGGGCCAGCTCAAGCATCTTGTCTTCGATGGTCTTGAAGTCGCCTTCGCCAATCTGTTTTCCGTCGGGAAGCAGCACATCGTAGAAGAATCCGTTCTCGATGGCAGGACCGAAGCCGAACTGAATGCCAGGATAGAGCTCCTGCAAAGCCTCGGCGAGGAGGTGGGCGCTGGTGTGCCAGAAAGCGTGCTTGCCCTCTTCGTCCTCGAACTTATAGAGCTTGATGCTTGCGTCGCTGTTGATGGGACGGTTGAGTTCCGTGGTTTCGCCATTCACGCCACAGGCAATGACATCCTGTGCCAAACGGGGTGAAATACTTTGTGCTATCTCAAAACCAGTAACGCCGTTTTCGTACTCACGAACGGAGCCATCGGGGAAGGTTATCTTTATCATGTTGTTATGTGTTATCTAATTTCGGGGTGCAAAGGTACAAAAAAAATGAAAAATGTAAAATGAAATATGAAAAATTATTTGCTTGCTCTCGCCTTTTGCCTTATTTTTTACTTGTTTAGCCGACATTTTAGGGCTTTTGGCTGCTTGTGTCGATGTTCTCGGCTCAATCTGCAGGGTAGTGTTCTTTGACGTATTTGTCCACCCATTCGTAGTATTCCTGCAGAGCTTGTGCTGGGTTTTTCTCCTTCCGGACTTTCTTCAAAGCATTGCGTCCATGATTGAATACTTCCCGCTCTAAGGGCATGATGCGTTGCACGATGCCTGTGCCTGCTGCATTCACCAGCTTGCTGAGGTCGATGTAGTCGCGCACATTGCCTCGCTGCAAGCAGAAGACTTTCAGCTTCTGTCCGATGGCTTGCGAGCAGAGCCAGGACTTGCCGTTCTCGCCATGCTGCACGATGGAGGGGAGCGTCACGCCCTCCGCAAGCATCAGGGGGATGGCAACCGAGCTGCATGGCCAGCCGATATTCGTCCAACTGACCGTAAGCGAAGGCCGTTCACCAGGCTTCACGCCTTGAACCAATATGGCAGAGGAAGTCAGGTAACGCGGTATGAACTCGGAGAAGTGAATGAAGTGTGTGTCGTTCTCATCCTTTGGCAACTGGTCATAGAGGTTCTGCTTTGTCAGTCCGTGGGTGAGATGGCGAGGTGTGTTGGCTATCAGGTATTCAGCGTCGATGTTTCCCTTGCGATGAGCTTCTTCCATGAAGCTGGTAATCGCCATGAAACGTTCCACGCCTCGGTCAATGTCGCGACATCCAGTCAAACCATGATTGGTGCGCACCAAGTAACCATCGGGAGCTACCTTGGGGTCGTTGGCATCAAACTTGGCGTAACTCGAGTCGCCAGTCTCATAATAAGCACACCCGCCTTCGCTGTCCAATACCCCAAAGTTGGAGTTCAACCCTCGAGGCTTGGGCAGTGTGTCGAGCAGATGTTCGAAGTCGGCCAGGGTGCGACATACTTCTAAAGCCCGACGCATCAAGCGTCCGTCGTTGTCCGTGTCTTTGCCCTTGCAGCCGTTCATGTTGTAGGCAGCTGTGTTAATGATGGCAAAGCCAGCCTCATTGTGCCCGCCCCAGATGTCGACCGGCTTCTTGTCCCATGAAGCTGCGATGCCCATGTAGCGGTAGAGCTCCCCTTGTACATCGACCACCACATTGTTGGCATCGCCTGTGTCACGATTCTTGAAGATGAGCGGGCGACCGTCCTTAGTGGCTTTGCCGGAGACGATGAACGATGTGCAGGCCATTGCTCTGCCGGAAGCGCCAAACAGCAGGACTATGGAAAAGAGCATCCATAATGATTTTCCGTATCTGTTCATTTCAAAGTGTGTTTATCTTCTGAGGGGATATTACCTTAATTTCAATGCCAAAGTAACAATCTCATGGGGCTTTAGTGTGACCTCTACGCCACCTTCCTTGCAGAGAGGCTTGTCCACTCCATTCATGGGATATTCCAGCAATGTGACGCGACGAGCGCCTGCCACATTGCGCGGCAGCTTCATGCGGATGGGTGTCTCGTGGCCTGTCATCTCACAGACACGGACGATGAGCTCGTTGCTGTCCTCGGCCTTCTTGATGGTGGAGAGCAGCACATTGGGCTTGTCAATGGACAGGAGTTGCTGCTCGGCTGGGAGATTGGCTTCTTTCTTTTTGAGCGAAGTGGAGAGCGGTTCGGCAGCATATACAGGCAGATTGTAATCAAGTCCTGCCAGCATGACACCATTTGTCCAATCGCCAGTATGGGGCATGATGGAGTACTGGATGTTGAACTTGCCCAGGTTCGGGAACTCGTCGGGGTTGCCGGCAGAGCGAAGTAAAGTCATGCGCAGTTCTCCGTCATTGTAGCAATGTCCGTATTTCGAGCGATTCAGGAGTGCGAAGCCAACCTTGCCGTCCGAGACATCGACCCACTTCTGTGCCGCCACTTCTTGTCCGTCCTCGCGTTCCACGGTGCCAGGGTCTTCGCGGTTCTGAAGCCAAGCAGGTGTGGGCTGTCCGGCCAGCATGCCATCATGAGGACGTTCCACCACATTGAAGGCCACATCGTTCCAGAAGGTGGAGTTGGGCACATCGATGGGGAAGACGGCTCGCAGCATGGGCGAGTCCTTGTCGGCTGTGCCATATTCCATCCAACGAGCATCAATCTCATAATCGATTCGCGGCAACGAGCGGTAGATATAGGTCAGCACCCTGAAGCGTGAGTTGCCCCAAGTGAAGTTTGCCTCAATCTTGGCGCGAACGGGACCATTCTCTATTGTGGCCTTGCCTGTAGTGGTCGTGATGTCGCCTCGGCTGGTGCTGCGGTTGATGGTCCACGACTTCATCTCGCCGCCCTTCATCTCGGTGTACATCCTCAGCGTGTTCAGCTGCTTGCCTGTGGTCACGAAGTCCTTTCCGCTGGCTTTGTCGACGAGCGAAACGATGTTTCCCGTCTGTGGGTCTATCTTGATGCGATAGAAGTCTGTCTCGAAAGTGTTGTCCTTGAAGGGGATGTCCTCCTCGAGTGTGCCTTTTTGCGAGGGGTCAACGTAGAAAGTCTTGTAGCCGCCTGCAGGAATGTCGTCGCAGACGAACTCCACCTTCCATCGCCATCCTGGCGGGAAGCGTTTGCCCCAGACAATCTGTGCGGGATAGGTTTTGCCTTCGGTGTCGCGCACCAGCACCGTAGTCTTCAGTCCGTCGCGAGGGAATATGGTGCGGAAGGCATCGAAGTTGCCCCATCCGTGGAAGCTTGTGGTCAGGGGCAGGTCGTAGGAGAAGACCTCGGCCTCCACCAGCGAACGATGCTGATAGGGCAGGAAGTTGAAGGCCACGATGGGTTGTCCTGCACCGGACAGGAAGGGGATGTTGTCGACATAAGCACGGAAAGCATAGTCGCGGTCTTGGCTGGCCGAATGGTACAGGTCGTTGTATCGTCCCACACTCTCGCGGTTGGACTCGTAGATGGCTGAGCCCGGCAGGATGTCGTGGAACTGATTGAAGGCCACGCCTTCCCAAAGGTTTGTCAGCTTCTCCGAGGGGTACTTGCTGCCACGCATCCAGTTGAGCGACTGCAGGTACTCATCCTCGTACAACACATTCTCGCACTTGCGGTTGAATTCCTTTATCTCTGCCACATTGCTGTAGCAGCCTTCGAAGACGTATCCCATCTCGCCCTTATGGGTAGGTCTCTGAACAGCCTCCTTTTCTGCCATCTTGAAGAAGGCCTCGGCTGTGGTGAAGCGGATGCTGGGGAAGTCGGGCCGAGCATCCAGCTCATGTGTCCGCTCGATGTTCTGTCGTGTAGGACCGCCGCCATGGTCGCCTTCGCCTGTGGGACAGAAGGAGCGATGCCCGTCCACGGGGAAGCCTTGCAGGCGGTCGCGCAGTCCTTCGTTGATGTCTCCGTTATAGTTTCCTGTACTGAATGCCAGCACGCGAGACCCGTCGGCACCTTCCCACCAGAATGCACCGGTATGGGGAGCTGTTCGCATCAGTCCGAAATAGTTCATTCCGCATTGACGCAGCATCTGAGGCAGTTGCGACTGGTGTCCGAAGTCATCTGGCAGCCATCCCACTCGTGCCATACGGCCAAAGCGCGACTGGAAGTAGCGTTGTCCCAGGAGGAACGAGCGCGTCAAAGCCTCGCCTGATGGCATCTGCTGGTC
This sequence comes from Prevotellaceae bacterium UBA4336, assembly GCA_002394305.1. GTDB lineage: Bacteria > Bacteroidota > Bacteroidia > Bacteroidales > Bacteroidaceae > Physcousia. Next base: position 24,893 of record DGTM01000046.1, read on the forward strand.
GCTTTCCACCCACATGCCGCCAACGGGCTCGAAGCGGCCTTCCTTGACATACTTCTT
>DGTM01000046.1:25071-46747 GCA_002394305.1 Prevotellaceae bacterium UBA4336
TGCAGCAGGTGGTAGTCGGGGTATTCCTCCATGAAGGCTACAGCTTGGCGGAGGTTGTCGTGAGCCATCTTCTCTGTCTCCGAAAGCGTCCAGAGCCAGTTCATATCCATGTGGGAATGGCCGATGACGTGGAGTGTGTCCTTTGCTACATCGGCATTCTTCTGAACAAGTTGCGATGCCAGCGGCAAACTCAGCCACAGCAGCAACGAAACAATCGAGATTCTGCTTTTCATGTTTTCCCTCCTGATGTATGTTTGGTTTCTAGGCTATTTCTTCTTCTTTTCCGAGGCAGCCTTGTTCTTCGCCTGCGAATACTTCTTGATGAGGTTGTAGGCAGGATAGAGTCCCATTTCTCCAGCCTGTGAAAGGTCGCTCAGGCCCTGCTCTGTCTGTCCGCCGAGGATATAGGCAACGCCGCGTCCGTAGTAGGCGCTTGGGAAGTGCGGGTCGAGCTCCAGGGCGCGGCTGAAGGACTTCTGCGCGGCGAGATAATCCGCCAGCTGCACTTGTACGCAGCCTACATTGTAGTGTAGGAACGGGACGTCGGGCATGAGGTCGGAGGCCTTGTCGTAATCCTGCACGACCATGAGGTAGCCGAGGCGGAGGTCGGAGGCCGGGGCGGTGGTCCGCTTTACTTCGAGCTGGGCAAAGCGGCACTGGGCTCGCAGGATATAGGCCAACGGGTCGGAACCGTTCATGTGTATGAGGTGAGTCATGTCCCAGATGGCATTCTCGAAGTCGCGGATATGATAGTAGTCGAGGGCACGTTTCAAGAGCAGATAGCGGTCTGCCATGTCGAGGGTCTTCTGTTCAAACTCCTCTATCTGTTCGGAGAGTGCAGTTATTGAGGCTTGGTGTGCTTCTGTCTGCTTTGCGGTCAGCGGCGCTTCGCCTGTCGTCAAGTACAGTTGATGCGGGAACACATGCTTGTTGTTGAGTTCCTCTATCTGTGGGCAATAGCAGACGTATGTGTTGGTCTCAGAAGTCCGCCTGTAGTATGTGAGCGAGTAGACAGGCTCCGGCTTCAGCTCTGTCTGCCGGTTCTGCACCTTGCCGCGATATTCGCTGACGTACTCTATCTCTTCCTCGTGGGTGTCTTCTTCGACGAGGGCGGCATAGTCCTCGATGTTGTGCTCGCTCTTCTTGCGGGTGCGGACGGGGCGCTTCTTGCCTTGCGCGGCATCCAGCCGGGCTTGCAGCACCTTGAACTCATCCCTCTCGGCACCGTTTATGTCGCCTATCTTCCGCTTGATGGCTGCCCGCTGGCGATAGCCTTCCCAGAACTCGGGGTAGTCCTTGATGACGGCGCTGATGTCGCGGATGGCACCGTTGTAGTCGCCGGTGTTGTCGAGCAGGAGGGCTCGGTTGTAGAGGGCGATGGTGTTGTCGGGCTCCAGGTTGAGCACGAAGTTGAAGTCCTCGATGGCAAGGTTGTCCTCGCCCACGTTGGCGCGGAGCAGGCCTCGGTTGTAGTGTGCCAGGTAGTTGTTTGGCTCCAGGTCGAGGCAGGCGTTGTAGTCGGACATGGCTCCCCGCAGGTCGTCTCTGTTGTAGCGCACGAGGGCACGGTTGACGTAGAGTCCGGCCTCGCGCGGTGTCTGCGTGATGGCTCTGTCGAGCGACTCTTCTGCCAACGCGTATTCCTTCCGGTTCGACTGGAACATGGCCTTGAGCCCCCAGGCCTTGGCGTCGTAGACGTCCATGTCGATGGCGCGGTCCGTCCACCTCTCGGCCTTGACGGTGTCGGTGCGCAGCAGGGCTACCTGTGCCTTCATCGTGTACTGCTCGGCCTCTTTGGGCCAGTGGCGTATCATGACGTCGAGCGTCGAGTCGGCGTCCTCGTACTTCTTCTGCTCTATCTGGCAAAGCACCAGGTTGTGCCATGCATTATGTTCCAGGGGGTTGATGTCGAGCGCTTTGTGATAGTCTTCCTCGGCCAGGGCATACCGTCCCTGATTGATGCGGCACAAGGCTCGCAGGATGTAGTGGTTGAGGGCATAGGGGTTGCGCTCCACGGCGTTGTTGCAGTCTATCTCGGCTCCCTGGTAGTCTTCAAGATGGTACTTTGCCAGTCCCCGGTAAAAATAGGGCTCGCCCAGCCAGGGCTTCACGGCAATCACCATGTTGAAGCGCTGGATGGCAAGCACGTAGTCTTCGTAGTAGAGGGCGTTGCGTCCCATCAGGAGCACACGGTCGGTGTTGATCTGGGCCGAAACGCATTGACCATTGACCATTGACCATTGACCATTAATCGTGCGGCAATGGAAGTTGAATATGCCCAAAAGCATAGCCACAAGCAATGATAGTCGCTTTATCCTCATAGCCCTCGATGGTCAATGAATGTTCAATGGTCAATGAGTCTTCACCTTCACCTTGTAGTTGCAGGTGAACTTGCCTTTCCTGATGTCCTGCAGCCTGGGCTTGGTGAGCTGCCGGCGCAGGCCTTGCAGGTGGTCGGTGAAGACGATGCCGTCGAGGTGGTCGAACTCGTGCTGCATGACGCGTGCCAGATAGCCTTCCACCCATTCGTCGTGCTCCTGGAACTGTTCGTCCTGGTAGGTGACGCGGATGCGTGTGGGGCGCTTCACCTTCTCGTGAATGCCGGGCAGACTGAGGCAGCCTTCCTCCGAGACGTCGGTCTCTGTCTCGTCGTACTCCTCGATGTAGGGGTTGATGAAGGTGCGGATATAGCCTTTGTACTCGGGCAGGTCTTCGCTGATGACGTCGAGGTTGATGACGGCGAGCCTGATGGGGAGGCCCACTTGGGGTGCTGCCAGTCCGATGCCTTCGCTGTGCTCCAGCGTCTCGTACATGTTCTGAATGAGTTGCTGCAGGTCGGGGTAGTCGGGGCCTATTTCCTCGGCCTCTTGCCTGAGTACAGGCTGGCCGTATGTGTAGATGGGTAAAATCATTGTCTTGGTTTATAGTCCATGGTTCATAGTCACTCAGACTCGTCTCTCCATCCACCCTTGCAGGATGATGACGGCGCTTACTTCGTCCACGAGTGCTTTGTTGCGGCGTGCCATCTTGCCGATGCCGCTCTCCAGGATGGCGTGCTGTGCCATGACGCTGGTGTAGCGTTCGTCCCACATGTCGACGGGCACGGCGGGGAATGTCTTCTGCAGCTGTGCGACGAAGGACCGCACGCGCGGCAGGTTGTCGCTGTCGCGTCCGTTGGTCTGTCTGGGCAGCCCCACGACGAAGCGTTCCACGTCTTCGCGTGCCAGGTAGTCCTTCAGGTAGTCCAGCAGCCGCGGCGTGTCTACGGTGGTCAGGCCGCCCGGAATAATCTGCAAGGGGTCCGTCACAGCCAAGCCGGTGCGACGGACCCCATAGTCTATTGCAAGAATTCTTCCCACATTATTTATAATAAGGAGCCTTTGCCCGGTCTTTCCTCTTGTCGGGGACGGGCTGAAGGCTTCTCTCCTTTCGGGGAGGGATGGGGACGTGTGTTTACTTCTTGTAGAGCAACCATGCTCCGGGGTACTGACCTTCGAGCTGTGCACGCTTCTGTGCAGCCTCGGGCTTAGTGTCGTAGCTGCAGGCTACCACGCGGTAGAACGTCTGGCCGTTGACCTGAGCCTGTGCCACGCAGCTGTTGTAGCCTTGGCCAGCGAGCTTCTGCATGAGGGCCACGCCGTTGCTCTTAATGGTGACGGATGCCACGACTACGCCATACTGCTTCAGGGGGCTGCCCTCCACGAAGGCTACGTTCTCGTTGCGTACTGCCACGTTGCCGTAGTCGGTGACGGGAGTCGTTGTGACGGGAGTCACGGTCTGGGTCGTCACCTGCTGCACGGGAGTGGTTGTCGTCGTCGTTACGGCCTCGGTCTGCTGGGCCTTTGCCTTTTCGTAAGCTTTCTTGTAGGCACTCTCCTTACTCTTACATGAAGACATCATGAAAACAGCGCAAACAGCAGCGCCCATCAAAAGAATTTTTTTCATACGTTTGTTTTATTAGTGTTTGGGTTTCTTTTTCTTTTTAATTCCCTGCAAAATTACGCCTTTTTCTCCACTAAACCAACTAAAATGGAAGGAATTTCTCTGTTCTTAACATTTTTTCTCGTTTTTCTTGTTGCTGATTGACAAAAAAGAGCTACATTTGCCACGGAGAACGTAAAAAACATCACATCAACACTAATTATAGGAGGACAACACTATGAAAGCATTGAATTATCTGGTAGCCTTCGTGGGCGGTGCAGCCATCGGTGCTGCTTGCGGCCTGCTTTTCGCCCCCGAGAAGGGCAGCGACCTGCGCGAGAAGATTGCTGAAGCCCTGCGCAAGCGCGGCATCAAGCTGAACCGTCAGGAGATGACGGACCTCGTCGACGAGATTGCCGAGGAGATTCAGGCCGCCAAGGAGGAGGCCTAACCCTGCTGAACCTGTAGCACACACATGTTCGGAATAGAAGACTACACCGAAAGCCTCCGGAAGTTCTGGCAGGAGACCAAGGGCTATCTGGAGTTGCAGAAGGAATACATGACCTTGGATGCCGCGGAGAAGCTCATCGTGCTTCTCTCGGCGGCAGCCCTCGGTGCCATCTGTCTGGTCATTGGGGCCATGGCACTTTTCTTCCTGCTCTTTGCCCTGGCCGCTTGGGTAGGGCAGTTGTCGGGCAGCGTGGCCCTGGGGTTCCTCATCATGGGGGTGGTGCTTCTGCTCTTGATGGCAATCGTCTATTTCAAGCGCAAGCAGTGGATTGTCCAGCCGCTTGCACGCCTTGTCGTGGGGCTTTTTGTCCACGACGATAATGAGGAGGAGCCCGTATGAGCAGCATCATGCAGTCCCCCGACATCCTGGCAGCCTTGCAGCAGCGCAAGAAGGTGACCGCCCGCCGCTTGCAGGCAAGCCGGCAGCGAGTGCTTGACGCTTCGGCTCCCCTGACCTCGTCGCGCAAGACGGCCGACGGTAAGCCCAGCGTCACCCGCCTTGTCTCGGGCGGCATCGCAGCCTACGAGGGCATACGCATCTTCCTGAACGTCTTCTCCGCCGTTCGCACCTTGTTCGGCCACCGTCGCCGCCGCAGGTAAGGCACCTGCGCTCCCGCCTTTTCTGCCGTTGCGCATCGGTCGGCGGACTGCCTTGACTTCTCCCCCCCTCATTATATATTTTCTTTCGCTTCATTGTATATTTTCCCCCGCCTCGGCATGTAAAGTTTGTCGCGGCGTGGGATAAAACTATTTCAGTGGCTTGGAAATATATTTCCGCGGCACTAAAATATATTTCCAAGCCTTTGAAATATATTTCCAAGCCACTGAAAAAGTTTCTCTCCACGCGGTCCGGAATTTGTGGACGTGGAGCATGGGATTTGTTCATAAGGTCGGAAAAAGTTGCCTGTTTGTCGCTTGAATGCATTGTGAATCAGAAGTATTTCATATATTTGTGACGAGAACATACATTATTAGGCAGAATAACGAACATGATGCATTCATTTATTACAGGAAGATACTGGTGCGGCACATGAGCCGCCCAGGTCCGAATGGCGCGTTTGTGCCCGGCTGGCGGCTACAGGCGCGTTTTCTTGTCGTATAATGCCGAAGCCTTACAAGGAAAACATGCAATCAGTTAATAATATGTCTTACCCTAAAATCAAAGAACTATGAAGATGAAGCTATTCTCCTTGCTTGCTGCCGTGCTTGTTTCGCTGGCAGCTAACGCCGAAACGAAGACCATCGTTTGGGACAGCAGAACTATCCAAAGCATCAGCCTCGGAAAATCGGTTGGTCAGAGCATGGGCGACACAGCCCTTATCGTCTTTGCAAAGGATAACATCTATCTGAAGATGGAAGACCTCAGTGGCACAAATATCGATTTCTATGGTCGTGGCCTCTACACGAACGGACAGGTGTTTTTCACGCCCTCCAAGGGCAAGCTCACCCAGGTGGTCATCAACGCTTCGCAGCAAAACGTGGCTGACGGATGGAGAACCCAAGACAACCAACTCATCTGGACGGGTGACTCTCCCAGAGCTTACATCTATGGCAACCGTGGTTCTGTCGCAATAGAGGGCATCCAGGACATCAGCTTTACGGTAGAGGTTCCGACGGACACCATCAGCCCGGTAAGCGGTGTGGAGGTCAACGAAGCGAACTTCCCCGATGCGAACTTCCGCCGCTGGATACAGAGCCAGAGCTATGGCTCCGACGGAGTGCTGACGGCAGATGAGATAGCTTATGTGAAGACAATGAATATATACGACAAGTACATCGCAAGCCTACAGGGCATCGAGTTCTTCACAGCCCTGACTGACCTCCAGTGCCAGCGCAACCAATTGACGTCGCTTGACGTGTCGAAGAACACTGCCCTGACCAATTTGGCTGCCTTCGACAACCAGTTAACATCGCTCAACGTCAACGGCTGTGCTGCACTTACCGGGCTGTCCTGCTCGGGCAACAGGCTGTCCTCGCTCACAACATTCGGCTGCACGTCGCTGACAAACCTGACCTGCTACTCAAACCAGATCAAGGGCGCAGCGATGGATTCCCTCGTCATGAGCCTGCCCGTCGTAAGCAGCGGCAAGATAAATGTCCTTTACTACAAGGATGAAGCCAACGTGATGACTACCACACAGGCTGCAGCTGCGAAAGCCAAGGGCTGGATTCCCCAGTGGCTCGACCTGAACTACGGCTGGGCGGAATACGCCGGCAGCGAACCCGAGGCTCCGACATACAGCATCTCCGGCATTCCCGCAGGATGGAAGGTGAACGGCGAAGTCATTGCCGGCTCCGACACAACAAGTGTCGGCACAGTCCGCTTCCCCGAAGGTGCCGAGGTTATCTTCACTCCCGCCAATGTTCCCGCCGGCAAGAAGATAAAGAGCATCAAGGTGGTCAGGAAGTAGTGTTTCACCCCCAAACACAGAGACAGAATGAAAAACAATAGAGTCATATTACTGACGGCCATGCTCTTGTCTGCCGTCGTCTCGCGGGGGCAGGACATCGCCCTCATGCAGAGCGACGACGGCACGTGGAGACTTGCCGCCATGCCCGCCTACGACGTCAGCCTGCAGGTCGAGTATGCCAGCGACTCCATCCCGGCTCCGGCGGACGAAATACTTCTCTCGCCCGGCGCGGACGGCACGTGGATACTGGCTGCCATGCCTGCCTGCGACGTCAGTCTGGAGGTCGAGTATGAGAACGACTCCATACCGGCCCCGGCGGACGACATCTTCCTCATCCATGGCACGGACAGCACCTGGACGCTGCCCTCCATGCCCGCCTGTGACGTTGTCCTCGTGGTAGAATACGAGGACGAAGACATTCCCGTCAATCCGGACGACATCTTCCTCACGCACAACAGCGACGGCACCTGGACACTTGCCCGTATGCCCGACTACGACGTACAGCTCGAGATAGAATACGACGACGAGGAGCTGCCTGTGCCCATCGAGTTTGCAACAGCCGTCGAGCCCTTCGACGTGGCCCAGCCCGGCGAGGCTGTCACGACGGAAAGCGGCATCGTCATCTCCCTCGACGACAGCGACACCGTCGACCCCGTTGAAGGAAGCGTCACCCTGCACACCACCTACACCACCGACGAGCTGGCAAGCATGGTGTCGGACAACGTCCCGGGTTCGTCGTCCTTCGCCGAAGCCTTCAAGGGCGTCTGCTTCTTCCTCGCCGCAGGCAAGGGTAGGGTAGAGCTGGACATCGAGACCTTCGGCAACTACATGATGAGCGTCGTGGAAAACAGCCAGCTGATAGGCAACTACGCGAAAACCGTCAAGGGCACCATCGTCATAGAGTATGACGTCGAGGCCGACACATGGTTCTTCGCCTACCCGTCCGTCAGCACGCCTTCCGGCATACGCCGCGCCAACGCGTCCGACACCGATGGCGGCCTGAAGCTGTTCAGCATCAGGATTATCCCCGAAGAGATATACGACCCGGACGGCATCGCCTCGCCCCTCGCAGGGCAGGAAGACGGAGCCGTCTACAACCTCGGAGGCCAACGCCTCGGCAGGCTGCGGCACGGTCTGAACATCGTCGGCGGCAGGAAGATACTCGTCAAATAACCCGGCTTGCCCCGGAGCAAGCGCGAATCGCACATGTTGCACGAACAGGGTCAGCCCCATACCCGGTTCTTGTATGGGTAGGCTGGCAGTTCGTGCAATTTGTGTGATTTTGTATGGCTTCTGATACCGTGACATCTCTTTTTTTCGCTATTTCCTTTCCCCGTTCCTTTTTTTTTCGTACCTTTGCACGGAAAAACATCTGTAAAGGAACCGATTCGTATGAAGAGCCACCGTATTTCGCTCCTGTCTGCCGCCCTTCTTTGGGGCACAGCCTGGGCAGGGAATGACAACTGTTTCTATTTTACCGATGCTGTCGTGCTGCCCGGCGGACAGACCAGCATCGAGCTCTGCATGCGGAACAGTGCGGCGGACTTGACATGCCTCGAGGCGGAGGTCCGGTTGCCCGAAGGCCTGAGCCTGGTCTGCGACGGGGAGGGCATCCCCGTGGCTACTCTCTACCGCAACCGCACGGCCGGACACGACCTGCAGGTCGGCGTCCTCGAGAACGGTAACCTCAAGCTGCTTGTCAGCGACATCGACGGCAGTCTCTTCAGCGGCGAGGAAGGTCCCATCCTGAGCTTCCGCGTCCAGGCATCCGAGACGGCTCCCACAGGCGAGTGTGCCCTGCAGACCACGGGCGAGTCGCTTCTGGTCGACACCAACGCCGAGGCCTACTACAGCGTCGGCGTGACGGGCAGTGTCCTCGTGACCGACGATGCGACTCGTATCGGCCTCACCGGCACCCCCTCTTCCGCGGACGGAGGGAGAGTCTATAACCTCGCAGGCCAGCGCCAGAACAAGATGCAGCGTGGCGTCAATATCGTAGGCGGAAGGAAAGTATTAAAATAAGAGATGTGCATCGTGAAGGTGAAGGATGCACGATAAAGAAAAGGGGCTTCTGAATCGTTCAGAAGCCCCTTTCTCTATTCCCACTCTTCCGTGGGGAGAGGAATCTTACTTCACGCGGCCGAGGTAGCTGCCGTCGCGGCTGTCGACTTCCACAATCTCACCTTCCTCGATGAAGAGAGGCACGCGAATCTCGGCGCCGGTCTCTACGCGGGCAGGCTTCAGGGTGTTGGTGGCTGTGTCGCCCTTCAGGCCGGGCTCTGTCCAGACAATCTGCAGATGTACCTTGACGGGAACGTCGGCATAGAGTACGGTCTCGGTGCTGGCGTCCACGACAACCTCCACGTTCTCGCTCTCCTTGAGGAACTTCACGCCGTTCACCTGGTCGGGAGCAATGGTAATCTGTTCGTAGGTCTCGTTGTTCATGAATACCAGGTCGTCGCCGTCCTTGTAGAGATACTGATAGGGCCGACGCTCTACGCGCACGTCTTCGAGGCGTTCGCCGATGTTGAAGCGCTTCTCGATGACGCCGCCGTTCACAACGTCCTTCAGCGTTACGTTCATGATGGTGTTGCCCTTACCGGGTTTGCGGTGAAGGAAGTCGATGCAGAAATAGAGCTTGCCGTCCATGCGGATGCAGGTGCCTTTCTTGATGTCCTGTGAATTAATCATAAAAATTGGGTTACTTATTTGTTTGTATTATGTCGTTTAATCCGTTTTGCGCTGCAAAGGTAAGAAAATTATGTCAAAGTAGAACAATTATGGAAGAAAAAGTTGCAAAGTACTTGCGTAAATGAAAAAAAAGGCGTAATTTTGCCCCCCGAATCGTCAACAGACACAATAATAATAACAAGAATAAGATATGAAAAGGACATTTCAACCCCACAACCGTCGCCGTAACAACAAGCACGGTTTCCGTCAGAGAATGGCAACTGCCAATGGCCGCCGCGTGCTGGCATCCCGTCGTGCTAAGGGCCGCAAGAAGCTCACAGTTTCAGACGAGAGACACGGCAAGTAAAAAGTTCGACACCAAAAGGAAACAGGAAAGGAAGCAAGGGAAACCCTGCTTCCTTTCCTGTTGTTATAGGGGCAGAATCATTTCGTCAACCTCTTGCAGTCAGAAGTGTACCTTCCTGCCGTTCACGATGACGATGCCCTTGTAGGCCTTGTCAACCAGCTGGCCGCTGAGGTTGTAGACGGGCGACGGATTCTTGGTGCGGTCGCTTAGGACATCATGAATGGCGGTCGCCTCGTTTGCAAACTGCAGCTCGGTAATCCACAGTTTGGAGCCCGGTGCCGATGCGCCCTTGCCCTCGGTGCTTGAACTCATGCTGCTGGCACTTGATGTGATGTCGATGTAGAAAGCCCTGATGCTCCAGCCGAGGTTGGAAAGGCTTATGCCATATTCGTCCTCTGACAGGTCGATATAGCCGAAGGTCCAGTCTGCTGCAGCCTCGGTAATCTTCTTGCGGAACTTCATAGTGCGTGTCACCCCCTTCTTTATAATCAGGTCCTCGTTGAACTGGATGAACACTTGTGCCACGTCGCCAGCCACGGGCTGGTACTTATACCAGAAAGTGAGATAGCGTGCAGGGATGCCGTCCGATGGGACACCTTGCTCGTACTCGCTGCCGGTCATCTTCGAGAGGAAGCGGTCGGTGACCAGAAGCGATGTGGTAACCGACTCGCCCGGCATGCCTGCCACCGACATGTCAACGGTCTTCGACTCAAGCAGAGCCGCAGAGGAGCCGTCGGTACGGCCCTCGGTCTTTGTCACGCAGCCGGGTGCCAGGATGTTGAATGTGTCCCAGTAGCCTGCCGGTGACGTGTAGCTTCCGCCGCCCAGCTCTGCGGGCAGACTGCGCTCTTCCCATTCGGCAAAGTCTCCGTTAGGTACTTGCGACAGGGGTTCTGGCGCTGATGTGCCGACGGCATCCGCTGTGCAGTTGCCGCTCTCTAAATTGAACGTGAACGTTACGTTATAGTTGCCGCTTGCCGGCACTGTGAAGGTAAAGTTTTTACCGTCTTGTCCGCCAATGCCCCAGTTCACTTCCCAGCTATGGTTCTGCACTACCTTATATTCGTATGTCGTACCTGATTCCAGGGCTACGTTTTTCTTCACGAGCTGATAATTGCTTGCGTCAATGGTGGTCATGTCATTGTCTGTGTCCGCCGGATCCCATCCCCATCCTTCCGGACCGGGACCGAATATCGCTGAGGAACCGCAGACAGTATATACGTTTTCTTCTACCAGACTGGTAACCACCGAGAAGTTTGCTCCCGTCTTTTGCTTGTATTCGTTCCAGGCGTTGGCACCCTGCTCGGTATAGGCTTTCACCGTAAATTCGGGCTGTGTGTCGACAATGTAGGAACCGAGTGTCAGCGTGCCTGCCACGTTGCAGTCAATCGTTTCCAGTTTCGGGCAACCGCTGAAGCAGGCATCGGGAATCGTGTAGTCTCCAACTGCCTCAATGCCGATGATGGTGAGCTCCTTATAGTAGGCGAACTGTTTGGGCAGCAGAGCCACATTCTTGACATAGAGCCGCTTCACATTGTCCTGCGCCGTCATTTCTTCGCCGGCCAGCTGCTTTGTGTAACTGCGGAACATCGGTTCCCAATAGTTAGGGTCACTGAGGTCGGATGTCGTGAACTGAGCAGTCTTCGAAGCTTCGATTGGCTCGACTGTCAGTTGGAATTGCGGACCGCGGTCGGCAATCTCGTAGGTGTCGAGCGTGAAGCGGTAGTTGTTTGTCCAATTCTCGCCAGTGAACTTCATATACGAGTTCGTGATGACAGGGTCTTGCAGCGTAATCTGCGCCTGTGCGCTCAGCGCTATCGTAAAGAGCGCAACCCAGAGAGAAATCAGTTTAGCTTTCATAATCTGTAAATATATAAAAAGTGAAACAATAAATAAGGTTATAGGGTTTTGAGGTTATGAAGTTTTGGTCATTGACTTCGTCGACCTGACGGTTGACTTCGTCGAGCTAAAGCTTCCCGGCACGCGGGAACATGGTGATATCTCTGCTTGCTTCTGTTTTTACCTATCATGATGTGCATGAAAGCGTTATCTCGTCGGCAAAGATATGTGTTTTTTTTGTAACCTCCAAACGATGGAGCTATAAAAGTATGAAAAAGACGAAGATATGTGGATAATGTGCGATTTCCTCTGCCTCGGCACTCCAAGGTGGTTCTCCGGCCGCAGGATTTCGGTGATTATGAGGCTGTGTACTTGTTTCTGACCCCGGTAAATACCTTCGCATGTTACCTTTTTGTGCAGGGGAGCAAAAAAACTCTCGGCAGAAGACTCTTAACTCTTAACTTTTTCGTACCTTTGCAGATGGTTAGAGTCCCCCTTGTCCCCCAGGGGGAGAGAAATAGTAAATAGAGAAAAAAGAAGTAACAAATATGTCTCTGAAAGAATTTAGGAAGAAGTTGTTCGGCCCCGTCGTCTATTGGAACCTGATAGCTATGGTGATTGTCGGCGTGGCGCTCTTCGTCGGGCTGTGCATGTGGATGTCGCACTACACGATGCACGGCGAGGGCGTGGACGTCCCCGATGTGAAGGGCATGACGCTGGGCGATGCCACGTACGCACTGGAGCGGCTGGAGCTGGTGACCGTCGTGGTGGACTCTGCCTATGTCCGCGAGAAGCCAGCCGGCATCGTGCTGGAACAGAAGCCCGGCTTCGGCAGCCGCGTCAAGTCGGGGCGTGAAATCTACCTGACCATCAATCAGCGTCAGACGCCCACCAACACTATTCCCGACATAGCAGGCAACTGCTCGCGCCGAGAGGCAGAGGCCCGTCTGCGGGCGCTGGGCTTCAAGATTGGTCCCATGGAATTCGTTTCCGGCGACCCCGACTGGGTCGTTGCCCTCAAGGTGGGCGGCCGCGAAGTCTACAGCGGCGAACGTGTGCCTTGCGACGTGCCTGTTGTGCTCGTGGTGGGCAGAAGCGATATGGAGGACGACATGGAGGACGAGGAGCTCGGCGGAGCATGGGACGACTCCACCGAAGCCGTCCCGCAGGAGGAATACGAAGAGGAACTCTGAGAAAAGCGAAGAGTTGAAAAGTGAAAAGTTTAAAAAGTTACGAGGTGGAAGACGACGAATTGCTGGACGATGAGCTCCTGGAACTGCTGCCGGACGTCCTGCCCGGGCAAGGCGAGGGGCAGTCGGAGGGCTACGAGCATTGGAGCATTGAGGTGGACAAGGGGCAGACGCCCGTCCGCGTCGATAAGTTCCTGATGGACCACATGCCCGGCACCAGCCGCAACCGCATACAGAAGGCAGCCGAGGCCGGTGCAATCCATGCCGGCGACAAGCCTGTCAAGAGTAACTACAAGGTAAAGCCCGGCGACGTCATCTCTCTCGTCCTGGACCACCCGAAGCGCGACTGGGAAATCGTCCCCGAGGACATCCCCCTCGATGTTGTCTACGAGGATGAGGCCCTGCTCGTCGTCAACAAACCGGCGGGCCTCGTGGTGCATCCCGGCTGCGGCAACTACAGCGGCACGTTGGTCAATGCCCTTGCCTGGCATCTCCGCGACGACAAGGAGTTCGACCCGAACGACCCGACCGTCGGCCTTGTGCACCGCATCGACAAGGACACAAGCGGTCTGCTGGTCATAGCAAAGACAGCCGAGGCCAAGACAAGCCTGTGCAAGCAATTCTTCTACCACACGACCCGCCGCGAGTACAACGCCCTGGTGTGGGGACCCTTTGCCGACGACGACGGCATCATCACCGGCAACATCGGGCGTCACCCGAAGGACCGCATGCAGATGGCCGTCTATCCCATGGACGGAGAAGTGGGCAAGCCTGCCGTCACCCACTACCACGTGCTGGAGCGCTTCGGGCCGGTCACGCTCGTGGAATGTCGGCTGGAGACGGGGCGCACGCATCAGATTCGTGCACACATGCGGCACATCGGCCATCCGCTCTTTGCTGACGAGCGCTATGGCGGCGACCAAATCCTCAGGGGAGAACTGACGGCCTCGTACAAAGCCTTCGTCCACAACTGCATGGAGCTGTGTCCCCGTCAGGCCCTTCATGCACGGACGCTCGGCTTCGTCCATCCCTCTACGGGCCAAGAGATGTTCTTCTCCTCTGAACTGCCCGAGGACATGACGGCGCTGCTTAACAAATGGAGAAAAAGAAAAGACTCCCTCTAACTTTCCCGGGGGATATTTAAATTGTAAATGGTAAATTGTTAAATAGTAAATGAAAAAGACAATAGCAATAGTTTGCGGAGGCGACAGCTCGGAACATGACGTAAGCATGCGTAGCGCAGAGGGCATCGCTTCATTCATTGACTCTGCGCGCTATAATATATATAAGGTAGAGATTCATGCCGGCAAGTGGGAGGCTCTGCTTCCCGACGGTTCGCGCAGCAAAGTAAACAGGGACGACTTCAGCTTCATGGCAGAAGGCAAGGAGGTCCATCCCGACTTTGCCTACATCACCATCCACGGTGCGCCGGGCGAGAACGGCGAGCTGCAGGGGTACTTCGACCTCATCGGCATGCCTTACTCCACCTGCGGCGTGCTCGTCGAGGCCATGACCTACGACAAGTTCGTGCTGAACAATTATCTGAGGGCATTCGGCGTGTCGGTGGCCGACAGCCTGCTCGTCAAGATAGGTCACGACGAGGAGGTCAGCGACGGGGACATCGTGGAGCGCATCGGCCTGCCCTGCTTCGTGAAGCCCTCCAGGGGTGGTTCCTCTTTCGGCACGACGAAGGTGAAGACCATCGAACAGCTGCGTCCGGCCATCGACCTTGCTCTGAAGGAAGGCGAGGACGTGATGGTGGAGGCCTTCATGGGCGGCACCGAGCTGACCTGCGGATGCTATAAGACGAAGGAGAAGAGCGTGGTATTCCCCATCACGGAAGTCGTCTCGAAGAACGAGTTCTTCGACTACGCAGCCAAGTACAACAACGAGAGCGACGAGATAACGCCGGCGCGTATCAGCGAACGTCTGGCCGAACGGGTCTCGAAGCTGACCTCCATGATATACGACCTGCTTGGCTGTCACGGCATCATCCGCATCGACTACATCATCACGGCTGGCGACAAGATAAACCTCCTCGAAATCAACACCACGCCGGGCATGACGGCCACGAGCTTCATCCCGCAGCAAGTCCGTGCCGCAGGCCTCGACATCAAGGACGTGATGACCGACATCATCGAGGACAGACTGTGTTCAATTCATAATTCATAATTCATAATTCATAATTAAGCTACGCCCTAAAGGCGAGCGAAAGGAATAATTATGAGTGGTGAATTATGAATAGTGAATTGAACAGGAGCATAAGTCGTGAATTGAAACAAGGGCGTAGCCTTAATTGTGAATTGTGAATTATGAATTATGAATTATGAACTAACAAGGGCGTAGCCTTAATTATGAATTATGAATTGAGAATTATGAATTGAGAATATGAATTGTGAATTTGAAGAGATTCGCCCCTATGCGGCGGGCGAGGTGAAGCAGGCCGTAGAGAGCTTGCTTGCCGACCGGCAGTTCTCGCGTGTGTTGCAAGGCTTCCTGCCCTGGATGCCGCGCTGGATGCGTAACGGCCTGGTGCGTCTGGCCTTCATCGGCGTCAACACCCCCTTGCAGTTCCAGCTGCGCTTCATCAAGCCTGTGCTCAAGCATATCCTGCGCAAATGCAGCACAGAGTACACAATGGACTTCAACGGCATTGCCCCCGGACCGGAGCGCTACACCTTCATCAGCAACCATCGCGACATCGTGCTCGACAGCGCCATCCTCGACCTCATGCTCCACGAGCACGGCTTCCCAACAACCTGCGAGATTGCCATCGGCGACAACCTGCTCATCTATCCTTGGATAAAGACGCTCGTCAAGCTCAACAAAGCCTTCACCGTCAAGCGAAGCCTCAGCCCCCGGGAGCTTCTGGAGAGCAGCCAGACGATGAGCCGCTACATGCACTATGCCATCAACGAGAAGCACGAGAACATCTGGATAGCACAGCGCGAAGGACGTGCCAAGGACAGCAGCGACCAGACGCAGGAGTCCCTGCTGAAGATGTTCGCCATGGCAGGGGAGGGGAGCATCGTGGACCGTCTCAAGGACCTCCATCTCGTGCCCCTCAGCATCAGCTACGAGTACGACCCTTGCGACTACCTCAAGGCGCAGGAGTTCCAGCAGAAGCGCGACAACCCGTCGTTCAAGAAGTCGAAGCAGGACGACCTGGACAACATGAAGACCGGCATCTTCGGCAAGAAGGGACGCATCCACTACGAGGCCATGCCCTGCATCAACACGTGGCTGGACGAACTGTCCGAATTGCCTCGGACGGAAGTCTTCGGCGAGGTGGCACGCCGCATCGACCGGCAGATACATCTCGGTTACCGTCTCTTTCCGGGCAACTACGTGGCAGCCGACATGCTCAGCGGCACCAAGACCTACATCGGGGAGTATACCGACAAGGAGAAAGCCACCTTCGAGGCCTACCTGCAGAGCCGCATCGACCTGGTCCAGCTCAAGGACAAGGATGAGGCCTTCCTGCGCGAACGCATCCTCACGATGTACGCCAACCCGGTCTTCAACAAAATGAAGAGTGAAGAATGAAGAGTGGAGGATAAAGAGTGAAGAATGAAAAGCATAGAAAAGTGAAACTAAACAATGTTCTCCCCTTCGGGGGAGTTAGAGGAGGGCTGTTTTTGCTTCTCTGCCTCTTCTCTTGTTGCAAGGGGGATGACAGTTCCGACTCCTATCCCAACGTCATCACCGAGTTTGCCATGATAAGGACCGATGCCGAGGGAACGATGACAGAGCTCACGACCGACGACGACCGCACCTACACCATCAGCAATCCGCAGGAGGGCTATGACAAGAATGTGACGTATCGTGCCGTGTGCGGCTATGTGCCCGACGGACAGACGGCCATGCTCTACCATGCCACGGGAGCCTATCTGCTTCGCGACTCGACCTCGCTTGCCTCGGAACCCGATGCCATCAAGGTCACGAGCGTATGGCAGTCTGGGCGATACATCAACATGCATCTCTCGCCGCTCACGCAAGGCGGCAGGCAATACTGGGGCTATCGCATCGACTCCCTCCGCAGCCGCACCACCCACATCAGCCTCCATCACCGGCAGAACGGCGACCCGCTTTCCTACACGACGACGGTCTATGCCAGCCTCCCCGTGGACAGCCTCAAGCAGGTTCCCGCCGGCGACTCCCTTGCCTTGCACATCAAGACCTTCAAGGGAGAACAGGTCTGGAAGTTCAAGAAGTAACTTATTTGTCGCCCCCCTACAACTATGAAAGAATTCGCTGTTTTATTCGGAATCATACTGTTTTCAATCGTCGTGTTTGTCATAAAGCACAAGTTCAACTCCATCATCTTCGGAGAAGGCGGACTGTTTGGCCCCGAAGACTATTCCCTCAGTCACGAGATAAAGAATCTGGTCAAGCTCCGTGACCAAGGACTCATCGATGCCACAAAGTACGAGAAGATGAAGGCAGAAATGCTCCGCAGATACAACAACTCGAACCATTACGCAGACAAAGAACTCCAGAAGCTGGAGCGTCTGCAAAAGCAAGGCATCATCGCCCCAGAAGAGCTTGAGGAGATAAAGAAAGGACTCAGCAATTGTCCTCACCATTTAGGATAATTCGTCTGAACGTTGATGATATTAAAGAAAAAATCGTAACTTTGCAAAGCTCAACGCAGAAGGCATTCAACTCGTGAGTATCACTCACGACTTCAAGTTTCAGGTATCGACTATTCTATGAACAATCCGAATAATAATTATGTGTAAGCTTTCATTTATAGTAATAATGGCATTAAGCGGGTTGTCTGCTCTTGCCTATGATGCTCAGGTTAATGGAATCTATTATAACCTTACAGGAGATGAGGCTGAAGTAACCTATCAGCGAGCAGAATACCTTTATCTTTTGACAGAACCTATAGTCTTCTCAGACTATATCGGCAAAGTCACTATTCCCGAGTCTGTATCCTTCGGGAATAATACATATAAAGTGACAAGCATTAGCGCTTATGCATTTGCTGATTGTAGTGATTTGTCTTCCATCTCTATTCCCAAAAGCGTGACAAGAATAGGCAAATCTGCCTTCCGTACATGTTACTTCGCAAAAGATTCTTTAATTAATAATACTACTATCCTAGATGATAATTACTGGGGAGCAACATTATGCGAAGAAGAAACTAAAGACGGATTATTGATTAAAGACCATAAAGTAATCAAATGCAGGTCTTTGGCTACCTCTGTCACCATACCTGAAGGCGTGACCAGTATCAGTAGTTCTGCCTTCTCTGGTTGCACTAGCCTGACCTCCATCACCATCCCAGCGAGCGTAACGAGTATAGGTGACAATGTTTTCTCGGGTTGTTATATTTTGAAGGATTCCTTCATTAACAACTCCATGTTAACTAGTAATGACAATTGGGGCGCAACCTTGTTTGACGAAGAGACAGATGACGGCTTATTGATTAGAGACAATGTGATAATTAAATGTCGGTCATGGGCTACTTCCGTCATCATACCAACTATCGTGACGAGTATCGGAGAACGGGCCTTCTCTGGTTGTAGCAGTCTGACTTCCATCACTATCCCAAAGAGCGTGACCAATATCGGCAGCGAAGCCTTCAGATATTGCATGCTGCGCAATGTGCTCGTTAAACGCGCTACGCCACCCACACTTGATAATGAACGTATTGATGATAGTCAGCCACATTCTTTTTCACAAGCCACATGCCATCATGCCACACTATATGTTCCGGCAGGCTGTTGGGATGCTTATGCATTTAGTGCAGGTTGGTTCTGGTTCAACAACATTCGCGAGACAGCGATGGCTGAGGAAGATGTTTCCGAGCAGCAAGCTTACATGCTGATGGATGCGGAGACGTTTGCATACTCCGTCTATGACCCTGTGAACGATTGCATCGGCACTATCAACTCTGCCGGAAGCATCAACGAAGACAATCCCAACCACAGTTGGCAGATGATGGAGGCTGGCGGACTACATTATTTATATAATATAGGCGCGAAGAAGTACGCCAAGCGGGAAGGCAACAGCCTCTGCCTCTGCGATGAGCCTACGCCTATCGACGTGGCCGACGGCGACAATGGTCTTATCCTTGCAGGTCAGTCAGACAAAAGGTGTGTATTGGTCTGCAACGAAAGCCTCAGCTTCAGTCAAGCAGCTATCGACCAAGTGACAGGCATCAATGCCATTGACCAATCACCATTGAACATTGACCATTCAATATATAACATGTCGGGCCAGCGCCTCAGCAAACCGCAAAAGGGCCTGAACATCGTCGGCGGCAGGAAAGTCTTGATGAAGTGAAGCCTTTCGGAGATGCAGTGCCGCAAAATTAAGAATTATGCTAAACGAAACACTCAACGTGAAAAGCTCCCTCCTAATGCACCGTGAAGAGTTTGAGACGGTATATGGCATTATCTCAACCCATCGCAAGCGGGTGTTGAGAACCATCAACAACGAGTCGATGACAATGGTGTGGGAAGTAGGAGGATATGTGTCGCATAAGCTAAAGACTACAGCTTGGGGCGACGGGGTCGTCAGGCAACTGTCTGACTACATTCGCACCAAAGAGCCCACGGCAAGAGGCTGGAGCTATCGCACACTCTACAAAATGGTGCAGCTGTACGAAACTTACTCTTCGGCATCCTTCTCAGAGCTGATAGAGAATACAGATATGTCTGCGTATGGCGGGATTGTGCCATTTGAAACGGCACAAAAGGGAGGCGAGGTAATTGTGCCATTCGGAATGGCACAAATTCCCAAAGTGTTGTTTGCCACAGGATGGACGAACCATCAGATTATCATGAACAGATGCAAAACGGATACAGAACGGTTGTTCTATATGCTATATGCGGGCAAGGAACGGCTTGAGAACAAAGAACTGATTCGTATCATCAAGATTGACACCATGAATTCGTTGCTGGGCGGAAAGGATGTCCAATCCGACGTTATGGCCAAGACATATCCGTCATCTCCACTTCTTTTTAAGGACAAGATATATCTCGAAATGCTTGGACTACCGCTTGACTACAAAGAGACGAAACTAAGAAAGGAAATCGTCGAGCACATGAAGGACTTCATCCTTCAGATGGGAAAGGACTTCCTGTTTATCGATGATGAACATAGAGTGAAGGTTGGCGGAAAGACGTTCAAGGTGGATTTGCTATTCTACCATAGGTTGCTGCAATGTATGGTTGCCATAGAGTTGAAGACAACAGAGTTCCATCCTAAGGACTTGGGACAGCTGGAGTTTTATTTGGAGGCTCTCGATCAGGAAGAACGTCGTTCGAATGAAAATCCGAGCATCGGCATCCTTCTTTGCAAAGATGCTGACATGGAGGTGGTTCGTTATGCGCTGAATCGAAGCATGTCGCCGACAATGGTTGCGCTGTATAAGGAGCAATTGCAAGTGGGCAGCGTCATCCAACGCAGTTTGGTTGAGTTCTGCAAATTCTTGAATGAAAATGGGAGGAAATGAAATAATGAACAGTATTGAAGGCAGCATTGCTGTCCTCATATCTGGCGGTGTGGACAGTGCCGTGGTGGTGCATCTGCTTTGCGAGGCAGGGTTGAAGCCCGACCTGCATTATATTAAGATAGGTATGGACGGGGAGGACTCGTCGTGCACGGCAGAGGAGGATATCGAGCTCTCGGAGGCGACGGCTCGCAAGTACGGGCTGAAGCTGGAGGTGACCGACCTGCAGAAGGAATATTGGGAGCAGGTGGTGGGCTACGCCATCGAGCGCGTGAAGCAGGGACTGACGCCGAACCCCGACGTGATGTGCAACCGCCTCATTAAGTTTGGTGCGTTCGAGGAGAAGGTGGGCCGTCACTATGATTACATCGCCACGGGTCACTACGCGACGAACGTCGTGCGCGACGGCAAGATGTGGCTCGGCACGGCCAAGGACCCGGTGAAGGACCAGACGGACTTCCTGGCGCAGCTCAGCTACGCGCAGCTCAGCCATACGCTCTTCCCGATAGGCCACCTGATGAAGGAGGAGGTGCGACGGATTGCCCTCGATGCCAAGCTGCCGAGTGCCCGACGCAAGGACAGTCAGGGCATCTGTTTCCTGGGCAAGATAAACTACAACGACTTCTTGCGCCGCTTCATGGGCGAGCAGGAGGGGAAGATTATCGACATCGAGACGAACAAGGTCATCGGCACACACAAAGGCTACTGGTTCCACACCATTGGGCAGAGGAAGGGGCTGGGCTTGAGCGGCGGGCCGTGGTTCGTAGTGAAGAAGAACATCCGCAAGAACATCATCTTCGTGGCGAACGGCTGGGACACGCAGTTGCAGTACGGACACGACTTCCGCCTGGCCGACTTCCACTTCATCACAGAGAATCCTTTCCAGACCAGACCCACCCCCTGCCCCTCCCTTGCAGGGAGGGGAGAAGATAGTTCTTGCCACGAAGAAAGTAATTACTCCTCTCCCTATAAGGGAGAGGTTGGGAGAGGGTCTGAAGGTTTGGGCTGTTCTTTCCCCATCCAGTTCAAGGTGCGGCACGTGGACCACTTCATGCCGGGCACCATCAGTCTCGACGACGAGGGCTATCATGTCCACAGCGATGCGCCCATCCAAGGTATCGCGCCTGGTCAGTTCGGCTGCATCTACGATGCTGATGCCACGGTCTGCTATGGTAGCGGCGAGATCAGCATCTATAAGGAACGTTAGGACTTACAGTTGTGGGGATAGTAAAAGGGGCTGCGCTATTTCGGCACAGCCCCTTTCCTGTATCACGGCACGCTCTTATTCCGGAAGCGCTAGGCT
>DGTM01000046.1:46845-68922 GCA_002394305.1 Prevotellaceae bacterium UBA4336
AGCGCTAGGCTCTTATTCCGGAAGCACTAGGCTCTTATTCTGGAAGCGCTAGGCTCTTATTCCGGAAGCGCTAGGCTCTTATTCCGGAAGCACTAGGCTCTTATTCTGGAAGCGCCGGGCTCTATTGTTCCTCCCAGCCAAGGGCGCTTGCGCCGAGGACTGCGGCGTTGGCGTTCATCAAACCGGAGACGAGGAACTTGGCCTTGCCTTGGAAGATCTTGAGCACGGATTTGTTGTAGGCTTCCTCGATGGGCTTCATGATGAGGTCGCCAGCCTTGCACAGACCGCCGAAGAAGATGAATGCCTCGGGGCTGGAGAAGGCTGCGAAGTCGGCACAAGCCTCGCCCAGCATCTTGCCGGTGAACTGGAAGATTTCGTTGGCCACTTCATCGCCCTTGCCTGCGGCGATGCTGACATCGAGCGACTCGAGTTCCTCGGCAGGCTTCTCGCGGAGCAGGGAGGGACGGTCGGTGGTGGCGAGAATCTCGCGAGCTGTGCGGGCTACACCCGTTGCCGAGCAGTAAGCTTCCAGGCAGCCTGTTCTGCCGCAACCGCAGCTGCGACCCTTCGGCGTGCGGTCCATGATGACGTGACCCAGCTCGCCTGCGAAGCCGTCGCTGCCGTAGACAATCTGCCCGTTCACGACGATGCCACTGCCTACGCCTGTGCCCAGGGTGATGACGATGAAGTTCTTCATGCCGCGTGCTGCGCCGTAGGCCATCTCGCCCATAGCGGCTGCGTTGGCGTCGTTGGTCAGCTTCACGGGGATGCCTGTTGCCTCGTTGAACATCTGGGCCAGGGGGATGATGCCGTCGTGAGCCCAGGGGAGGTTGGGAGCAAACTCGATGGTGCCGTTGTAGTAGTTACCGTTGGGGGCGCCGATGCCCATGCCTTGCACCTGGTCGGCTCCGCCAATCTGTTCGAGCAGAGGCTTGAGGCAAGCCACACCTGCCTCGACGAATGTCTCGGCCGTCTTGTACTGCTGAGTCTTGATGCTGTTCTCTGCCACGACTTCGCCGCGAGCGTTGACAACTCCGAAAACGGTGTTCGTACCACCCAGGTCAACACCAATCACGTAAGGTTTCACTTTGTCCATGTTAATAGAAAATAAAAATGTATTATGGTTAATATAGTGCTCGTTTTCCCACAAAGGTAGGCATTTCTTCTGACATAAGAGAAGTTTTAGCAGGAAAAAGTGTGAAATGTGGACAAAAAATACGAAATTTGCAGGCGCAAAAGAAATATGTGGATTGAATCAGTCAATGCCATCGACCTTGCGGTGCACGGCATGGTGGTGGGAATAGTGGCAAGCGCGCCGATGGGACCTGTCGGGGTGCTTACCATACAGCGTACCCTCAACAAGGGACGTTGGTACGGCTTCGCTACGGGCGTGGGCGCGGCGTTGAGCGACCTCATATACGCTGTGGCAACGGGCCTCGGCATGAGTTTCGTGATGGACTTCGTCGAGCGGCCGACCACCATCCTCTATCTCAAACTGTTGGGCAGCATCCTGCTCTTCTGTTTCGGTGCCTATACCTATCACACCAGGCCTGCCCCTCCGCATAAGTCGAGCGGAAAGCGCGGCAGCCTGTGGCACAACATGTTCACAGGCTTTGCCATCACGGTGAGCAATCCGCTCATCATCTTCCTCTTCCTGGCGCTCTTTGCCCGGTTCGGCTTCGTCGTGCCCGACCATCCCGCAGAGCAAGCCATCGGCTATGCCGGCGTGCTGACGGGTGCCCTCATCTGGTGGTTTATCCTCACCACGGCGCTCAACCGTCTGGGCTCGCGCTTCGATATGAGCACCATCAGCCTCCTTAACCGCCTGCTCGGCCTCCTGGTCATGGTGGCATCGGTCGTGGGGCTGTTCTACACTCTGTTCAGATAAATGAAGAATGAAGAGTGAAGGACCTGCTACCGCGCTGTAAATAGCAGCCCAATAGCTAAATTGTACATAAATAGTAAATAGTAAATCGTCAAATCGTAAATTAACAAGGTGTTTATCGCAAAGAAACTCAGAAGCCAGAGCGTCAGTGCCTATCTTATATATATGTATCAGGTGGAGGACTTGGTGCGTGCCTACGGTCTCGATGCCGACCGCATTGCTGCCGAATACCTGCCCCGCTTCGGCTACGACGAGCAGCAGATGAAGGAGGCCCGCGAGTGGTACGAGTCCTTGATACGCATGATGAAAGAGGAAGGCAAGGAGCAGTCGGGACATCTCCGTGTGGTGCAGAACACCCTCGACCTCCTCGAGGACCATCACCGCGAACTTCTTGCCGACCAGGATGAGCACGGCTACCGTGCTGCCTACTACAAGGCTTTGCCCCAAATCGTCGCCCTCCGTCAGCAAGGCAACAACAAGGAGAAGCAGGAGATGGAGAACTGCATCGACGCCCTCTACGGCGCCACTTTGCTAAAGATGCAAGGCAAAGAACTCTCCGCCGCCACGCAATCCGCCCTCAAGCCAATCAGCGAACTGCTTCGACTCGGAGAAGAAAATAATAAATTGTAAATTGTAAATTGTCAAATGGTAAATGAAATAACCCGTCGGCGCACCTTCGCCATCATCTCGCACCCCGATGCGGGCAAGACAACCCTCACCGAGAAGCTCCTCCTCTTCGGCGGACAGATACAGGTGGCCGGAGCCGTGAAGAGCAACAAGATACGCAAGACCGCCACGAGCGACTGGATGGAAATCGAGAAGCAGCGTGGCATCTCGGTCACAACCTCCGTCATGGAGTTCGACTACAATGGCTACAAGGTCAACATCCTCGACACGCCGGGCCACCAGGACTTCGCGGAGGACACCTTCCGCACGCTGACGGCCGTCGACAGCGCCATCATCGTCGTCGACAGCGCCAAGGGCGTCGAGGCTCAGACACGAAAGCTCATGGAAGTCTGTCGCATGAGGAAGACGCCCGTCATCATCTTCATCAACAAGATGGACCGCGAGGGCAAAGACCCCTTCGACCTGCTCGACGAACTGGAGGAAGAGCTGCAGATTAGCGTGCGCCCGCTCTCCTGGCCCATCAATCAGGGCGCCAAGTTCAAGGGCGTCTACAACATCTTCGAGCACAACCTCAACCTCTTCACGCCCGACAAGCAGAAGGTCACCGAAAAGGTCACTGTGGAGCTCGGTTCTGCCGAGCTCGACAACCGCGTCGGCGAACGCGACGCCGCCAAGCTCCGCGAGGACCTCGAGCTCGTGGATGGCGTCTATCCCGAATTCGACGTGCAGACGTATCTCGATGCCGACGTGGCGCCCGTCTTCTTCGGCTCAGCCTTGAACAACTTCGGCGTGCAGGAACTGCTTGACTGCTTCGTGCAGATAGCGCCCTGTCCGCGGCCCACGGTTGCCGAGGAGCGAACCGTCACGCCCGACGAACCGAAGTTCACTGGCTTCATCTTCAAGATAACGGCCAACATCGACCCCAACCATCGCTCGTGCATCGCGTTCTGCAAAGTATGCTCCGGTAAGTTCGTCCGCAACGCGCCCTATCTGCATGTCCGTCAGGGCAAGACGCTCCGCTTCTCCAGCCCCACGCAATTCATGGCGCAGCGAAAGGAGACCATCGACGAGGCTTGGCCGGGTGACATCGTCGGCCTGCCTGACAACGGCATCTTCAAGATTGGCGACACGCTCACGGAAGGCGAGCAGCTGCACTATCGCGGTCTGCCGTCCTTCTCGCCCGAGATGTTCAAGTACATAGAGAACGCCGACCCGATGAAGACCAAGCAACTGGAGAAAGGCATCAACCAGCTCATGGACGAAGGCGTGGCACAGCTCTTCATCAATCAGTTCAACAACCGCAAGGTCATCGGCACCGTCGGACAGCTGCAGTTCGAAGTCATTCAGTACCGACTGGAGAACGAATACGGCGCCAAGTGCCGCTGGGAGCCTATCAGCCTCTACAAAGCCTGCTGGGTGGAAGCCATGCCGGGTTACGAAGCCGAGCTCGAGGCCTTCAAGAAGCGCAAGCACCAGTACATGGCCCGCGACCGCGAAGGCCGCGACGTCTTCCTTGCCGACTCAGGCTACGTCCTCCAGATGGCCCAGCAAGACTTCGAGCACATCCGCTTCCACTTCACCTCAGAGTTCTGAAGACAACCACGAATTGCACGGATTACACGAATTACACGAATTGGCTACGCCTTTGTTAGCAAGGAAGAGAATCTTCTGGCAAAGTTTCAGGCGTATCCAATTCGTGTAATTCGTAGTTTTATAAAAGAAAGATATTGTTCGTCAGTGCACGTCGATTCCGTCGAAGTACAGCTCGGCAATGACAGCCTATTCGTAGCGTGTGCCGAGACAGTTCCTTGATTTATTTCACTTTTTTTGCCTCTCCTGCATCTCGTTTCACATAAAAGTGCTATATTTGCAACGGAATTGAGGCCAAAGTGCTATCATGAATACGGAGAACTTGGAATTTATCACATTCTGCGTGGGCAGTCTGTCGGATGCGCTTGGCAAGAGTGCATCGCAAGTCTATAGGATTTTGCGCTCGTCTGGCGTGCTGAACGACTATATCTTGCCCTGCTACGATACGCTGCATACGTTCAGCAAGGATTATCTTGTCGAGGAACTGACAGAAGTATTGAAAGAAAGAGGAGCACTGACATGAGACTATATCACGCATCAACCATACGCATCGAGAAACCTGACGTGTTGCACTCCCGTGATAAGTTAGACTTCGGACGAGGCTTCTATCTGACACGTATTCGCGAGCAGGCGGTACGTTACGCAGAGCGTTTCACACGAAGAGGTCTGGAGGCATTCATCAACGAGTATGAGTTTGACGAAGAAGCACCTGGCTTTGTTATCAAGTCTTTCCCAATGTATGATGAGGAATGGCTTGACTATGTGGCTCTTTGTCGTAAGGGTTTGCCGACGGAACAGGTATATGATGCTGTTGCTGGTGGTGTAGCCAATGACAAGGTGTTCAACACGGTTGACCTTTATTTTGCTGGTATCATTACGAAGGATGAGGCTCTCGGTCGGCTAAAGCACGAAAAGCCGAACCATCAGATGTGTATTCTGAACGGACAGATGCTTGACCATCATCTTCATTTCATCAAGGCAGAGAGGATATAGCAATGGAGGCGAGCAAAACAATACTGCAAATGAAATATGCAAGGATAGTGGCTATCTTTGCCAAGGAGTCAGGATTGGCATTGGAGGATGCTTTGTCGTTCTTCTATGATTCCGATACATACAAGCTCATCAGCGAAGGCGTGGCCGACATGCATTGCCGTAGCGACGAGTATTTGGCCGACGAACTGATGTTGGAATATCAATCCAGCCTCAAAGGTGTCATCACAGCTCCACAACCCCTTTGATGATTCAAACTTGAAGCCGCCATAGGTCGGAATAATGAAGATTGCGACGTCTTCCTCGCCGACTCAGGCTACGTCCTCCAGATGGTCCAGCAAGACTTCGAGCACATCCGCTTCCACTTCACCTCAGAGTTCTGAAGACAACCACGAATTGCACGGATTACACGGATTACACGAATTGGCTACGCCTTTGTCAGCAAGGAAGAGAATCCTCTGGCAAAGTTTCAGGCGTAGCCAATTCGTGTAATTCGTAGTTTTAAAAAAGAAAGATATTGTTCGTCAGTGCACATCAATCCCGTCGAAGTACAGCTCGGCGATGACAGCCTATTCGTAGCGTCTGCCGAGGCAGTTTCTTGATTTATTTCACTTTTTTTTGCCTCTCCTGCATCTCGTTTCACATAAAAGTGCTATATTTGCAACGGAATTGAGGCCAAAGTGTCCCTTTCCCAAGTTTATTTGCTCAATTTCTCCGACGAACTGCGACCTCGAAAGAGATTATACGAGCAAACCTATACATTATTGGAGCTGCGTTTAAGCGCGGACTACTCCATAAATGTATAGAGGCTGTCGCAGGCCTGTCGGAGATATGGCAGGGTCTGCGCTTTTCTTATGCCCATAGGTTAGTGCCGACAAGCTAAATCATCAAAGGGAATTGGTATTAACTTAAAAAAAATAATTATGAACAAGAAAAAAATTACATGTCTTTTTGACTTATTTGTGATTGTGTTAGCATTTACCTCTTGTGCTCCACCAACCTATTTGCCAAAACCAACTGTCAATTATCCTGGTATCATGAACACATGCACATTTGGAGTTCAGAATATGGATGAGATGGCGAAAATTGAGCCCAATTTGCTAACAGCTCATTACGACGGTTTCGATGTTACCTATAAGATTAACAATAATTTCGTTGTTTCACTTATCATATCAAATAATTCAAACAAGAGTCTCATTATTGACAAATCGAAATGCTATGTCCTTTACAACGGATATTCGACAGACTTGTTCAAGGATGTTCGTTCGTCAAGAAGCACGACATTCAATAATGTACAAGACGCCATCAATAATGTTCAAACCCATGAAGGTGGAGTGTCTATGACTGTTCCTCCATATTCAAAATGGGAACTGCCGTTACAGGAGTCAAATGTACGACAATTAAATGACTTGCCAGATTTTAACCCATCTGTAGGTGTACATTCTCTATCGCCTTTCGACAACAAAGAGACTGTGGAATTTATAATTCCATATTCTTTTGACTATTCAATGGCTAAATGGGATACGAGTAGGAATAGGATATATGTGAACTCTATTGAGACAAAAGAATTCTCACAGACTTTTCCATTCACAGCCAGCGATGTGCCATTAATGGTTAAAACGAATCAGTATGAAATAATAAGAAGAAATGGAGTCCCTGACTTCTCAGAAGTGATAAAGACTAATGCTATTAATATGGAGAAATATAAAAAACATAAAAAAGCAGTGAGTATAAGTCACGGCGTGTGGGGAACAGTGCTCCTACCTGTAGGCTTTTTAGGTTGGTTATTTTACTTCAGAGGATGTGATCATGAGCCACCTGTATATGAAACCACATGGGCTTACTAATGATAACAAGTTTTGACATTTCTAGAGCGGAATAGCATATGACAAAGCGGGAAACCGTGCCAGTATTATTGGCTTTGGTTTCCCGCATTGTTTCGCAGATAGAAGCCAATGCTTCCTTATGTTGGTATCTGCTTGTTAGACTTTATTACATTATATATTACAATAGATTACACTATCACACCCGTCCGCATGACATCGTCGTAGAGGGGCGACTTGCTGGTTAAAGGAAAAAACTCATGGTGGCAAGATTGTCACTTGTCGTTGTAATGTTCCTCGGCCTGAATTATCAGCACGGAAACATGCTCGTCATAAATATCGTAGATGATGCGGTCATTGGCTGTGATTTACCTCATAAGCTATCGAAGTATTGTTGCATCTCCTCGGGGGTACGGCATGAAATGGTTTCACCTTTGGCGTATTCCCTACGGGCTTTATTAATCTTCCGAGACAAAGCAGGCGAGATATGGTTGTCAGTTTTGACATTGGCTGTGTGTACAGAAGCCACGCCTCGCATCAGCCTCAAAGCTTTCTTGAGGTCGGCAACAATAGCATCTGGTTCCAGCGTGACAATTATCTGCTGGGGGTGTGAGATATGAGTCCTTGCTTCCATGATTGTCTTTTTATGTTTCTGAGGGCAAAGATACGACTTTTAAGTGAAAAGTGAAGAGTGAAAAAATAAAAGGAAGGGATAACTTTCAGCTATTTCTTCATCTTCTTAGCCACCCAGCGAACCCATTCGTCGATGTTGTCGGTGAGACGCTTGGGGTAGGGCAGGGGAATGATGACATCGGGCTTGTAGCCGGGACTTCGTTCCTTGCATGCCTCCTCGAAGATATCATCTACGGTCATTGGGAAACTCAATGTCATGTCGCTGTTAGGCAGACGGACGGTGTTGATGTTTCCTGTCTGTTCGCATCCGTTTGTCCGTTCCCGGCCATAAACTTTGACGTTACTCCTGGGATAGTCGCGCACCAGCCTGATCGGCGATTCTGCTGCGCTGGCACTGAAGTTGTCGATGATGATGGCTCCCTTGCGCACCAAGGGCGTATATTCTTCTGTCCCTTTCTCAATGGTCATCCAATTGATGAGGTTTCCCTCTGTCGTCGTGTCCGCTTCCGCAAGAACCCGACCGAAGAAGCCGTCGGGCATTGCCTTCAGAAACCTCCTTAGCATCTTGTTGTTCGCCGTGCTGTTTCTGTAGAAGTAGTGCTGATCGTTTGCCGCACGGCCGTTGCACATCATCCGCGCCCAGAAGTTCGAGAAGAAGTCACCGCCTCCCTGGTTCCCGCGAAGGTCGAGAATCAGGTACTTGCAGCCTGACCGTTTGAACTCCTCCTCTTTCTTCAGCATCCAGTCCCATGTGGGTACGTCGCCCATGCAGGAGGGCAGACGCAGGAGGTATGTCTCGGCATCCACCTTGCATCCGACGGGTTCGGGAGCATACTTCGGGATGAGCTGATTGTAATGTATCAGGACTTCCGACCTCTGCCTGCGGAAGAACTGCGAAGTGCAGCTCGTATGGCGGTCGAAGTTCTTGTAGAACCAAAAGACGTAGCGCCCAACGGCCTCGTCAATACCTATCTCGCTTCTCATCAGGCGCGACAGGAGCGAGTCCTTCATAGCCTTATACTCCTCCTCGAAGCCCTGACGCATCAGGACGGGGAAGATGGCATTGTTGCTTTCGTTGGCACTTACGGCGAAGTCGAAGGTCTCGTAAGCAAGACGGACAGAGTCGGGCAGGGAGCCGTATCTCTTCTGGAACTCGTCGGCAAAGAAACGCGAGATGTCCTTTTGCATCAGCGGTGTGTCTGTGCCGAACGTGTACTGGATGTTTCGCGGGAGGCCTTGGCGGTCCCAGACGGTCACGTTTGGCCTGCCAGTCTCGTCGAGGGACGTCAGGGAAATCGTTTCGCTGTCAAACCAGTGTACGATGAATGTGTTTTCGCCACACTCGAAGGCATTCTCGCTCAGATAAACGCAGGGCATGAAGTGGCATTGTATGTTCCCCTTCGGGAACCATGCGTTGGCAAGGACCATCATGGCCTCCCGGCTGCCGAAGATTTGATAGATTTCTGCAGCGCTTCGTTCTATCCAGTACTGCGAAGTGGCTGTGTTTGTCTGCTGTGTTCCGCGCAGCTTCCATGCTCCCTGCAAGCGGTGCTGCCTTGTTCCAAGCTTCATCTGCAACAGGTTCAAGGCTCGCAGGATGGCATCGGTTGAATCCTTTACCAGCTTGTATGTTTCGTCGATGTTCGTCTGATAGGGAAACAGATGCTCGTTGAAAGTGCCGCGGTCGTTGAACCAACGCAAGGTGAAGGTGCTGTCGGAAGTGTCGAATACCTGTACGCCCCTGTTCTCCGTCTTCGATAGTTCGCCTGTGAACAGCAGGGGCTTGCCGTCGGGATTGCATATGGTGAAGGAGAAAGGGTCGCCGGGAAAGAGTATTGCATCGTGGTACAGCATGAGCGAGAATTCCTTCTGGCAGTATTTGTACTGCTTGAAACTTGCCTCCACATGTTTTCCGTCCTGATGAATGATTCCTGTGAGCTTGTAGAGTCCCACGGGGTCGGCGTTCTGTGCCTGCCCTATGGCAGCTACCAAAACAAAGATGCCGCTGACAATTTGCCTTATCATATCTCTTTTTTTTATTATATAACGAATCTGCGAGCAATATATTGCGTGAGTATTCGCCTTTTTTGTCTTTTCTTTTCTTTTTTTCTTTGTTTTTCGTCCCTTAGCCTTCAATTCTTAACTCATAGCTCTTAACTCTTAATTATTTTTTGTACCTTTGCAGGCGAAAATCAAGACAGACACATGACACAGAAAGAGATTGCAGAGGACATCCGGACTGCGGTGCAGACGCTCAGGCAGGGCGGACTTATCCTTTACCCGACGGACACGATTTGGGGCATCGGATGCGATGCGAGCAACGAGGAGGCGGTGAGGAGAATCTTCCGGCTGAAGCAAAGAGAGGACAGCAAGGCGATGATTTGCCTGGTGGACAGCGCCGACCGGATGCAGCGTTACCTGCGGCAGGTGCCGGACGTGGCGTGGGACCTCGTGGAGTTTGCCGAGAAGCCGCTTACGCTGATTCTGGACGGAGCAGTGAACCTTGCGCCGAGCCTGACCGGCGAGGACGGCAGTGTGGGGCTTCGCGTGACGAGGGAGAACATCAGCCATGAGCTTTGCTATCGCTTCCAGAAGGCCGTGGTGAGCACCAGTGCCAACATCAGCGGCCAGCCCTCGCCGGCTTGCTTCAATGAGATAACCGACGAGATAAAGCAGGGCGTGGACTACGTCATGCGTTCCCGTCAGAACGACACGAGCAAGTCGAAACCCAGCCAGATCATCAAGCTGGGGCTGGACGGGAGAGTGAGTATTATCAGAAGTTAGTGGTTAGAGATATTTATTTTGAATTACAGATATAGGAACTTCATAGCCTGGCTCATCCGGTGGCGGCGGAGACACTTCTCCGACAACAACTTTGTGCTGCTCATCAGCTTCTTCGTGGGCATCTTTACGGCCTGCGCGGGGCTGTTGCTGAAGTGGCTCATTGCCCAGATTGAGGAATTGCTCACCCACGAGTTCTCCGTGACGAATGCCAACTGGCTCTATCTCGTCTATCCCGTCGTGGGCATTTGGCTGACGATGCTCTTCATCCGGTACATCGTCCGCGACGACATCAGTCATGGTGTGACGAAGATACTGTTTGCCATTGCCCGCAAGCAGAGCCGCATCAAGCCGCACAACACCTGGACCTCCGTCGTGGCGTCTGCCATCACCATCGGTTTTGGCGGAAGTGTGGGGGCTGAGGCTCCTATCGTCCTGACCGGTAGTGCCATAGGCAGCACGTTGGGACAGGTGTGCCGACTGGAGGGCAAATACATGATGCTGCTTGTGGGCTGCGGAGCCGCCGGAGCCGTGGCGGGCATCTTCAAGGCGCCGATAGCCGGACTCGTCTTTGTGCTCGAGGTGCTGATGATCGACCTGACCATGACGAGCCTCCTGCCGTTGCTTGTGACGAGTGTGACGGCCGCGGGACTTACCTTCGCCGTGTCCGGGACGAGTCCCATCTTTGAGTTCCACTTGCAGGACGCTTTCACGGTGGACCGCATCCCAGCCTATATCCTGCTGGGCATCGTGTGCGGACTGGCAAGTCTCTACTTCACGCGGACGATGAACCTGCTCGAAGGTGTGTTCCGCCGCCTTCGCGGACGCTATGAGAAGTTCCTTCTGGGAGCCGTCATGCTGAGCCTGCTCATCTATCTTTTCCCGTCGCTCTACGGCGAAGGCTACGACCTGATTACTCTCCTCCTCAACGGTAACGGCCAGGCCGACTGGGACATGGCGATGGACCGGTCGCTCTTCTATGGCAGCGACCACTTGCTCGTCTATCTCTTCCTCATTGTCATCTTCAAGGTCTTTGCTTCCACGGCCACCAACGGCGGCGGCGGTTGCGGCGGTATCTTTGCGCCCAGTCTGTTCCTGGGCTGCATCGTTGGCTTCATCTTCTGCCGCCTCTGGAACACCTACGACGTGCTTGGCTTCGACATACCCGAGAGGAATTTTGCCATGCTGGGCATGTGTGGACTGATGAGCGGCGTGATGCATGCGCCTCTGACGGGCATCTTCCTTATTGCGGAGCTTACCGGCGGCTATGCCCTGTTCATGCCGCTGATGATTGTCTCGGTGGGTTCGTACCTCACCATCAAGTACTTCGAGCCGCACAGCATCTATGCCATGCGACTGGCGCAGAGGGGCGAGCTGCTCACGCACCACACCGACCGCTCCATCCTCACGCTCATGAGTATGGACAGCGTCATTCAGCACTACGACCAGGTGCTCTATCCGGACATGAACCTGGGCGACGTGGCTACGCAGGTCTCGAACAGCAAGAACCACGTCTTCCCCGTTGTCAACCGGCAGATGCAGTTCGTGGGAGCTGTCTATCTCGACGACATCCGCCACCTCGTCTTCCGTACGGAGCTGTACAGAGACTTCACCGTTTCGCAGCTCATGAAGCAGCCCGAGGCGCGTCTCTCAGTGAACGATTCGATGGACATCGTGGTGAGTGTGTTCGACCGCACCGGCGCGTGGACGCTTCCTGTCGTCGATGCCGACGGTGTCTTCGTGGGTTTCATCCGCAAGAGTACGGTCCTGACAGTCTACCGTCAGGTTCTTGCCGACTTCTCCAACGATTGATGCAACAGCTGTCAAATGGTCCAACATAATATGTAAATCAAACATCATTCCATGAAACGCGAAATAGACTTGAACCTTTCGGCTTATGGCGTCACACGCCACATCGACTATGATGTAGTCATCCTGCCTTGGGGGGCAACAGAGCCTCACAACCTGCATCTGCCTTATCTTACAGATGCCATCTTGGCCCACGATGTAGCCGTTGATGCAGCCCAGCTTGCCTTCAGCGACCATGGCATCCGTGCTATGGTGCTGCCGCCTGTGGCAATGGGTGCGCAGAATCCCGGTCAGCGCGACCTGAAGTTCTGCATCCATTATCGCTATGATACCCAGCGAGCCATCCTCGCCGATACAGTAGCTTCGCTGCACCATCAGGGTTTCCGCAAGCTGCTTATCATCAACGGACACGGAGGCAACACCTTCAAGAGCATGATTCGCGACCTGGCTGTGGACTATCCCGATTTCTTCATCCTTTCCAGCGAATGGTTTACCGTTCTGCCGGCAAAGGAATGGTTCGATGCTCCGGGCGACCATGCCGACGAGTTGGAGACTTCGGTGATGATGCACTATCATCCCGAGCTGGTCGAACTCAGCGAAGCAGGCGAAGGCAAAGCCAATCCGTTTGCCTTGCAGAGCCTTCGCGAGAAAACAGCTTGGCTGCCACGCCATTGGACTCAGGTTACTGCCGACACAGGCATCGGGAATCCCTGTCTCGCCACAGCCGAGAAAGGTTGTCGCTTTGCCGAAGCTGTAGCCTGGAAGTATGCTTTGCTGCTGAAGGAACTTGCTGCTGTCAAGGACACACAAGACTTCTATGCCCATAATTAAAAGAATGGAAACGCCGATATGAGAAGACTTTGGTTCATCGTGCTGCTTGTAGCCATTGGTGTTCAGGGCTTAGAGGCACGTCGGAAGGAGCAGAATGTGACATTGCTCTACTGGAACATCCAGAATGGTATGTGGGACGGACAAACCGACGACTACCAGCGGTTCACCTCTTGGGTGCAGGCGCAGAAGCCCGACATCTGTGTGTGGTGCGAAGCTCAGAAACTCTATGTGACAGGCACAGCAAAGTACGAGGTGGAGAGCGAGGCTGAGTGTCTGGAACGTTGGAAGAGGCTGGCCGAACGCTATGGCCACAGCTATGTCTATCTCAGCGCTCATCCCGACAACTATCCGCAGCTCATCACATCTCGCTTCCCGTTGGAGGCCGAGAAACTCATCTCGGGTAATGCCGACACTATTGTCTGTCACGGAGCATCATGGTACAAGCTGCAACGCGGACGTAAGACATTGAACATCGTCACGCTCCACACCTGGCCGCATGCATATGGCTTCAAGGTGCCTCAGGACCAGCGCGAAGCCAGTCGCAGCCGCAATGAAGGCGACCTGTTCCGGCGCTCGGAGATGGAGTACATCTGCCGCCAGACTATTCTCACGCATCCCAAGGCACGCAAGGAGCTGTGGGCCATGATGGGCGACTTCAACTCCATCTCACGCATAGACAATGCCACGTATCAGCTCCCCGAGAACTCCACGCGCTTCCTCGTTCACGACTATATCCTTGGTCAGACACCTTATGTCGACCTTGTCCACGAGGCCTATCCCGACCAGTTCATCAGCACTACCGGCGGCAAGTCGCGCATCGATTTCCTCTATGCCACTCCAGCGTTGCAGAAACGTGTCAGCGATGTTTCTGTCATCCGCGACAGCTATACAGCTCCTGTCCGCAACCCTCAGAACATCTCCAACTTCTGGCATCCATCCGACCACTGTCCCATCCTCCTGCATTTCGACTTGGGAGAGTAGCAGAACTCCATGCTCCTTTGTCATAAGCCCAGGGCGCTTATTCTGGAAGCGCCTAGCGCTTATTCCGGAAGACCCTAGCTCTTATTCCGGAAGAGCCTAGCTCTTATTTCGGAAGAGCCTAGCTCTTATTTCGGAAGAGCATGCGTGTGTTTTCTTTGCCGCGTGCGTCATCTGGTGCGGAGGCGTACGATGGCAATCATCAAGGCACCGTAAGTGAGTGCCACCCAAATGCCATTCGGATAGAAGCCCGTCAGCGTTCCGCCGGGAATACTGCCCCCCAGGTCGACAACCTCCTGTTGCAGGGCTACCAGCAGGCTCAGCACTTGTCCCAACGGAGCAAGCGGCAAAACCAACGCGGCGAGCGTCAGGTAGATGATGAGCGTGGTGAGCGGTATGAGCACGAGGCTGAACAGCGGAGCAAGCAGCGGCAGCTGGTGGAAGTAGTAGAGCGTCAGCGGCATCGTACCAAGTTGGGCGATGCACGACACCGCCAGCATCCTAAGGGCCCACGGCAGTTTCGGAAAACTTTCCGACAGCGGTCCCCAAAGCGCGATGATGAAGAAAACGGCGCTGAAGGACAGCTGGAAGCTGATGCTGAACAGAGCCGTGGGGGACACCAGCAGGATGATGATGGCGCTCAGGGCCAGCGGGTGCAGAGGGTCGGTCGTGTATTGCCGAAGCCATGCGACGGTGAAGACCGACAGCATGATGGCAGCCCTGACCAGCGAGACGGGCTTGCCTGCCAC
The DNA here is from genome assembly GCA_002394305.1 of Prevotellaceae bacterium UBA4336. GTDB lineage: Bacteria > Bacteroidota > Bacteroidia > Bacteroidales > Bacteroidaceae > Physcousia. The sequence continues at coordinate 61,542 of DGTM01000046.1, forward strand.
CAGCGTGTAGCTCCACAGGAGGAGCAGGATGAGTGGCAAGGCATGCCATCGCCAACGGCTAAGGCGCACCCATCGGATGAGGACGAGATACAGCAACCCATAGATGATGCCCAGATGCATGCCGCTCAGCGCCAGCAGATGGCTGGCCCCGGCGCGGGCATAGGCCTGGCGTGTCTCGCGCGTCAGTCCATCCTTTTTCCCAAGGACCAATGCCGAGCAGAGGACACGGGCGCTCGGGGTGAGATGCGCCCCCTCGAGCCTGCCAGCCAAAGCGTCCTGTATCCGGCCAGCCTTCTGCAACGCCCTCTCCGCGAAAGCACATTGCCCCTGCGGCCAGCCGCTCGTCTCCTGATACACATAAGCCCTGCTGCACCCGATGAGCAGCCATACGGCAATCGTCAGCACATCGTGCAGATGGCTGGATTTGCGCAGCAGCAGGCAAGCCACGACGGCTGCCGCAAGCAGAGGCAGATAGCAGGGTAGGGGAAACAGCAGACCGACAGCCGTGCCCGCCGCCAACAGAGCGGCGCACCAAAGCACCAGATGCTGTACAATCATAGCACGGACGAGACGGCGAGAACCCTCAGAGCGCAGACAGAGCTTCGCAAGCCTTGAGCGGGTCGGGAGCAGAGAAGATGTAGCTGCCGGCCACAAGCACGTCGGCGCCGACTGCCTTCAGCTGGCGTCCCGTCTCCAGGTTCACGCCGCCGTCCACCTCGATGAGTGCCTTGCTGCCGGTGCGGTCCAGCAGCTGGCGCAGCTGCCTCACCTTCTCCAAGGTGTGCGGGATGAACTTCTGGCCGCCGAAGCCCGGGTTGACACTCATCAGCAAGACCAGGTCGACGTCGGCAGCAATGTCCTCCAGCACCGAGACGGGTGTGGCCGGATTGAGCGTCACGCCAGCCTTCATGCCGGCTTCGTGAATCTGCCCCACCACACGGTGCAGGTGCGGACAGACCTCGTAGTGCACGTTCATCAGGTAGGCCCCGAGAGCCTTCACCTCGCCCACGAACTTCTCGGGCTGAACAATCATCAGGTGCACGTCCAGCGGCTTGCAGCAGATGCGAGCCACGTGTCTGAGCACGGGAAACCCGAAGGAGATGTTCGGCACGAACACCCCGTCCATGATGTCGATGTGGAGCCAGTCGGCAGAGCTCTGGTTGAACCACTTCATCTCCGCCTCGAGATTGGCGAAGTTGGCAGAGAGCAAGGAGGGAGATACCATGTCAGGCAAGTGTTAGGCTATAGGGCTGAGGCCGGAAAGTACGTGCGAACTGACGTATTTTGGTCAGTACTACAGGGCTCGGCTGAAAAAAGGGTAGGGGTAATGTTTGTTCCATAGGCGCGATTTGTTTGGGTGGACAGTATTCGGTTTGCAGCAGGGTTTTGTTCCCTTCCTGTATTAAGAACGGAGAAGGCGCCCTAAATATTGTGAATCGCAACGTGGAAAAACACATTTTTCGCCAATTTAGATTTTTAAGAAATAGACGCCGGAGGACAAGCTTTTCCGCGCAGTCCCGATAAACACGGAGCAGATGGCCGTTTCGGTCGGTTCTGCGTGCCTTGGCTCTCCCTGTGGCGTTTTGCTAAAAAGTTTGAGACCCAGGGGAATACAGATTTGCAAGAGCCACGGCAGCGGTTCGCCGAGCCCTGTGATTTCATTGTTTGAAAAACAAAGCGTTATCTTCGCAGTCTTATTTTTGAGAGAGGGAAAATGTTTGGTCAAATGCAAAAAATGTGGTAATTTTGCATTGTCTTTGCCAACACAGTCCAAGCTAAACAGAGGAGGACAAACGGCATCGCCAGCATATACATTATTATATATATTAAATAAGCACTTGCCAGCATGACGGAAGAGCTACAGATATTATGGTCGCGTTGCATGGAAATGTTTCGCAGCAACGTGACCGAACAGCAATACCGGACTTGGTTTTCGCCCATGAAAATCAAGTCCTACGATGCTGACCGAAAGGAACTGACGGTCTTCATACCGTCCCAGTTCTTCTTCGAGTATCTGGAGGAGCACTTCCGCAGGCTGATACATATCACCATCGGGCGCTTCTTTGGTGCCGACGTCACTCTCTCCTATCTGGTGGAGGTGGCAGACAACGTGATGGTGAACCAGGAGAGTGACAACGCAGCCGTGCTTCCTGCCGCCACGTCCAGCCGCGAGGCCAACAAGTCGCCCGAGCTTGCTCAGGCCGTAGGTCCGGCCGACGACCTCGACTCGCAGCTTAACGAGCGCATGAGCTTCAGCAATTTCATCGAAGGCACCAGCAACAAGCTGCCCCGCAGCGTCGGGCAGGCCATTGCCGAACACCCCGAGCAGCAGACCTTCAACCCGCTCTTCATCTACGGCCCCAGCGGCGTGGGCAAGACGCACCTGGTGAATGCCATCGGCCTGCGCACCAAGGAGCTGCATCCCGAGAAACGTGTCCTCTATCTGAGTGCCCACCTCTTCATGGTGCAGTTCACCGATGCCCGCAACCGCAATGTCTTCAACGACTTCATGCACTTCTACCAGAGCATCGACATGCTCATCGTCGACGATGTGCAGGAACTCGTCGGCATGAAAGGCACACAGAACGCCTTCTTCCACATCTTCAACCATCTCCGCCAGAACGGCAAGCAGATCATCATGACCTGCGACCGCCCGCCCGTTGCCCTGCAGGGGCTGGAGGACCGCCTCATCACGCGTTTCAAGAGCGGACTGATGGCCGAGATGGAGCGCCCGGAGGAAAGTCTGCGCCGCAACATCCTCCACAGCATCGTGAAGCACGACGGCCTGAACATCCCCGATGATGTGCTGGACTACATCTCCGGCAACGTCACCGGCAGCGTCCGCGAGCTGGAGGGTGTCATCCACAGCCTCCTGGCCTACTCCGTCGTCTACAGCAAGGATGTCGACCTTTCCTTTGCCCAGCGCATACTGGCCGGCCGTGTGAAGGTGGAGAAGAAAGCCATCACCATCGACCAAATCATCACCTGCACCTGCGAGTTCTTCAATGTCCGGGAAGAGGAGCTCTTCGGCAAGAGCCGCAAAGCCAACATCGTCATCGTGCGGCAGATGAGCATGTACCTTGCCCACAAGCACACGAAGCTCACGACAGGCAAGATAGGAGCGTACGTGGGCAACCGCGACCATGCTACCGTGCTGCACGGCATCAAGACCATCGACGGACGGCTGAAGGTGGACAAAGAACTGCGTCAGCAGCTGAGCGAAATCGAAAAGATACTAATGAGCTAATACGACTATGGACATCAGGCACCGGCGAACCATCCGCAAGTACACTCAGCAGCCCGTCAGCGACGAGCTGCTGAATCGTCTGATAGAAGACGCCTCGCGCACTCAGACGATGGGCAATCTGCAGCTATACAGCGTCGTCGTGACGCGCTCGGCCGCTATGAAGGAACTGCTGGCCCCGGCCCATTTCTGCCAGCCGATGGTGACGCAGGCTCCCGTCGTGCTGACCGTCTGTGCCGACTTCCGCCGCACCACCGACTGGTGCCTGCAGCGCCAGGCTGCTCCGGGCTACGATAATGCCCTGAGCTTCCTCAATGCTGCCACGGATGCCCTGCTCTTCACACAGACATTCTGCTGCCTGGCCGAAGAAGAGGGACTCGGCATCTGTTTCCTCGGCACGACCGTCTATCAGCCGCAGGCCATTATTGCCGCCCTGGAGCTGCCCGAGCTTGTCTTCCCCGTTGCAACCCTTACCGTCGGCTGGCCGGCCGAACAGCCCGAGCAGACCGACCGCCTGCCGCTTCAGGCCATCGTGCACCAGGAGACATACAGCCCCTTTACGCCGGAACGCATCGATGCCTGCTACGCCCGTCGCGAGTCGCTGCCCGAGAACAAGCACTTCGTGCAGATTAATAACAAGGAGACGTTGGCACAGGTCTTTACCGACATTCGTTATACGCGGAAGGACAATGAAGCGATGTCCGAGGGCCTCCTTGCGGCGCTGACCGGCCAGAAGTTCCTGCAGGAGGGCGCGATGCAGGGAAGCACCCCGACCGTTGTCGAGCGTCGGCCTGATGTGCTGGAGTGCGACGTGGTGCGCTTCCAGAACAAAAAGGAGAAGTGGGTGGCGTTTGTCGGCCTGCTCGACGATGCTCCCTACGAGATATTCACCGGCCTGCAGGACGACGACGAGGGCATAGCCATCCCGAAGAGCGTGCAGAAGGGATTCATCGTGAAGCACTACGACCGCGACGGCCAGAAGCGCTACGACTTCCAGTTCGTCAACAAACGCGGCTACAAGACAACAATCGAGGGGCTGAGCGAACGCTTCAATCCCGAGTACTGGGACTATGCCAAGCTCATCAGCGGCGTCCTGCGCTACCGCATGCCTATCGACCACGTTATCCGCCTCATATCTTCCCTCCAACTGGAGAACGACACGATAAATTCATGGACCGCCGGTGTGGCCCGCGTGCTGAAGAAGTACCTCCCCGATGCACAGCAGCTTCCCGAGGAAGAGGATACGGAGGAGAAATGAACTTCTGCATCACCATCGACCGCCTCAAGCTCCATGCCTTCCACGGTGCCTTGCCGCAGGAGAGGACTGTCGGGGCGGACTTCTACGTCTCCCTTTCTGCCCGGACGGAAGTGGAGTCTTCCGCCTGGCAGCATGACCTTCTGGAGGGTACGACGAACTATGCAGACATCGTCGCTATTGTCCGGCGCGAGATGGCTGTCCCGTCCAATCTTTTGGAGCATGTTGCGGCCAGAATTGCCTCGTCCGTCCTTGCCGAGTGCCCCGCTGTTTCTTCCGTTTCCGTTACTTTGGAGAAGGAGAACCCGCCGCTTGGCGTCCTTTGTCGGGGTGTAGGCGTCAAAATCGAACAATCAAGATAAGTTTTTTGCCTTGCAGGGGCGCAAAGTGAATCTTTTTTTGTATCTTTGCGCAAAATTTATTTATCAAGGTAAAGGAAATGGATAATATTGGATTAGGTGTTCAACTGATGATTGTCGGGATGAGTACCGTCTTCTTGATTCTCCTCATTGTGATATGGGGCGGAAAGTTACTCATCAATGTGGTCAACAAAGTGGCGCCGGAGGAGGTGGTTCCCGCCAAGGGGACGAAAGCTCCCGAGGCTGTGGACGGCAGCACAATGGCTGTGCTTCAGCAGGTGGTGAGCCAGATAACGGGAGGCAAAGGCCATGTGGCTTCTGCCAAGAGAATATAGAAGTTATAACTCCAAGTAAACATTGAAATAATCAGCAGCTTTTCAAGATAACACGATGAAGAAAGAAGTAAAGTTCAGTCTGGTCTTTCGTGATATGTGGCAGAGTGCAGGCAAGTACCAGCCCCGCGTCGACCAGCTTGTAAAGGTCGCTCCGGCCATCATTCGCATGGGATGTTTCGACCGAGTAGAAACAAATGGCGGTGGCTTCGAGCAGGTCAACCTGCTCTACGGCGAGAACCCCAACATAAGTGTCCGCCAATGGACAAAGCCTTTCCACGAGGCAGGCATACAGACCCACATGCTCGACCGTGCCCTCAACGGCCTCCGCATGAGTCCCGTCCCCAAGGACGTGCGCAAGCTCTTCTATAAGGTAAAGAAGGCTCAGGGCACCGACATCACCCGTATCTTCTGCGGCCTCAACGACACCCGCAATGTCATACCCTCCATCCACTATGCCAAGGAGGCAGGCATGATAGCACAGGCAAGCCTCTGCATCACCCACAGCCCCATCCATACCGTCGACTACTACGTCAACCTTGCCAAGACCTTCATCGACGCTGGAGCCGACGAGATCTGCCTCAAGGACATGGCCGGCATCGGTCGCCCCGTCAGCCTCGGCAAGATTGTGGCTGGCATCAAGGCATACAAGCAGGACATCGTCATCCAGTACCACAGCCACGCAGGCCCTGGCTTCTGCATGGCATCCATCCTCGAGGTCGCCAAGGCTGGCTGCGACTACATCGACACAGCCATGTCGCCCCTCTCCTGGGGCACAGGCCACGCCGACATCATCGCCGTGCAGGAGATGCTGAAGGACGCCGGATTCCAGGTCAAGGAGATTAACATGGAAGCCTACATGGAGGCACGCTCGCTCATCCAGGAGATGTACGACGACTTCCTGGGCTACTACATCCCCAAGCTCAACCACATCAACAACTCGCTGCTCATCAAGCCCGGACTGCCCGGAGGCATGATGGGCTCGCTGATGACCGACCTGGAGGACAACCTCAAGAGCCTGAACAAGTGGAAGGCAAAGAACAACCAGCCCGAGCTCACCACCGACCAGCTCCTCGTCAAGCTCTTCGACGAGGTGGCATACGTCTGGCCCAAGGTCGGCTATCCCTGCCTCGTGACACCCTTCAGCCAGTACGTCAAGAACCTGGCCCTGATGAACGTCATCCAGATGGAGAAGGGTAAGGAACGCTGGAGCATGATAGCCGACAACATCTGGGACATGATACTGGGCAAGAGCGGACAGCTCCCCGGTCCCGTGGCTCAGGAGCTGGTTGACATGGCGAAGGCCCAGGGACGCGAGTTTGAGACCAACGACCCCCAGAGCTACTATCCCGACAAGCTCGACGAGTTCCGCCAGGAGATGCAGCAGAATGGCTGGGAGCTGGGGCAGGACGACGAAGAGCTCTTCGAGCTGGCTATGCACCCCGAGCAGTACCGCGCCTACAAGAGCGGCAAGGCCAAGGCCGACTTCGAGAAAGACCTCGCCGAGCGTAAGGCAAAGAAGAACGCTCCCGCCACCGGCGAAATGCCCAAGCAGATAAAGGTGAGCCTGAACGGACAGACCTACGAGGTGAACATCGCCTACGGCGACGAGGCACCCGCAGCCACAGCCGCTGCCGCCGCTCCCGTGGCAGCCGGCCAAGGCACAGACCTCCTCGCTCCGCTGGAAGGCAAGTTCTACCTGACGAAGGACAACAGCGAGACACCCCGTAAGGTGGGCGATGCCGTGAAGGAAGGCGACGTGCTCGGCTACATCGAGGCCATGAAGACCTTCAACGCCATCCGCGCCGACAAGGCAGGCACCATCACGGCCATTTTAGTGAACAGCGGCGATTCCGTAGAAGAGGATGACCCCATCATGAAGATTGCTTAAGCGAAAGAGGCCAGTTATGGAAATGATATATGACATTCTCGACAAGCTGTACCAGATGACGGCGCTCTCTGCCATCGGCGAGAACCCGCTCTTCATCGTCATGTACCTGCTTGCCTTCACCTTGCTCTATCTGGGCATCGTGAAGAAATACGAGCCTCTGCTGCTTGTGCCCATCGCCTTCGGCGTGCTCATCGCCAACTTCCCCGGCGGCGGTATGGGCGTGCTGCAGGCAAACAGCGAGGGCATGGTGCCCGTCATGGAGAACGGTCGCACCGTGATGAAGAACATCTACGAGATGCC
>DGTM01000045.1:0-9270 GCA_002394305.1 Prevotellaceae bacterium UBA4336
ATTCTATAACTTCCGAAACTTAAATAAATCAGGATTTGTATGAAAGAAGAAATACTCTCACAGCGGATGCTTTTGCTTTGTGCCTGTGCGGCATTGGAGGCACGAGGAGACTTGCAACGGTTGGATGCTGCCATTCGCGATGCGCTCGACGGCGGCGTAAGCGTGAACGAGCTGAAGGATGCCTTTGCAGGGCTCTATGCCTACACGGGATTTCCCCGCTCGCTGAATGCCCTAAACACCCTGGACGGCGTCCTCTCGAAGCGCCAGTCAGCGGGGATTGTCGATAATGAAGGCCGGCCGTTCCGTCGCCCAGCTATCTGGGACGATGCAAAGCTGGCTCTGCAACTTGGCACGGAGATGCAGATCCGTGATGAGGGCGGCACGCCTTGGAACTATACATTCTGCCCCCAAGCCGACTACTACATGAAGTCGCACCTCTTTGGCGACATCTATGCCTGCGACCAGTTCTCTCCTGCCGAGCGTGAGCTGCTGACTGTTTCTGCCCTCAGTGCAATGGACGGCGTGTCACCGCAGTTTGAGGGACACAAGGAATGTGCAGTCTTCATGGGCAACACGAAGACACAGGTCGACTACCTCTGCCGGTGGCTTGAAGATAATATTTAGGCAGCCTCCCCCTGCGAGTCCGTCGCAAGGACATTATTTGAACAGCCGTTTCGCCAGCCGGGGCCTCTTGTCTCTTGTGACGGGCACTTGGATGAAGGAGAGCCACTTTTCGGGGTTCTTCTGGTTCCACATGCTCCTGACGAACCGTATGCGGTGAGGTCCGCTGACCTGGAACTCGTGCTCCTTGATGTAGTCTTGCAGCTCGGCAAACTGTTCGGGGAAGTGGTCGTAGGGGCCCTGGCATTTCATGCAGACGGCGGTCGGAACCTCCGGCAGTATGCGGAACTTGAGGACGGACGTGTCGAGCATCAGGTCCTCCACCTGCTCGAAGATGTCGATGTCGATATCCTTCTTCTTGAAGCCCTTGCCGTGTTCCACAATGAACCAGTTGATGGGCAGGCTGCGTTTGCAGCCGAGGCGTTGCAGCTCCGGTTCCATGATGCCGGCACAGACCGAGGGCAGGTCCTCCCACCTGTCGAGCACGTGGTGGTGCACGGCCACGATGATTTCGGGCAGTCGCTGGATGGAGATTCTGTCCACCGTCTCCATCTTCGACTGTGTGCTGGCCATTCGCTTGAGCAGTTCCAGACGGTCGTGCAGCGCGTCGAGCAGCTCTTCCGTCTGTTTTATCTTACTTTCGAGCTGATGTACGTTGGGGCAGTTTGTTCCCTCGTCCTGCAGTTCGCGTACCTCTTCCAGCGAGAAGCCCATTTCCTTCAGTTGCAGGATGGCGTTCAGCTGTTGCATCTGCGAAACGGTGTAGTATCTGTAGTGCGTCCATTCGTCCACCTCGTTGGGGACGAGCAACTTCATGCGTTCGTAGTGGCGCAATGTCTTTACCGTCACTTTGCAAAAACGCGAAAATTCTCCAATGGTCAGTCTTCCATTCATGACATGTGGGTTTGGTTACTTTATCTTTGGACTGCAAAGATAAGGGTTAACCTTAGGTACGAGCCATGAAAGAAGACTTTCTTTTAAGTATTTTTAACCCGTTGGCGTAAGCCCTTCCGAGGGGGCTTCACTTCAGCAACTTGGCTATTTGTTTCTGCGATGCACCGGGGAGCAGGCTGGTCAGATGTGCTTCCATGCGCCTGTACGACTCCTGCGGCGAGCGGTCTGTGCGGCACTCTTCCGGGCCTATCAGGCGTTCGGGAGTCGTCAGCAGCGACCATCCGAAGCCGTATTCCCGCCCGTGCTTGTCGACGGGGTAGACGAAGTCCTCCGTGACGATGTGGCACGACATCTGCAGGCGGCCGACGAAGGCGTCGAAGCGGCTGCGCATCTTGGGGCCCGTCATGCCGCATTCGGCCCGCAGCTCGCGGGCTATCATGCTGCCGTGCTCGCGCAGGGTGCAGAGGATGAGGCTCTCGATGCTGTCCTCCTCGGGCGAGGGGTAGCGGCTGCGACGCCAGTTGTAGAAGTCGGGCCACCAGTCGCGACTGACGAAGCCGGTCTTTCCGGCGAAGAACTTCCCGTAGAGGCAGCCGGCCTCGCGCACCACGGAACCCTTCCATCCCCACAGCGGCCATTCCCACGAGCCGTCGGCAAACTGCGTGAAGCGGCACTCCTCGGCCATCAGCCCTTCGGCGCAGAACCCCACGATGCCGCTCTCCAGCAGGGGCAGGAAGCCTACCTGCCGCACGCACTCTATCAGCTCCGGACAGCTGTGGATGAGGAACGTCTCGCGCTGGGCCTGGCTCATGTCCTGCAGTTTCTTGAAGTATTCGGTCAGCGATTTCATTTTCCCAAAGCTTTATTTCCCTGCAAAGTTACCACTTTTTGTTCATTAGACAAGGATTTTCAACTTTTATGTTGTGCAGGGGGAAAATTATTCTTACTTTTGCAGGACAAACCCATTAATAGACAAACGTTATGAAAAGAATGATTCTCTCTGTCGTGTGGCTGACAGCCATGCTGACCATCCAGGCACAGAGCGTGTACGACTTCAAGGTGAAGGATGCGGCAGGCGGCGCCGTCTCGCTCTCCGACTACCGCGGAAAGGTGCTGCTCATCGTGAATACCGCCACGCGGTGCGGCTTCACGCCCCAGTACACCGAGCTGGAGGCACTCTACGAGAAGTACGGCCCGCAAGGGCTCGAGATACTCGACTTCCCCTGCAACCAGTTCGGAGCACAAGCCCCCGGCACCATACAGGAGATACATCAGTTCTGCACAGCCAACTTCGACATCCGCTTCCCGCAGTTCGACAAGATAGACGTCAACGGCCCCGAGGCCCATCCCCTCTACACCTATCTGAAGTCGAAGAAAGGCTTCAGCGGTTTCGACACCGGCGACAAGACGGGCAAGTTCATGGACGAGATGCTGCGCAAGCAGGATGCCGACTACGACAAGCGCTCCGACATCAAGTGGAACTTCACCAAGTTTCTCGTCTCGACCGACGGCCGCGTGGTCAAGCGCTACGAGCCGACCGAGAAGCTTGCCGACGTGGAGGCAGACATCAGGATGGAGCTGAACCCCGTGCTGAGCACCATCATGGCGCGTCGCTCCATACGCAAGTACTTCGACCGTCCCGTCGAGCACGACAAGCTGGAGCTCGTGGTCCGTGCCGGCATCAACGCCCCCAGCGGCATGAACCGCCAGCCATGGATAGTCCGCGTGGTGGAGGACGGCAAGATCATCGCCGACGTGACGGAGGTCTACAAGCAAGAGAATGCCGACCAAGTGGCGCGCGACCCCAACTTCAAGAACATGTTCCGTAACGCCCCCAACATCATCTGCATCTGCACCCCCAGCAGCGGCGGCGAGCTGGATGCCGGGCTCCTGGCCGAGAACATGATGCTTGCGGCACAGTCCCTCGGCCTCGGCACCTGTCCCCTCGGCGGTCCCGTACGTTTCCTGCAGACCAGCCCCAAGGCCAAGTTCTTCCTCGACCGCCTCGACATCCCCGCAGACTATCGCCTGACCCTCATCCTTGCCATCGGCTATCCCGACGAGCAACCCGATGCCCGTCCCCGCGACCCATCCAAAGTGCAGTACGTGAAGTAGCGCATCCCGCCGCGGACACAAAATCTGTATTCATCAGCCACAAATTCATTATTCTGCGGACACAATTTCTTCGCCCCACAGATAAAAACTTTTTCAGAGGCACTAAAATATATTTCAAAGGCTTGGAAATATATTTTAGTGCCTCTGAAATATATTTCCAAGCCTTTGAAATAGTTTTGTAGCGTGGGGAGAGGGTTTTTTGTTCCCTGCGGCATGGGAGTTTGTTCCCCGCTGGGCGGATGATTACTGCTGCGCGTATGGCGCTACTTTGTCAGCTGCTTCTTTCCGCGGTGGATGAAGAGTCCCTTTTGATGGGGTGCGTGAGGAAGCATGATGCCGTCGAGCCTGTAGTAGGGCGACTCTTCTTCCTCGTTCTCGGGCTTAATGATGCGGTCGGCGATGGCTGTGCCGAAGATGTAGGAACCTGAGCCGAGTTCCATTACGGCATGGCCGTCTTCGTAGCGCAGCAGCGTCACGCCATCGGCATGTTCAATCCGTTCTCCGCTCTCGCAGACTTCGTATCCGTCGGGGCAAGGCATGTAGAGCGTTGCCGTGGTGTTGGCTGGTACGGTCACTTCGTAGGCGATGCGTCCCTGCTCCTCCCATTGCCAGCGGGCACGGATGGGGCCGTAGTCGCTATGGAACGTTGCGTCGGTCCAGGTGATGCGTTGCTGCCGGTAGAGTAGGGAGGTGCGGTCGTCGGGATGAGGCTTGAGGATGAAGTGGTGGAAGCCAGGCTTGTCGGGGTCGGGAGCGATGCCAGCCATGTAGCGATACATCCAGTCGGCCACGGCTCCGTAGGCGTAGTGGTTGAAGGAGTTCATGTTGGCGGGTCCCATGCCATTGGCTTTCGTGTAGGAGTTCCAGCGTTCCCACATGGTTGTAGCGCCCTGGTCGATGCTGTAGAGCCAAGAGGGGTCGCGTCGTTGCAGCAGTATGGTGTAGGCTTCCGTGTCGAGGCCGAAGTCGGAGAGCGTCTGGTTCAGAATGGCTGTGCCGAGGAAGCCGGTGTTGAGGGTGTAGCTGTTGCTGCGAATGGCTTGCCAGAGTTTGCTGACGGTTGCCTGAACGGAAGTCTCGTCGGGCAGCAGGTTGTAGTGGAGAGCCATGAGGTAGGCGCATTGCGTCTCGTGTACGGGTGTCTTCTGGGCATTGAGGTAGCGGCCTTGCCACTCGGTGCGGATGTTGGAGAAGAGGCGCTGGTAGGTGGCGGCGTCGCGTGCGTACTGGTCGCTCTCGTTCTGGGAAAGGGCTTGTGCGATGTCGCGCATCAGCTGGGCAGCATAGGCGTAGTAGCAGACGCTGACGTAGCGTTTGTCGGTAGGCTGGTAGGCCAGCCAGTCGCAATACTTCGTGTCGGCGCCGTTGTAGAGGTAGCCGTCGGCGGCTCGCGTGGCGCACCAGTCCATGTGCTTCTTCATGGAGGTGTAGTGTTGGCGCAGCACATCCTTGTCGCCCGTCATGAGGTAGATGTTGTAGGGCACGATGAGTCCGGCTTCGGCCCATCCCGCCTGTCCGTATCCGCGGTCGCCCCAGATGTAGGGAGCCACGAGGGGATAGGCGCCGTCGTCGCGTTGCGAGTCGCGCATGTCCTGCACCCATTTCTTGTAGAAGTTGCGCGAGCGGGCGTTGTAGAGGCCAGCCATGGAGAAGACCTGTGTGTCGGCTCCCCAGCCGAGGCGTTCGTCGCGTTGCGGGCAGTCGGTGGGCACGCTGATGAAGTTGCTGCGCTCGCCCCACATGATGTTGCTGTAGAGCTGGTTGATGTCGGGGTGGCTGCAGGCGAAGCTGGAGCTTTCGTCCATGCTGGTGGTCAGCGTCTCGCCCACCACGTCGCAGAGTTCCACGTCGTCGGACGTGGTGACTTCCACGTATCGGAACCCGAAATAGGTTGTTGTGGGATGGTAGCTCTCGCCTTCTTCCTTTCCGGCAAGCGTGTAGTAGAGCGTTGCTTCGGCCGAGCGCAGGTTGGTGAGATAGACGGAACCTGCTGGTCCGTCCTCGCCGCGGCTGGCATCGCCTGTCTCGTTCCTCATCTCGGCAAAGCGGAAGCGCAGGTGTGTGCCGCGTTTGCCTTTCGCCTTGAAGCTGACCCATCCCGAGCCGTTCTGCCCCATGTCGTAGATGGCGACTTGTCCGGCTCGCAGCCGAATGGTCCGCTGCGAGGTGTAGCTCTCCGTCTCGTCGAGGCGACCGAAGTCCGAACCTGTGTCCACTACATTATATATATATATAGTTTGGGGCTGACGTGCCAGTTCGGGAACGGTAACCACCGGTCCGCCCCGGAAGGCTTGCAAGGTGCCGTGGAAGTCGGTGCTCGTGGCTGTCTGATACCAGTTGGAGTCGTCGAACGAAGGCGTGCTCCATTCGCTGCTGAGGCGAGCATCGTACTCTTCGCCGTGATAGATGTCGCCTCGGCGCAGAGGACCGTTCCATTGGCTGAGCCACGACAAGTCGGTGGGGATGGTCTGCTCTGTGCCGTCGGCATAGGTGATGACGAGCAAACAGCAGAAAGCGCAGTCTTTGTTGCCGAAGACGCCATGGGCGATGGCTCCGTTCCACCAGCCGCTCGACAGTTCGGCTCCGATGGCATTCCTGCCGGAGGCGAGCAGTTGCGTCACGTCGTGCGTGGTGTAGAAGAGCGTCTTGTTGTAGTCGGTGGAGCCAGGCTTTAGCTCGTCCTGCACGGTATTGCCGTCGTCGTCGGTGATGCCCACGCGTTGCCCGTTGATATAGACGTTGTAGATGCCCAAGGCTGTGGCATAGAGTCGGGCACGAAGGACTTCCTTCGCTTCCGTCTCGAAGGTCTTTCGCAGGATGGGGTTGCCGGGGATGATGCTGCCGTCGGCTTGCATAGTTCGCTTGCGGAAACCCTTGTTAGCCTTCATGTAGAGCTGTCGGCTGCCGTTGTGGCTGAGCACTTCCGCCCCGAAGAACGGATTGCTCTCGCCCTCGAAGTCCTCGCTCAAGCGAATGCTGGCACCAGCCTGGCTGTCGTAGTCGGTGACGACAAGATTGTCGAAGAATGCCCGTTCGTCGCTCCCGGAAGCCGCCGAGACGCGGAAGCCCACGTCGCCGTAGTCCAGGATGCCCGCTGCATCCTCGTAGGTGTCGGCCAGAGTGCCGTCGAGATATGTGCGTATGTATGGTGCATCGCATTCTATGTGCATGTGAATCTTGTGGTTCAGCACCTGTTCCATCGAGAGGGACAAGGGCGTGTCGGAATAGGAGAGCACGTCATTGTTGTAGGCATGTCGGCGCAGGACGGGCTTCGTGACGCCGTTTGTGCAGAGCTGCCACATCATGTAGGTCGTCTGTGTGGTGGCACCGAAGCAGATGGCTGCGTTGTGATTGACGAGCGTCACGTCCACATCCACATCGAAGCGCACCTGCTTGGCCTGTTTCTTCTGCCAGAAGTACTTGCTCGGCCCCGAGGCATAGAACCTGCCGCCGATGAGTTCGCCGCCGTCGAACATGCAGGTCGGACCGTTGAAGTTTTCCTGGAGCAGCACCTGGCTGCCGCTCTTCACCAGCAGGTCGTCGAAGAAAGCGCGCTCGGGATTGTTCCCTCCGAACTGTCGGAAGCCCAAGTCGCCAAAGGGGAAGTCGCCTGTGCGCGAGTCGATGAGTGTGCCGTTCAGGTAGGTCATGGCCTTCTTAGCGCCGGTCACCACGATGCGCAGCTTGTGCGTCTTGCCCTCGGCAAAGCTGGTGCCCGAAAGCGTCTTTTCCGTCAGACAGGCAGCCGAGCCGTTCGTCCATTTGTGCGGACGGAAACGAGCTGTGCCGGTTGCGTTCGAGAACTGCCACATGTAGAAGTTACTTGGGTCGCTTGTGCCAAAGATGAAGCCCGCAGCTTGATTCTGTACCTCGAACGAGAGCGTTATCTCGTAGTTTGTCACCGGTTCGCCCTCGGGCACATACCCGATGGGAGTCCTCGTCGCCTTAATCCATAGCGCCTCCTCTCCGAGGAGAGCCGTTGGAAGTGAGGTTTCGAAGTAGGCTTTCTTCTGGCTTGTTGCCGTCTCGCCATGATTGTCGGTTACCGTCACGCACCAATAGTAGCGTGTGCGAGGCTGGGCGACGAAGCCTTCCGGCAGTACATCTACGCTCTTCTCGCTCTGGATGAACCCCGATTCCCATACCACATTGTCCATTGCAGCATCGGTGGCAATCAGTATGTTATAGGCTTGCTGGAAGGTGCTTCTGTTCTGCGAGACGAGTTCCCACGAAAGGTGCGGACAGTCGGCATCGATGCCAATGGGGTTGGTATAGTCTTCCGTGCGCAGGTTCTTGATGTCGAGCCCCCAGCTGAAGACAGAAAACATGAGCGTCAGAAACAGAGCGATTTGTCTCATATGGGTGTGTTGTTGTTGTGTGACGAAGTTCATAATGCGATACAAATATACGATAATTTAGGTTTCTTGCCAAAAAATCAGGGAGAATTGCTATAAGAATGTTAGAAAAAAAAGAGGATGTGCCTATTTTGACACACCCTCTTTTCTGTTGTACCTCGCGAACAGAGGCTGTGGCGGGCATTGTCTGAAACACGCTCATGGGAGCGGTTCTTCGGCTAAAACCTCAGGCGCAGGCGGTTGCTGTAAGGCTGTTTTCTCAGCGAAGCGTCTTGTTCATGAGCACCCGCATCCAGTAGCCGCCGATGACGCTGCGGGCCTTGAAGCCCGTCATGCGGCCCGTCTTCGTATCGTGCCAATCGGAGATGGGCACGCGGCTCTCGGTCTCATTGATGTACTTGTAGAGCGGGTCGACGAAGGCCTGGAAGTCCTTGTCCGTGTCGGCCATCGCGGCCGTCCACATTATCCAGTCGCTCTTCGTGTAGTCCTTGCGGACGTCGAGCGGCAAGCCGTACTTGTTCTGCTTCTTCAGGTAGTATTTGATTTCGGTCTGCATGGCGCCGTTCGGGATGATGCCTGTCTGCCAGAGCTTGTCCCAGACCATGTTGTACTTCTGGCTCCAGGTCTTTTCGCCTGCGCCGTAGGCGAGTTCGTAGTGGTCCTTCACCTTCGTCTCCTTCTCCCATGCGGCAGCCATCTCCTTGGCCTTGGCGTTGTACTTCTCGTAGACGTCGCCGAGGCCCTTCATCTTGGCAATCTCGGCATAGCCTGCCACGCCCATGATGGCCTTGATGGCAAGGTTGCAGTTGCCGGCCCAGTGGCCTGCGAAGTCGTCGGTGCAGAGCTGGTTGGCGGGGTGCAGGCCGTTCTCCACCAGGTAGTCGGCCCAGGTGGTGATGATGCTCCAGTATTTGTCCACGTAGAGCGTGTTGCCCTCCTGCTTGCAGATTTGTGCGGCCAGGGTAATCATGTTGCCGGCTTCCTCCAGGGGCATGTCGCCGCCGTAGACCTGCCCGTTGGCCTTGGGGTACTGGCCCAGGTCGTGAGCGGCGAAAGGCTTCGTCCAGCGGCCCGAGTAGCTGTACTCGAAGATGGAGGTCATCATGCCCTTCTGCAGTTCGGGGTTGTAGCAGAGGTAGAGCGGAGCTTCGGGGTAGGTGAGGTCCACGGTGTTGACGCAGCCGTTGGAGTTGTTCTCCTTCGAGAAGAAGAGCACGTTGCCCTTGTCGTCGCGGAAGAGCTTGTGTGCGGCATTGACGTGGCGATAGGAGCCGCTGAGAATCTC
>DGTM01000045.1:9347-27808 GCA_002394305.1 Prevotellaceae bacterium UBA4336
TACTTCACGCCGCCGGCTGCCAGGCCGTCGTCGTAGATGGTCTTGTCCATCTGGCGGCAGCGCTGCATGATGTTGGTGTAATTGGCCTTCATGCGGTCGAACATGTTGAAGATGCTGACGCTGCCCTCGTGGGCCCAGTAGCCCTTGTAGCGCTTGAAGAAGTACTCAATGTCCCATATCTCGTCGTAGCCAATCATCATGAAGCTGCTGGCCTGGTCCGTCGTGCCAAAGTCGTGGACGTAGGCCAGTGTGGGCAGCGAGGCCTGCTTCTGGCAGACGACCTGACGTTCTCCGCGCGGCAGACGTCCGTCGGCGAGGAACTGCGTCTTGATGTCGCCGTCGCTGGCAAGGCAGAGGCGTCCGTTAGTGCCGGAGAGGTAGACGTAGCCCCAGTCGATGCAGATGCCGTCGCCGGTCTTGGCGAGGATGGGCTGCTGGATGGTGCCTGCCTTGAGGTACTGTGTGCCGTCCTCAAACACGCGGTTCGAGACGGTGGGCTGCTGAATCTTGTTGACAGCCATCTGCGGTGTGGTGGAAAGATAGAGCTGCGCGGTGTGCTTCTGCCCGTCGGTGGAGCGCACCTGGTACGAGATGTAGTTGATGGGAGCGGACAGCAGGTCGTAGTCGTCGATGATGTGGGGGGCAGTGAAGACAACGTCCAGTTCCACGGGGCCGCAGGCGAAGGTATAGTAGGTGTTGCAGGCCAGCACGTCGACGCTCTTCTGCTCGGCCGTCACGATTTTGTCGTTCCCCTTGGCGATGTTGCGGAAGATGCCGAAGTCGACCAGTGCGCCGCCTGTCTTGTTGTAGCAATGTACGGCAAAGACGTTCTTCCCGGCCCGGAGCAGACCGGCTTTCTTGCCGTCCAGGCGGACAACGACGCCGTCCACATAGTCCATGATGCCGGTGGCAGCTTTCTCGCCGTTGATGTAGATGTCGCAGGCATCGTCGTGCGAGAAGATGAGGTAGAGGTCGCCTTCGAGCTGACCGGAAGTCAGCTCCACGGTGCGGCGCACCCAGATGTGGTCGTCCTCTTTCGTCCAGGGCGTGCGGATGTTGTCGTAGTTGTCCGAACCGAAGGCGCCCTTGCCGCTCTTCCAGCCGGAATCGTCGAAGTCGGGCTTCATCCAGTCCTTCGCGGGCTCCGTGCCCGTGTACCGGGCTTCCCATTCGGCCTCGTTAGCCATTGGGATGACGCTCTCCATGAGGGTCCGCTGTGCGCTGCCCATCCATCGATAGGTCGTGCCGTCCACGCGGAGCAGGCCCTCCAGGGGCTTCTCGTCGCCAGTCCAGTGGCGTGTGCTGCCGTCGGTGAGCTTGTCGTAGGGGCTCCAGACGGAGAAATAGGGGTCGCTGACCACCAGTGGAACACTTGGCAGACGCAGGTCGGTCTGCTTGTAGGGTTTGAAGAACTCGGCAGTCTGTGCCCAGCCCGTCAGGGTGATTGCTGCAAGGGCAACCAGGGAAACAATCTTTTTCATCGTTAAGGGTTTTTAGTATTAATAAAATCTTAATTCGTCAGTATGCGTTCTCTTCGCCGTGGATGGCGTTGAAGACGGTTTTCCAGATGATGAAGAGGTCGAGGGCGAAGCTCCAGTGTTCGATGTACCAGATGTCGCGCTTCACGCGTCCTTCCATCTGCCACAGCTCTTGGGTCTCCCCGCGGAAGCCCGTCACCTGAGCATATCCCGTGATGCCAGGCTTGGCAAAGTGCCGCACCATGTAGCTCGATATGAGTTCGCTGTACTGCTCCGTGTGCTTGAGCATGTGCGGTCGCGGCCCGACGATGCTCATGTCGCCCAGCCAGACGTTGATGAACTGCGGCAGCTCGTCGATGCTCGTGCGGCGCATGAACTCCCCGATGCGCGTCTTCCGCGGGTCGTCCTTCGTAGCTTGCACCTGGTCGCTGTCCACGTTGACGCGCATGGAGCGGAACTTGTAGCAGTAGAAGTCCTTGCCGTTCAGCCCCGAGCGCTTCTGCTTGAAGAAGACCGGGCCGGGCGAACTGAGCTTGATGAGCGTGCCGAAGATGACGTAGACGAAGGGGAAGATGGTGAGCAGGAAGAGCGAGGAGCCGACGAGGTCGAAGCTGCGCTTGATAATGCGGTTGCCCACGGACGCGAGCGGCTCGTTGTGCAGGAAGAAGACTGGCGTGCCGTCCATCAGGCTGAAGGCCATCGTGTGCCGCTGATAGTTGAAGGCATCGGGGATATGGTTATAGCGGACAATGTTCTGAGCGCACGTCTGCATGATGCGGTTGATGAGCTCGTTCTGCGACGACGGCAGGAGGCAATAGACCTGATGCAGCTGGTGCTGCTCGATGTAGGCCAAGGCCTCTTCCGGCTTGCCAAGGTAGTTCTTCTCCGTCACCTGCGGACGTGGCTCGTCGGAAAAGTAGCCCCTCACGTTGAAGCCCGTGGTGGGGTCGGACTCCATCTTCTTGTACAGCTCGCTGGCAATGTTGATGTTGCCGATGAAGATGACGCTCATCGAGTTGCGTCCCCTCTTGCGGTACCACTTGATGCACTGCCTCAGCAGCCAGCGGTAGAGGCAAAGGAAGAGGATGACGAAGCCGTAGAAGGGCAACATGAAGTCCCACGTCATCAGCGGCCAGCGGAACACCCACATCACCATGAGGCTGAGTGCGACGAAGAGCGTGGTGCTCAGCATGAAGCTGCGCAGCAACTGGTCGCCGCGCACAAAGCGATCGTGAATATGGTGGCGGCCCTCCAGGTCGCACAGCACATAGACGAGCGAGAGCAGCAGCATCAGTCGCTTGTAGTGCGGCGTGGTGATGTTGCCCATGCTCTGATAGACGTAGGACATGGTCAGAAAGGCTGCATTGAGAGCCAGCAGCTCGCCCGCCAGAATCATCCAGCGGATGCTGCCATCGGATGTCTTGTTTTCTTTTACCATCTTTGTAATTTGCTTTTTGACGATTTCACTATTTAATTCCCCCTAAAGGGGGTAAGGGGGTCTTTTACAGGTATCCGTTATATAGTCTCCAAATGTATTGTGTAATTCGATAGTAGGGATGCCAGAACACTTCGCGGGGATACTGCCCGAGGAGTCGCCAACTCCAGCGCGTGCCCCACGTCAGCCGTTGCCACCGACTCATCTCTGCCCAGTTGCCCACGCGGTCGTCGGCATGTCCGAAGTTGCCGGCCCGCATCACCTCGCCGAGCAGGAAGCGTCCGCGGCGCTCGTCGGGCAAGGTCAGCATGTGCTCCTTGGGCATAAGGAACACCTCGCCAAGCACCCACATCAAAGCTCGGCAGAAGTCCGTCAGTCCGATCTCCTGGATAACAGACAATGCCTTCTGCCGCAGGTCGTCGCTGCCTGTGGAGAGCAGGTTTGTGCAGAGGAAATAATAGTCCATGAGCTGCCGCAGCCCGATGCCCTCGTAGAAGAGATGACGGTAGATGTGGCTCAGCTGGAAGACGAGGTTCATCTCATCGCCCGGCACGCAGATAGTGCCCTCCTCGGGCAGTTCCACTTGCTTGGGACTGGCAAGCTGGCGGGTGAAGTACCGCTGCATCTTGCGGTCCTTGAAGGGGTCGTAGAGGAAGCTGGGCAGGAAATGAATCTCGATGGGCGTGTCCTTGCGTACGGGAAACTCCATCTCGATGCGCGTCACCTCCAGCCCCGGGAAGTGGCTGCGAACGTAGTCGGCAATCTTCCGCTGGTCGCCGTCGAGCCAGATGTCGATGTCGCCCGGCACACGCAGCATCGGGTCGGGATAGAGCAGAGCGTTGCCCTGGCCCTTGAGGATGACGTTGCGGTAGCCAAGCTTCTCCCATCGTCGGCTCACCCAGACGGTGTCGTGGTTGAGCCGCTTGTTGTCGCAGATAATCTTCTGCACCGAGGCATGCCAGTTGATGAGCAGTTGGCGCGGTGGCTTTTGGTCGGCCGAGAGGCGGCATACGCCGTCGTAGAGCACGCCCAGCAGCGTCTGCCGCTTCGCTTCTGCATACAGTTCGTGCCAATCTTCCTCGGAAGGCTGATGGCTGAAGGTCTCCTGCCTGCCAAGCGCAATGCGTATGAGCTCGAAGAAGAGCGTCGGACATTGTGCCTTCATGGAGTCCGCGTTGTGTATTTCATTGGTCTGTGTCATGTTTTCTGTGTCTGCTGTTTATTGGGGAACCTTCCCCTTTCCTTATATATATAATGTAGGAACTTCATATTCCCGATAATATAGCGTTGCCACATGCGGCGCGGCTCCATCAGTAGGCGGAAGAGCCACTCCAGCGAATGTTGCTGCCACCAGAGCGGAGCGCGTTTCACCGTGCCGGCATAGAAGTCGAACACCGCGCCGATGGTTCCGCAGTGGCAATGGATGTCGAGCTCCTGCCAGTGCCTGTAAGTCCATTTCTCCTGCTTCGGCGCCGTCATGCCTATCCAGAGCAAGTCGGGATCAGCATCATTGATGGCATGTATCATGGCCCTGTTGTCCTCGTCAGAGAATTCCTGCTTGTAGGGTGGGGAATAGGTCACGACCACGAGGTAAGGGTAATCCTTAGCAGCCCGCTCCCGTATCAGCGACAGTACCTTCTCGCTCGACCCGAGGAACATCACCTTGCCCTTTTTCATTCCTTCATTCCCACATTCTTTCATTTTCGAGTTAAGACGCGACATCTCAAACTCGAAGAGGTCCCATCCGGCAATCCTTTCCTTCGGCCTGCACTCCGCCCCAATCCATCGGCACGCCTTGACGATGCCAGCCCCGTCGGGCATCAGGTAGTCACAATTCGTCAGTGCCTCCGCGAAGTAATTGTCCTTCTGTGCCACGACATAGGAATAGGCATATATGGTGTTGATGAGCGTCTTGCCTTCCGGGATGCGGGCCAGCTCGTCGCGCGTGCTGACGATGCAGAGTGTCTTCAGTCTTAGTGCCATCAGTTTGTAATCTTTTATATATGAGTGAAGGAAACCCAATTGTTTTATGAGGAGGCGAGCTTTATGAATTTGACGGTCAAAGGTATTCTCCTGGCGTAAACATTTGGCCTTCTAAGCAACCTGAGCATATACTCTATCCCATGTTCTCTTAACCATTTGGGCGGTCGCTTTAATACGCCAGATTTGGCATCAAATGCACCACCTATTCCGTAGAACACTCCAACGTTTATCTGCTTCTTATATCTTAAAATAAAATGTTCTTTTGCAGGCGAAGGTAATGCTATGAAAAGATAATCCGGGGCTGCTGCAGAGATTGTTTCAACAACCTTGCCTTCATCCTCCTTCCGATAGTAGCCATTTTGCATTCCTGCGATAATCAAGTCAGGGTATTCGTTCTGGATGACAGTCTTTAATTTGTTGAGCGTTTCTTGTTTCGCTCCAAGGAAGAAGACTTTTTGTTTTCTCCTGTTGGCCGTTGCCAGCAGTTCATCCATAACTTCTGGCGTAGGCACTCTTCCTTTAATATCATAGCCTTTACGCTTCAAGAAGAATGTGGGCAGGGTACTGTCAACATTTACTATGTCTGAATCAATAATTGCCTTACGCAACAATTGGTCGTTTTGAGCCAAAGCTACAGTATCGGCATTGGCTCCGGTCAGGTGAATACCCTTCCTCCCCTCATCAATCCATTTGCTTACGATATCAGCGATTTCAGACACGGTAAGCAGGTTGTATTTAATGTTCCAAATTCTTACTTCTTTTAAATCCATAGTTGATATTAAGCGAGCTGGTATATCATGTTCAATTTTTCAATATATTCCTTAGGGTTAAATTGCTCTTCAATTGTAATCTTGGCAGCTTCCGATAACTGAGCCCTCAATGAATTTTGTTCTTGCAGACGAATAATGGCGTTGACGATACTCTCAGTGCTATGAACTTCAATAAGTAGACCATTGACACCATCTTTTACCACTTCTGGTATACTGCCAACGGGGGTCACTACAGGAACAGCACCGTAGCTCATGCTTTCTAACAAAGATACGGGCAGCCCTTCGAAATATGATGGTAGGACAAAGACATCTAATGAATTAAGGAACTCCTTTTTTGTGTTGCCGGAGATGACCCCATCATATTCAAAGCAGTTGCCAAGGTGACTGGTAAATGCGCTGACATAAGATTCCCCCTTATCCTCAACTCCGGCAATTTTTAGCTTGAACGGGATGCCTTTTATCAGTAAAACCTTACATGCTTCAAGCAATTCCCTCATTCCCTTTGCTTCGGTTATTCTTCCTAAATAGCCTATTGTTAAGACCTGTGTTTTCCCTGGCTTAGTGATGTCACTATTCAGCTCCACGCAATTGGGCAATGAATAGACATTTTGAGGAGAGAATCTTAAAGATATGACTTCCTTTTCATGTTCGCTGAGAACAATGAATGGCGCATCCCAATGGAATATATGTTTTAGGACTTTATATAAGACAAAGGGAATATGAGAAGAATTCATATAGACTCCACCATGTACATGAACTACCATTCTCCGTCTTTGCTTCCTTGCTACCTTCATAAAAAAGAAGTCTCGGATGATTGCTCCCGGAGATAACGGAAAATTATAGTGAATAACAGCATTGGGATGAGAGTGGAGAAGAGACTTCCATGCTTTTAGGCTGTTCCATAAACCAAGGAGCCTTTTCAGTCCTCCCGACTCGGAGTCTCTTTTCCCTAACTCAAAATGGATGTAGTGGCAATCCTTATTGTTGTTTACAATAAAGCTTGAAACCGCAGACACTCCTCCTAAAGAGATAGTGGGGTCTAAGTTCGGAGATACGATGATTACATCCATTGGGCTATAGAGTTACTTCAGCGTTGTACTTGAGAAGATGGATTCCAGTGCTTCTCTCGTATATCTTTCCTCTTCCGGGTATAAAGCTAATTCGTGTTCCAGAATTTGCTCAATCGTCCACTTAAATTTAATTGGCTTGGCAGGCACTCCGCCAACAATACAATAAGGCGGAACATCCCTGGTGACTACTGCACCCGCTCCTATGATTGCTCCACGTCCAATGGTAACACCGCAAAGGAGAGTAACATTTCGCCCTATCCAGACATCAGATTCCACGATTACGTCTTTGTCATAACCTTTAGGCTTTTCTTCTTCTGTAATGGTACGATAAAAACGACCAACTATCATTGCGTGGTTGCCTGTGGTTACACGCAATCCTTCGGCGGCACCAGAATGGGGCTTCATAACAAAACGGGCATTCATGACCATTATGTCGGCGTTTCTCAAACCATTGTCGCCATACAGAAATACGTTTTTAGGATTGTCTATTCGAAGAGGAGGCATTAACGTAACATCATCAGCAATATAACCGAATCGACTACGCTTGCAACTTCCGAAATAGTCTCTGTACAGAAAATACAGGCCTCTTATGAATCTGTTATTTTTCAGCTTGGATTTCAAACTCATTTGCATATCTCCTTGTATAATTTAATGTAGTTGTCGGTCATCCTCTGCAATAGGAATTCCCGTTGGATGGTCTCTGCAGCATTCTTTCCCATTTGGGCAAGTTTTATGGGGGCATCAATCAAAGACGTAATCATGCGGGAAACCTCATCTGAGGTTTGTTCATTAATGAGTTTTCCATTCATATCGTCTTCAATAATCTCTGGAGTACCACCTTTGTTGGTGGCAATAACAGGGACTCCCCATGCCATTGATTCCATAATAGAATTGGAAATGCCCTCGCCGTGAGTAGAAGTTAAAACAGTTAAATCGCAGATTTGGTATATTTCATCAATATCATCCCTGCGACCTATCATCTTTATGTATTCACGCTCATTGTCTTTTACTTGACGATTATAATGTTCCCATTGTGGCCCGTTGCCTACTGCGAGGAATGTTATGTCCTGTCTGCTTTCAATGATTTTCTTTGCAGCATCAATATAGCATTGCCAGTCTTTGTTTTGCCAGAAGGAAGCAACCATTGCGACAACATATTTTGTGTTGATTGCCAATTGTCCTTTTTTAGACTCTTTATCTACAACATTATTAAATCGTGCTTCATTATAACCGTTATATATCAGTACGGATTTAGATGCAGGCGTTTTATATGCCAGAAGTCCTGCCTTGGAATTCGAAATGATTTTTATACAAACACGATTGCAAATATGATTGACAATTCCTTTGAGACCATGAGGGGTATCACAATCTGCCACATAGGAAGCCAAGAATCTGAACTTGACAAAGGGATTAACAAGCAACACGAGACCAGCCGACATCAGGCCCCATGCCTGAACGATATCTGGTTTGAAGTCTTTTAGTAATCTATGCAAGACTTGGGCAGTCTTTATTTGGCAGAAACCATT
Organism: Prevotellaceae bacterium UBA4336; assembly: GCA_002394305.1. Lineage (GTDB taxonomy): Bacteria > Bacteroidota > Bacteroidia > Bacteroidales > Bacteroidaceae > Physcousia. The sequence goes on from DGTM01000045.1 coordinate 17,610, forward strand.
GTTCTTCCTGTCAATAATCTCTATCTTAGCGGTGGTGTCGTACAATTCAGGATATGACACCTTGTTGTCTATGATAATAACTTGTATGTCATAGTAACCTCTGTTGTTCAGCCCCTGTATGAGTTGAAGACACCGTCGCTCCTTTCCTCCTCCCCCGAAGATATCTAAAATATATGTTATTCGCATAAGCATGATTCTTATAAAACGAGAACTTTGAATGAAAATTTAGCAGGCTTCGATAATACTTAATATTTTTTTCATTTCTATCAGAGTTAAAATGTTCAACAGCAACAGAAAAGGAGTATGTTACCATTTGCAGAGTTGGGTACGATGATTATGCATGTTACATTGTATTGACTATGGGATGTCGATATACCTTTTCGTTATGAACTTTACATCTGGCAATTCCATGAGGATTTCCTTCTTCTCTTTTGCGCTATGAGACTTGGTGTTAAGATTATAAATGAGATTCTTTTCGATGTATTGGTCAATCGTGCATATGTATTTGGCAGGATTGCCAGCCACTACAACATTTGAAGGGATGGATTTAGTAACAACACTTCCAGCTGCTATTAATACGTTGTTGCCAATAGTGACGCCCGGCATAATCTTCGAACCTGCTCCAACATATACTCTGTCCCCGAGAACAACTTTGCCAAAAAAGTCAAAGTTGGGATATTTGTCTCTGGCAACCAGTGCGCCACCATGAGTGTATATTTTTGTACCTTCGGTCAGCTGGCAAAAATTTCCAATAGATATGAGATATGGTTCTGTGCTCCAAAACTTGCTGGCTATTAGATTATGCTCGCCCATTTTTACTCCAGCATCCCGTGCTTGCTTTTCAAGTGAAAAAAAGATGCGTTTGAATAGATGTATTATTTTGTGTTTCATTCTTCCTGTCTCAACGAGTATCTAAATAACATACAATTGTCCCATTTCTAACAAACAATGGTAGTATCTGTAGAAATAACATTCAGTAATTTTAGTGTTTCAATGACCGAATTAAAGTGCTTTAGTGCAATATCAGCTCCGGCCCTCCCTATCTTTAATGCTTCCTTGGGGTTTTCTATCGCCCAAAGCAGTTTTTGGGCAAACATCTCTATGTTTGAAGGCTCAGATACAAGTGCAGAAACGCCATCCTGCAGAAAACAGGGGATGTCACCAACTGAAGTGACTACAACGGGGTTCTCAGTTAATAGGTATTCACCCAATTTGGTGGGGAAACCATATCTTGCCTGTAAATTATCAGGTCTTGCAAGAGCTAATACCTCAGCATCCTTTAGTATTTGTGGCATTCTTTCTGATGAAACAACACCGATAAACACTATTCTGTCTTCTATGCCAAGGTCTTTGATGAGTTTGAGATTATTTGAATTATCCTTGCGTGAAGGCGTCTTTCCTATAATGTAAAGTTTTATGTCGGTGTGCTTACAGCATATAATGGCAAAGGATTTTATGAGCAGATCTACTCCATCCTTATTGTTTGAGGCTGTCCCGCAATAGGCAATATACCTTTCTCTGTTTTGTGTTTTCTTAATATCTCGAAACCTGTCGGCATTTACCATCATGTTTATAATATGAATCTTTGAAGGATTCATGCCCAATGTCTCATAATACTCTTTGAGCGGCTTGGAGATGACGAATAGACCACATAGTCTATATAGCGTCTCTTTAATTTCACTTTCAGATAAGGCAAGCAATGGATTCAAAAAACCAGCGCTCGCATCAGGGTGTTCAGTTCTCTCTGCATATACTTTAACACCTTTAACATTTTCACACATTTTTGTCAAGAGAGTCAGTGAGTATGTGTAAACGATGTCACCTTCTTTTAATTTTTTTAGGAATCTGCTAATGTTTCGGAATAATGTCAGTCTGCGAAATATCCCCCGGTATAACATATAGGGACTCCACAGATATTCTACGGTGATATTTTTGAATTGTGATTGAATCCTGCTGTAATGATTGTCCGGGTGTATATATACTACGGTTGCCTTAATTCCCATCTTGTCGAGAGCATAATAGTATCCCTGCATCCTATTCTCTAATGCGGTATTAGGGCAATATTGAAAGTTTAGGAAATAAATCATGCTCGTTTCGTATAAGTCAGGTAGAACATAATCATCGATGCAAAGTAGGCTAACGATGCGACAATCTTGGTAACGATAGCTCCCCAGATGCCGAAATAATACACACCAATTGTGAAGCCAATCAAGGCAATTGCACCAGATATGAATGCTCCGTTTCGTAGCGGCTTCCCTTGTCCATGCGCACCGAGGAAGCGGTTGAATACATCGCCGAGGCCGTGGAATGTGAAGCCGACGGATAAGACGCTTGCAAAGAGAGCGACATCGGCGTACCTGTCATCATAAAGAATCCCAATGACGGGGTAGACGAGAATGACAAACCCTGTCAGCGAAAGTAGCGACATGGAAAATGTGGAAATGAGTACTTTATGGCTGATGCAGTTCTCATGGGCAAAGCGTTTGAAGTAGGTCGTGCCAATTATGCTCGGTAACAGTGCAAGTGGACCTGTTACTGTAAGGGCTAAAGAATAAAACCCCACATTCGTATTGTCAAGAGCAAACATGCCGAGGGTAATGCCTGCGATGTATTGGACAGAGACGTTGGCAAGAGAACCATAATACACCTGAAGTCCATAGGATTTGTTCTCTTGTCGCAAGGCCTTAAAAGTTTGCTTTAGGTTCTTGAATGATGGTTTGTTGTACCAAATGATGATGCTTAGAATGATGAGTGCTATACCATTCTGCAAAACCAGCATGAGCCAATTTGAAGCACCAAATTGTTTGTAAATGAAATAGGCAATACCAAGATAGCAAGCACTGGGTAGCAATCGAGCCGCTGCTATCGAGTAGATGCTGTTGTCGCCCTGGGCAGACGTGTTCATGTAGTTGAGCAATAGCACAGAACCACATACAGGGATGACTGTGTAGAAAAGCCATGCGAAGTCGCGATGGAGGACGTAATGGTGTATGAGGCCGCATGCCACCATGCATGCCATCATCAGGGCGACGGTCAGCCCGAGTATAGCTATCAGTCCCCCCTTTATTTGCGCAGCTTCTTCCTTGTCTTTTGCAATCGCCAGAAGTCGGCTGCCGGTGACGAAATAGCCGAAGAGGAATATGCCGGAGAGCATCTGTATGATGTTGTTGACGTAGCGGACATCCCCGTACTCGCTTGGTGCAAGGTTGCGAGTGTTCAGGATGGAAACAAGCATGCCAACCAGCACACCGGCGAGGGTGCTGATATAAAGGACAATGACTTGCCTGCTATTCTTGTTAATTCTCATAGTCGTCACTCGCTTCTAAATAGTCCAAAGTCTCCAATTCTATCTCATCTTCTTCAAAGCAGAAGAGACCGTATAACCAAAAGGCTGTAAATATGGGGATACAGAAGATGAGGTATGATACAGAAGATAATAGCAAGATGATAGCATAAACGAACTTGTTTTGATGCCAACTGGCTCGGCCTATTTTATAGGATGAATAGAAAAGTAGGATGTATAGAAAAACTCCAACGAAGATACCATACTGACTGAGTATTTTCACAAGTCCACCAGTAAGTACGAGGTTTTTCGAAATATTCTGCTTAAACCAACTATGGTCAGTGTTCCTACTATATCCGAGGAAAGGTTCTTGCCGGAAATTGATCCATTCAAGATATGCCGATTCAAAGCGGTCGAGCGAACCTAAATACTCGTCACCATGTTCTTTTGCATTGTAGTTAATACCCTTCATCCTTTCGCGTGTCAACCCTTCGAAGTTGGCCCTGTCTTGAATCTTGTTTCCCATGAAGTCAAGAGAAAAGAGAAATACGGTGAGAGGCAGCAATATAAATGTAAAAACTAACACTCGTGTGGGATTAGCGTTAGTAAGCAAGAAGATGACATAAAGCAGGCACACAATGCTATAGCCGGTTGTGGACATTGTGCTGGCAAGCGCCAATAACAAGATGAGGATTTTCTTATTACCCCTGAATACCATGCCTTCACGGGATAAATTGATGAGGATGGCCGGAATCAGCATGATGGCAAATCGTCCGGGTTCCCATGAACATCCTTGATTACGGACAAGATCTCCGTAAACCTGATTTTTTGCAGGGTCAGTCCAGTTATAGAGGTAGAGGAAATTGTTTCCATTGGCCGTTTCGGGGAATAGATGGAAAAAAGCTCCTGATGCCGGAATGACAACACTTATTCCCCAAAGGAACAGGCTGATAACGGAAAATACGACCATGATATGTTCGTATATCGGGAACAAATCGCGCCCAAACACGCGGATATGGATAAAGGCAATAAATATGGCATATATCAGGAAGAGGCAATACGACAGATTGGCGGGGCTGAAGTCGTGAAACTTATAGCATACTGCCACCGACCAGCCAAGCATGATGCCTACAAGCATCCACAGTTTGTTATGGGCAAAACTGATAGGATTACGGATAAGCAATATAATGGTCAGTACGATGGGAATGAGCAGTGGTATGGGATTGCCGGAAAGGACTCCCACCATACGTCCTGTTTCTGGTGTCATCTGTGCCATATAGATGACCATCACGAAGAGGTAGAGATATTCGTAGAGGGGGTAATATAGGTTGTCCAGAATTTTAATCATGAGCTTGAATGTAGAGTTGTTCGTTCCAAATTTCAAGTGCTATTAGGGATTACCTCTTGATTGGAAGGGTCGAAGTTCTGTATTTATCGGGGCTTACTTGTGGAATATTTTTTTCGTGTGCCGTCGGAGTAGAGTATGATGTTGAATCCTTTCTGAACGGTTTGTGACTTCTTGCCTGTCGCATCGTAGATGGCCGTTATGGCATGCTTGTCAATGATGTTTGGCGAAGTGATGGCGGTCGCTATGGAGTCGGTTGCAATGATTGCCACCGAGTCTCCGAGTTCGAGGGAAGCAAGGTCTGGCTGAATATACTGGGCATCGGAGACTTGGGTGGAGATGCGCCCGTCGGCATGCTTTACGGACATAGTCCAAGATGTATTACAGTTGCTTGAGCTGATGGATAATGGGAATGATGAGAACCAGGCGCCATCGAAACGCCCTGTGCGAAGCGGAATGTCGCAGACTGAAATGCAGGTTTCGTCTGTTTCGGAATCATTACCATATTGTGCTGCTATGCTGAGTGGAATAACCTTGCCTAAAGAGAAGTAATCGGCCATTTGCCTATACACATAGTTCGGACGATTGGTGGCATAGTCGCAAAGCCTATCTATGTATATAGTATGTAATTGCAGTGTGGACATGTTTGAATAAGCGGCAAAGGTTGGAGCTATTTCGTCTATTATCTCTTCGTCCATCTTGCGAATAACAGGCACACATATTTCCGGACGCATGAAATCACCCAAGTATGTGGCATATGAAGCAATGAATTTGTTGCGAAATTGAGGGAATGACATCATTTTTTCGTAGAGCTTGCTGCATGTCCTATTGTACCATATTGTCGCTTGCTCATATTCTTGGCTTTGGGGGTCTGAAGTGCCAAGGATGTAATTAAACATATTCCATGTGTGGTCGTTTATAGAGATAAAATCCAAATCTTTCAGTATCCAGTGCCACCGGCCATTCTCCGTTGCCTGCTTCCACATAGAAACATTGTTATTTGGGAAGTCGGTGTTAGAAGCATAACATTCTGCGATGAAGGAATTCATGAAGTTCTCTACGTTCATCTGTTGTGCTAACTCGTCATAGGTGACATCCTCCCTGTGATAGGAAGCGCGGAATGGATTAAATAAAGGATTAGTTTCCCTCCGATAGTGATTCGCATCTGCTGTTTCTATATCTTCCTCTTTGATGGGGTAATTACTGGTAACGTAATCTTCGTTGGAACGTTCTCGCATACCAAAAACACCCTTGTACTGCCCATTGATATATGCTATAACTGGCTCGTATGCCTGCCAATCGATGCTGTCAAGGTTCGTCCCAAACATCTTTTGCAGAAATGCGTCATCTATGCGTGACTTTAGGCAGTTGTTGCCGCCAGTTCTCAGAATGAACGATTTGACTGTACGAACTTCAGGCTTGTCTCTCCAAAAAGAGCCTTTAAAGTCCTTTTCCGAAAAGCGTTTCTTTGCATATAGTTTGAGACCTTTTTGTTTGTATTTCCTTGTTACACCGCCTTGAACAGCCATTTCTCCATATTGGTTGAAGAATGTTGTGCCGGATGATGTGCTGAAATACTCGAAATTGGCTGGGCGACGCCAGTCATAGGTATAGTTAGGTTTCCCATCGGTACTGTCATTTGAGAGTATGCCTTCTTCGCTGCTATAAAGGTAAGTACTGTCTGTAGCGATGGAGATGATTGGTAACGAGGTGTCTCTTGGATGAAAGATGTAGGAGTGGGTCGTGGAAAGAACAGGGTGCATGTGGTGCGAGAGGAGCTTTGCGCGAACGACTGTGCTTTTGTCTATCGTGAGCGTGAAGAGGGTGTCTGACAAAGAATCCCAGTTGGGTTCGCTTCCGTCCGTTGTGATGTAGATGCGTGTGTCACTGGGCACACCCCATGGCATGCTTATTGTGATGGTTTCTGGTCCGTTTGTCATTACATGCCCTTCGGTAGAGAACTGAGGTTGAGGCAGGACGCCGACACATTCTTTGCTGTTATTGGCAGCTCCTGGTGTGGGGGTCATTTCGTGTTGCCATTCGCTGCTTCCGTCTGTCACGCGGCCGTATGCTACGTTTGGTGCTGGCATACTCTTATAAGCAACGGAGTCTATCCATTGCCAGTTGTCGTTCATCAGATATAGTTTCCCTTTCCCTGACTCAAGGTTGAAATTGCAGTGGAGTGGGATTCCTGATGTTTTATCACAATAGACAACCAAATGGCCTCCAGGCTCGATGTATTCATCTGTGAAGGAAATTGCAAGTGTTTCACCGAGAACGCTTGTGGGGCCAAGACGATATCCTTTTATCGAAACCCGTGTGTCACCAGTGTTGTGAAGTTCAACCCAAGAGTCAGGGAAGTCATGGTCGACCATCAGATAGTCAACATTAGATTGCATGATCTCGTTGATGATAATTTTGCCCTGTGCGAATGTTGGGCCAGAGGCGGAGATTGCAATCAGGAATAGAGTGACGAGTATATGGGTTGTTCGTATTCTCATTAGCTGTGATTCTGGGCTTGAGTCCTTTTTCGTTTTCTTTTGTCCCGCAGTACCCTGCATACCACTGGGCGAAGGCGCGGAGGTGGGGAGGTCTTGGCGAATTTATTTGACTGCCCAATCGTCTATTTTTCTTGTTGCGGTATTGAAGTTGAGTCCTATCTTGTAGAGGTGGCGTGGGTCGGAGGCGAAGGGGAGGGCATAGCCTTTTTCGTCTATCTGCTGGAGGGCAATGGCAGCGGACTGGTTCTTCTTCAGTTCCAGAATGTAGATGTAGTCATGCGTCTCAATGAGGATGTCCAGGCGGCCGTTGGTTGTGTGCCGTTCCACTTGAACGTAGAAGCCCAGGAGCTTGAAGAACACATAGAGGGTGTTCTGAAAGTAGATTTCCTCATCGCCGACCACCTGATAGTTCCCGTCGGCAAAGAGGGCTTGCAAGCGGCGCATGAAGCCTTCTGCATCGCCGGCCTCTATCTCCCGGACAAAGGCTGTGACGGAAAAGGCACTCTTGCTCTTTGTCTTGGGTGCATAGAAGGGATATATGAACTTGACGAATCCTTCCTCCACCTCCTTGTTGGGAAAGCCAAGCGTATAGACGTCGAATCGGGCATCATAGGACTTGATGGTGAGGTAGCCGCTTTGGTAGATGAGCGGCAGCGGGTTTTCGTTCATCACGTCGATGCAGTTGAGGGTGTCTGTCGTGATTTCCTCGCGTGTCAGGTCTTCGAGCGGGTAGTCTGTCTTTTGCAGCTGGCGCACCAATATGGTGGGTGTGCCGGTCTCGAACCAATAGTCCTTGAATTGCAGGCGTGCCAGTGTGTTCAGCAGACTGAAGGGGTTGTAGATGCCTATGGTGTCGGGCTGGAAGTGATAGCCGTCGTAGCAATGTCTGAGGCGTGTATAGCATTCTTCCTTCGTCATGCTGTTGGCTGCTGCAAGCTCCGCAACACCTTCATCGAAGTAATGTCGCAGTTCTCTCTCCGATATACCACAGATATCGACATAGTCCTTGTCGAGCGACAAGTCCATAAGGTGGTTCAGGTCGCTGAACACGCTTACTTTGCCGAACTTGGTCACGCCGGTGAGGAAGGCGAACTGGATGTACTCGTCCATCGTCTTGAGTACGCTGTAGAAGGGCTTGAGCTTCCGTCGGATGCTCTCTTGTGCCTTTGGGTCGTCTATGGTTTGGAGCAGTGGCTTGTCGTATTCGTCCACGAGGATGACCACCCGCTTCCCTGTTTGGTCATATACTTTCTTGATGATTTGCAGGAAGCGTTCTTCTGTTGCCCGTTCATGGTATTCATCGCCATACTGCTTCTCCCATACTTCAAGGTGGCGGTTCATCTCTGCCTCCAGCGATTCAGCACCGACATAGTCACGTGCATTCAGGTCGAGGTACAGGACGGGATACGACTTCCACTCGGTCTCCAGCTTGTCGATGGCAAGTCCCTTGAACAGTTCCTTGCGCCCTTCGAAGTAGGCACGCAGTGTGGAGAGGAAGAGCGACTTGCCAAACCTGCGTGGGCGCGACAAGAAATAGTAGGTGCCACTTTGTGCAAGCCGATATATTGTTGCTGTCTTATCGACGTAGGCAAAACCTTCGGCTCGTATTTTCTCAAAGTTTTGTATTCCTATGGGATATTTCATGGCTGTATTGTCTGTTATTTTGTCCCGTAGTACCCTGCGTACCACTGGGCGAAGGCGCGGAGGCCTTGGCGGAGGGGGGTGGAGGGGCGGAAGCCGAAGTCGCGCTCCAGGGGCGTGGTGTCGGCATAGGTGACGGGGACGTCGCCGGGCTGCATGGGCACGAGCTCCTTGTGCGCCTCGAAGTCGTAGTCGGCTGGCAGCACGCCGGCCCGGATGAGCTCTTCCTGCAGGATGGTGACGAAGTCGAGGAGGTTCTCGGGCGAGTTGTTGCCGATGTTGTAGACCATGTAAGGGGGGACGGGCAGGCCGTCCTCGCCGGTCTGCTTCTCGGGTGCGTGCTGCATGACGCGCACTACGCCCTCCACGATGTCGTCCACGTAGGTGAAGTCACGCTTGCAGTTGCCGTAGTTGAAGATCTGGATGGTCTTGCCCTGGCGGAGCTTGTTTGTGAAGCCGAAGTAGGCCATGTCGGGGCGTCCGGCCGGGCCGTAGACGGTGAAGAAGCGCAGGCCGGTCGAGGGGATGTTGTAGAGCTTGCTGTAGGCGTGTGCCAGCAGTTCGTTGCTCTTCTTCGTGGCGGCGTAGAGGCTGACGGGGTTGTCCACCTTGTCGTCGGTGGAGTAGGGCACCTTCTTGTTCGAGCCGTAGACGCTGCTGCTGCTGGCATAGACGAGGTGCTCCACGCCCTGGTAGCCGTCGCTCCCCGCGCCGTTGCGGTCGAGGCTGTGGCGGCAGGCCTCCAGGATGTTGTAGAAGCCGATGAGGTTGCTCTCGATGTAGGCGTCGGGGTTGGTGATGCTGTAGCGCACGCCGGCCTGGGCTGCCAGGTTGACCACGACGCTGGGCTTGTACTCGGCAAAGACGCGGTCCACGCAGGCGCGGTCGGCGATGGAGGCCTCGATGAACACCCAGTCGCGCCCCAGCGCTGCGATGCCGGCCAGCCGCTCGCGCTTGAGGCTGACGTCGTAGTAGTCTGTCACGGAGTCGATGCCGACGACCTTGATATCCTTGAAGTTCTTGAAGAGGCGCTGGACGAGGTTGCTGCCGATGAAGCCTGCGGCTCCGGTTACCAGAATGGTTTTGCCCTCGAGGGCGATGTTGTTGTTTACCATAGTTTTATGCTGCGTTGTTTGTTTCAGATCTGTTCCCTTTGTTCATGCCCGGCACATGATGCCCGTCGGCAATGCTGTATATTATCGTGCAAAGATACGGGTTTTTACATTAATTTGCAAGTGTTATTCGGAAAAAAACGCTTACTTTCCTTGGTTTCGCAGCGCTCCGGGCCTCTTTCCTGCGCTCGGTGCAAGGCAATCTGCCTCAATGGAATAAAGTGCCTGCCGCAGGAATGGAAAACCTTTTCCTCGTGGGGGGAAAGTCATCACGGCAGGCCATAAAACAATTTTAGTGGCTTGGAAATATATTTCCG
>DGTM01000045.1:27872-60682 GCA_002394305.1 Prevotellaceae bacterium UBA4336
CACTAAAATATATTTCCAAGCCTTTGAAATATATTTCCAAGCCTTGGAAAAAGTTTTTTACCGTGGGGAGACGAATTTGTTCCCACGGGGATAAGAAGTTTTGTCTATTCCTTCTGCCAGATGCGGACGTAGTCGACCTCCATTGTGAGCGGCAGGGCCGATTCGTCGGTGCCCTTGTAGCCGCCCCAGTCGCCGCCCCAGGCTACGTTGAGGATGGGGTAGAAGTCTTTGTCGAAGGGCCAGGTGTCGCTGTTGCCCTGCTTGTCGTTCTCGAAGTAGAGCTGCTCCGTACCGTCGACGTAGGTGCGGATGTAGTCCTCTGTCCACTCCAGGGCATAGACGTGGAAGCCGTCCTCTGCGCCTTTGCAGTAGAGGTGGTGCGTCTTTTGCGTCTTGGCGGGATGGTTGTAGGCGGCACAGTGAATGCTGCTGGAGACGTCGTCCGGGTCGGCGCCCACTTCCTCCATGATGTCAATCTCGCCGCAGGCCGGCCATCGTCCGCCCTCGACGGGCATCATCCACCATGCCGGCCAGGTGCCTTTGCCCCGCGGCAGCTTGATGCGGGCCTCGATGTAGCCGTACTTGAAGCCTACGCTGCGGTTCCCGTAGAGACGGCCGCTGTAGACTTTGTCTCCCTCCCGGAAGGTGTAGATTCTCAGGGTGCCTTTCTTGCACTCTGCCACCTTCCTGCCTTCGGGACTCTCGCCCTTGACGTAGGTCTGCAGTTCGTGGTTGACCCATCCTGCACGGGCCTCCTGGAAGGTCCAGCGGTTGAGGTCGAGCTTCCTGGAGGAGAACTCGTCGTTCCACACCAGCTTGTAGCCTGGCAGGAGGCAGGAGCTTATCTTCTTGCCCTGGACGGCAAGAGAGAGGGCTGTTGCCGCAATGAAAAGGATGTTCCTCAGTGTGTTCATATCGCTGTAGGTTTGTTGTCGTCAGTTCTTCATGCCGACGATCTGTGTGGGCGGCAGCTCTGCCCGCCGTCTGTCGGTCTCTGTCACCACCCGGGCTGCGAGCTGCATGAAGGCTTGACCTGTGATGCTGGCTGGGTCGGTGGCGGCGGGGATGCCGTCGTCGCTGCTCTGGCAGATGTCCTGCACGATGGGGATCTGTGCCAGCAGCGGGACCTTCATCTCCCCGGCCAGCGCCTTGACGCCCTCGCGCCCGAAGAGGTAGTAGCGTTCCTCGGGGTGCTGTGCCGGCGTGAACCATGCCATGTTCTCCACCAGCCCGAGGATGGGCACGTCTATCTTCTCGTTGCGGTACATGTCGATGCCTTTGCGGGCGTCGGCCAGCGCTACCTGCTGGGGCGTGCTGACGATGACTGCACCCGTGATGGGAATGGTCTGGACGAGCGTAAGGTGAATGTCGGAAGTGCCGGGAGGCGTGTCGAGGATGAAATAGTCCAGGTCGCCCCAGTTGGCGTCGCCTATGAGTTGCTTCAGAGCGTTGCTTGCCATGCCTCCGCGCCACATGATGCCCTGCTCGGGGCTGACGAAGAAGCCGATGCTGAGCACCTTGACGCCATACTTCTCCACCGGCATGATGAGGTCGCGCCCGTTCACGTTTTCGCTGTAGGGGCGGGCATCTTCCAGCTGGAACATCTTGGGTGCCGAGGGGCCGAAGATGTCGCAGTCGAGCAAGCCGACGCGCATGCCCATGCGGGCCAGGGCAACGGCCAGGTTGACGGCCACGGTGCTCTTGCCCACACCGCCTTTTCCGCTGGAGACGGCGATGATGTTCCTGACGCCGGGCAGCAGGTCGGGCAGGTCGGGACGGGGTGCCTGCAGGGCGCGTGTCTTGATTTCCACCTCGGCATCCTTCGAGGCATAGGCGTGGATGGCGGCTTCGGCTGCTTTCACCACGCTGCGCATGAAGGGGTCGGTGGGCTTGTCGAAGATGAGCGTGAAGGACACGCTGAGTCCGGCGATGCGCAGGTCGTCGTCCACCATCTTCATCTCCACGATGTTCTTGCCCGTGCCGGGGTAGCGTACCGTGGACAGGGCATCGAGTATAAGTTTGGGGTAAAGTTCCATTTTAAGAGGTCTTATAAGTCTTATGGGTCCTATAGGTCTTATAGGTCTTATGGGTCCTATAGGCCTTCCCTCTGCCAGGGCACGACGTGTCCTTCCCTGCGGGAGCGCGGTACGTCGACGAGCCGCTGGTTGCTGCTGCCGCGGAAGAGCAGGTCCTCGTCGCGCAGGTCTTGCACGAAGCGGCCGTCCACGAGGACATCCACGTGCTTCAGCAGTTGCTGGGCAGCCGTGTTGTGCAGCAGTTCTTCGTAGCGGAAGCCCGTGTAGCACCAGATGGTCTTGTCCGACGTGGCCTTGATGCGTGCGGCAAGTTCGGCAAACCCTTCGGCCTGGAAGAGCGGGTCGCCGCCGGTGAAGGTGACGTCGGCAAAGGGGTCGGCAAGGATTTCCTGCAGCAGGTCGTCCGTGCTGCGGTCGGTGCCGGAGCCGAATGCCCACGTCTGCTGGTTGTGGCAGCCGGGGCATCGGTGGCGGCATCCCGCACAGTAGATGCTCGTGCGAAAGCCCGGGCCATCTACTGTGGTGTCGTGCAGGACCTTGATGACGTTAATCATGCACTATGCGGTCGTTGAGCTCGGAGAGCTTTGCCTTGTTCCAGCGGTCGGTGGTACCGACGAGGTAGCCCGTGATGCGTTGCAGGCGGTCGACGTTCGTGCTGCCGCATTTGGGGCAGACATCCATGTTCTTCTCTGCGTTCTCGTAGCCACAGTCCATGCAGCGGTTGCGCGTGTGGTTCACGCTGCCGTAGCCGATGTCGTACTTGTCCATCATGTCCACGATGCGCATTACGGCCTCGGGGTTGTGGGTGGCGTCGCCGTCGATCTCCACGTAGAAGATATGGCCGCCGCGCGTCAGGTTGTGATAGGGCGCTTCCACCTGTGCCTTGTGCAATGCCGAGCAGTGGTAATAGACGGGCACGTGGTTGGAGTTGGTGTAGTAGTCGCGGTCGGTGATGCCGGGCAGGATGCCGAACTTCTCGCGGTCGCGCTTGGTGAAGCGTCCGGCCAGGCCCTCGGCCGGTGTAGCCAGTACGCTGTAGTTGTGCTGGTAGCGTTCGCTGAACTCGTTGGCGCGGTCGCGCATGTAGGTGACAATCTTCAGGCCGAGCTCCTGCGACTCCTCGCTCTCGCCGTGGTGCTTGCCGGTGAGTGCCACGAGGCATTCAGCCAGTCCGATGAAGCCGATGCCGAGCGTGCCCTGGTTGATGACGGAGGCGATGGTGTCGTTCGGCCCGAGGTTCTCGCTGCCCAGCCAGAGGCCCTTCATCAGGAGTGGGAACTGCTTGGCGTAGGCTGTCTTCTGGAACTCCATGCGGTCGTGCAGCTGCTGGGCTGTCACTTCGAGCAGATTGTCGAGCTTTGCGAAGAAGGCGTCGATGCGTTCCTGCTTGTCCTCGATGCCCATGCACTCGATGGCGAGGCGTACGATGTTCATCGTGGAGAAGCTCAGGTTGCCGCGTCCGATGCTGGTCTTGGGCCCGAAGCGGTTCTCGAAGACACGCGTGCGGCAACCCATCGTGGCAACCTCCCATTTGTAGCGTTCGGGGTCGTCGGCCTTCCAGTTCTCGTTGAAGTTGTAGGGCGTGTCGAGGTTGACGAAGTTGGGGAAGAAGCGGCGTGCCGTCACTTGGCATGCGTACTTGTAGAGGTCGTAGTTGCGGTCCTCGGGCAGATAGCTGACGCCGCGCTTCTTCTTCCATATCTGTATGGGGAAGATGGCTGTCTCGCCGTTGCCGACGCCTTCGTAGGTGCTGCGCAGTATCTCGCGGATGATGCAGCGGCCCTCGGCGCTGGTGTCGGTGCCGTAGTTGATGCTGGAGAAGACGACCTGGTTTCCGCCGCGGCTGTGGATGGTGTTCATGTTGTGGATGAAGGCCTCCATTGCCTGGTGCACGCGGCCGACGGTCTTGTTGATGGCGTGCTGCTTGATGCGTTCGCGGCCCTGCAGCCCGTTGAGGGGGATGTTCAGGTAGTCGTCGATGGGCGCATTGTAGAGCTCGCTGTAGTCTTCGGCATAGAGGTCCTCCAGGACTTTCACTTCTTCTATATAAGATGAACGCACGTAGGGGGCCAGGTAGAAGTCGAAGGCAGGGATGGCCTGGCCGCCGTGCATCTCGTTCTGCACCGTCTCCATGCTGATGCAGCCCAGGATGCTGGCTGTCTCGATGCGCTTTGCGGGGCGGCTCTCGCCGTGGCCGGCCTGGAAGCCGTACTTGAGGATGCGGTCCAGGGGGTGCTGTACGCAGGTGAGCGACTTGGTGGGGTAGTAGTCCTTGTCGTGGATGTGCAGGTAGTTGCCGCGCACGGCTTCCTTGGCGCTCTCGCTGAGCAGGAAGTCATCGACGAAGGGCTTCGTGGTCTCGCTGGCGAACTTCATCATCATGCCTGCGGGGGTGTCGGCATTCATGTTGGCGTTCTCGCGCGTGACATCATTGTTCTTTATGTTGATAATCTCAAGGAAGATGTCGCGCGTCTTGGCTTTGCGTGCCACGCTGCGCTGGTTCCTGTACTTGATGTAGGCCTTTGCCACATCCTTTCGGGCACTCTTCATGAGCTCGTTCTCCACCATGTCCTGGATTTCCTCCACGGTCATCTGGCTCTTGCCTTTCACGGAGATGCGGTCTGCGATTTGCTGAATCAGGACGTTGTCCTCGCCCTCCTCTGTCGTCAGCATTGCTTTGCGGATGGCAGCGCAAATCTTCTGTTCGTTGAAGCCCACGGTGCGTCCGTCTCTCTTTTTTACGGTCTGTATCATGTCTCTTTGTAAGGTTTAGGTTTTGTTGTATCCGAAAAACAGTGCAAAGATAGTGAAAAGGTTAATTACGTGCAAGTAAATTGAGCAAAAAGTTTGCCTTTTCGGATAATTTTTTTTTGCTCTTCGCAGGAAAGTTTTCCGTTTTGTTTTGTAAGACGCTGTGTGTCAAGTGCAAATGTTCCGAAGTTAAATGAAAAGTTTCCCAAAAGTGATAATTTGCGTTGAACTGTAGTTGATAAAACGAGACGACGCGCCGACGGGTGCCGTCCCTCACCCCGAAAGGGCCTGCACGGAGCGGACGAAGGGGGCGCACGGCCCTACATTAATATATATAAAGTGTGGTGGTAAGTGTGTTTTTCGCTCGGAAAGGCAAAAGAAAAGCACGATTCCCTTTGCATTTCGCGCGCTTATTCGTAACTTTGCCCCGCGAAATATGAAAGACAAACCTTAACAGAAATACGAATGGACAAGAAAATGAAGACTACGCTCGGCGTTGTGGCTGCGGTGGTGGCACTCGTCATTGGCTTCCTGCTCTATACGATGCGCGAGCAGATGCTCGAGAGCCAGCAGATGCTCGAGCTGGCAGAGATGGACAAACGTGAGATGGAGAACGAGTACGAGCAGTTCGCCATGCAGTACAACGAGATGATGACGCAGATAAACAACGACTCGCTGGCAGCGCAGCTGGAACAGGAGCAGAAGCGCACCGAGGAACTGCTCGAGGAGCTGAGGCGCGTGAAGAGCAGCGACGCTGCCGAAATCATGCGACTCAAGAAGGAACTTGCCACGCTCCGCGAAGTGCTGCGCAGCTACGTCATGCAGATTGATTCGCTCAACCGCATGAACGAGGCCCTGACGCAGGAGAACTCCAACCTCAAGACGCAGAACCAGCAGGCGCAGCAGCACATATCGAACCTCTCGAGCGAGAACGAGTCGCTCTCCGACAAGGTGGCCATCGCCAGCCAGCTCGACGCGACGGGCATCGTCGTGGAGGCACGCAACAAGAAGGGCAAGGAGGCCAAGCGGATCAAGGACGTCAGGAAGTTTGCCATCAGCTTCAACATCTCGCGCAACGTGACCACAGCCACGGGCATCCGCACAATCTATGTCCGCATCTCCACGCCCACGGGCGACGTCCTCAGCAAGGGCGGCACCTTCGCCTACGAGAACCGGCAGCTGGAGTACAGCATCCGCAAGGACATCGAGTACACGGGCGAAGAACAGAGCGTACAGGTCTTCTGGGACGTGGCAGAGGCACTGAGCGCCGGCAACTACAGGGTCGACATCTTTGCCGACGGCCATAACATCGGCACGACAAGCTTCACCTTCAACAAGTAATGGGAAAGGGAAAGCTGGCAAAGTTTGCCGAGATGGCGGCGAATCCGCTTGTCGTGGAGTGCCCGATGGCGGCCGTCATGCAGGACGAGTTCCCGCTGCGCGGACGCTGGCACGAGGACTTCTTCCGCAATGCGAACCCCATCGTGCTCGAACTGGGGTGCGGACGCGGGGAGTATACCGTCGGACTCGGGCGGCAGATGCCCGACGCAAACTTCATCGGCGTCGACATCAAAGGCGCCCGCATGTGGACGGGAGCCAAGGAGGCCCTCCAGAGCGGCATGAGGAACGTCGGCTTCCTGCGCACCAACATCGAGTTCATCCAGCGCTTCTTCGCCCCGGGCGAGGTCAGCGAGATATGGCTCACCTTCTCCGACCCTCAGATGAAGAAAGTCACCAAGCGCCTCACCAGCACTTACTTCCTGGAGCGCTACCGGCAGTTCCTCGTCGACGGCGGACGCATCCACCTCAAGACGGACTCCAACTTCCTCTTCACCTACACCGAGGAAATGCTGCGTGCCAACGGCATCGAGCCGGAATACCTGACACGCAATCTCTACGGCCCCTCAGCCGCCACAGCCTCCCTCACCGCTTCCTCCATCCAGACCTACTACGAGAGCATGTGGCGGGCCCGCGGCATCGACATAAAGTACCTTTGCTTCCGCCTCCCGCAGGGCCGCACCCTTGTCGAGCCGGACATTGAGATACCCCTCGATGAATACCGCTCCTACAGTCGCGAGAAGCGCAGCAGTCAGGAAAAACACGTCTGAAGGAAGGGGAAAAAGAGAAAACAGGCAGGTATGGCAATGCATAAAAGAAAAAAACGCGGAAAAGTTTGCATATTTCGCAAGAAAGTGCTACCTTTGCATTCGCTAAACAAGGAGGTGCGGTAGTTCAGCTGGTTAGAATACTAGCCTGTCACGCTAGGGGTCGCGGGTTCGAGTCCCGTCCGCACCGCAAAGGGTCTTCCCATCAGAGGGAAGACCCTTTGCTTTCTGTGCGGTCGGCTCTCCTCCGCGCCCCGGGGTCGGGGTTTTCCGTCGCTTCGCTCCGAAAGCGGCAAAGCCGGACCGAGTCCCGTCCGCACCGCAAAGGGTCTTCCCATCGAGGGAAGACCCTTTGCTTTCTGTGCGGCCTGCTCTCTCCCGCGCCCCGGGGTCGGGGTTTTCCGTCGCTTCGCTCCGAAAGCGGCAAAGCCGGACCGAGTCCCGTCCGCACCGCAAAGGGTCTTCCCATCACAGGGAAGGCCCTTTGCTTTCTGTGCGGCCGGCTCTCCCCCGCGCTGACAACAATTCGTCCTGTTCGTGCTTGAGATGAGCTGTTTTTCCATGACGCCCGCGTGCACAAATGTCTCGCGCCACGGACAGAAACTTTTTCAGTGCCTCTGAAATCTATTTCAAAGCCTTGGAAATATATTTTAGTGGCTCAGAAATATATTTCCAAGCCACTGAAATTGTTTTGTTGCAGGCGGAAAGGAGTTTTGTTCCGAAGAGAAGCTGATTTTATCGTGTAGAGAAGCTGTTTTTATCCCGAAGAGAAGCTGATTTTATCCCGAAGAGAAACTGATTTAGTCCCGAAGAGGAACTGATTTAGTCCTGGCGATGAGCAGAATTTGTCCCCGGTGGGGCAAAAAAATCTCCAGGGCGTGTGTCCTGGAGATTCTGGCTTAGTGGGATGCCACAATGTGCCACATTCACTGTTCTGCTGTTTCTTCGGCATTGGAGAGGTAGCGGATGATGATCCGGACCAAGTCGCCTATGCTGACGCGTCCGTTGCCGTCTACGTCTTCGATGTCCTCGCCGTTGCTGACTATCGTCTCTGCCATCAGCTCTACGTCCTGCTTGTCTGTGGCGGCGTCGCCGTTGGGGTCGTAGGGATCGGGCGCCCATCTGTCGGCTGAGAGCTGGGGCCAGGTGGTGGTCTCCCAGATGATGGTTCCTTTGTTCTCGTAGCCGGTGGGCCATTGCTCGGGGTGTGAATCCATGAAGGTGATGCCTCCGGAATACTTCGAACTGCTGCCCAACAGGAACCAGTCGTGCGACTCGTGGCCGGAGACGGCTGTGTTGACACCGGAGACGGTCGGGTCGTCCCAAGTGGCATCCAGGGCGCACCATGTGCTGTCGTTCACCTGGACGTAGTTCCACATGTGTGCCTCCATCTGTAGCTGAACGGGGTCGAACGCGTTGCCACCCATCAGGATGCACGGTATGTCCATTGCATCGCAGAGCACCTTCATGGCGCGGGCATAGCCTTCGCACACGGGCGACTGCAGGTTGTTGCTGTTTCCCTCCAGGGCGCTCAGGGGGCACCAGGGCATGTTGCCCAGGTCGGCCGGCGAAGTGTTGGCGTTGAAGTAGCGGTTGTAGCAGTTGTGCTGGGTGAGCCAGTCGTGTGCGGCAAGCAGTTTGTAGTAGGTTGTCCTCTTCTTCTGGCATAGCTTCAGGATGTTGTCCCTTGCTGCATAGAAGCGTTTCACACCGGCTGCGATGTTCTTGGGTTCGCGGAAGTCGTAGTTGAGGTAGCCGTTGCTGCGGATGTCGAAGTTGTTGGTGCGCAGGATGAATTTGGCCTTCAGGGTGTAGGTGGCCGTGCCTGTTCCTGTGGCGTTGTAGCGCAGGCTGAGGCTGGTGCTTGTGCCAAACATGAAGCTGTTGCTTATCCAGAAGATTTCTGGGTGGTCGTAGTTGGCACAGAGGAAGGCGTAGGGCAGGAAGGAATTCAGCGTGTCTATCTTGGGCGCCGTCTCGTTTTGTACGGCTTTCTGTGCAGCTTTCTTGATGGCGTCGCTGGTGGAGCCGGTGGGGAAGGTGAAGTCTACGTTTCCTGTCTCTTCGTTGACGAGGAAGAAGTAGGCGTTGCTCTCGTAGCCGCCCTCCTTCGGGTCGCTCAGCCAGCTTGTGCCGCCGTCCAGGACTGCTTGTCCTGCCTCGACGTAGCTGTCGATGAAGGCGTGCAGGTACTCGGGCATGTTGGTGATGCGTGCCTGGTAGGTGTAGGAATCTCCCGCTATTTCTTCCCCCTCCTCGGCTTGTTGTCTGGCTCGTAACGGGCCGGACGGCTTGCAGGTGCGCATGAGGTCGCGCAAATCACCTCGTACCATGGTGGAGGGACCCTCAAATTCTTCCGTGAAAACTTCCTGCGACGTTGCCGTGAGACTTGTGCCGCATAGAAGCATGGCGAATGCGAAGTGTAGCTTTCTCATATTATAATATATATAATGTGTGGTTCAGAAACAATAGCCAACGTGGACGCCGCATTCGCGCACGCCGGGGAACTTGCTGTTGTCGCGGAAGTCGCGTGAATAGCTGACGCCCATGTAGCAGCGGTTCAGGTAGAACCGTAGCCCTGCCTGCCACGCCACCTGGAAGCGCCCCCAGCCGTCCTCGCCGCAAAGATTGGTGCTGCTTTCGCCGGAAAGGTCGCGGGCCGCGGCAATGAGGCGGACGGATGCTCCGGCAAACGGCGCGATGGCATAGTCCTTCTCGCGGGAGAGGTAGATCTTGTAGAGGACGTTGACGGGAACGCGGAAAGTGAGGACAAAGGCTTTGTCAGCGCCCCTTGCCCAGGAGAACTTCATGTTCGCCCCTGCTTCGACGAAGTAGGGCTTCTCCTCAACGACCTGGATGAGACGGTTGTAGCCCAGTACGAACTCGTTGAAGCGCATGAGACTTTCGTCGCCGACTTTGTAGCGCGAGGGCGAATACTGCAGGTAGACTGCATTCTTGTATTCCTTGTGTTGCGGCTTGGGTGCTTCCTCCTCTTCCGCATCCAGGCTCCATTCCTCTACCTCGTAGCTGTCATCGAACTGTGCCTGTACGTTGAGAGACAGGCAGGACAGAACGAGCAAGGCAAGTGTCTTGCTAACGGTCCTCATGACTTCCTTGGGCTAAAGTATTGTAAGTTGTCTTTTCGTGGGGGCTTCTGCCTACGAGCGCTTCGTCACGACGATGTGCGTCACGATGCCGGCGATGATGATCAGCAAGGCTCCGACGTTGTAGAAGTTGTAGTCTACGAGGTCGGCGAAGTAACTAAGGATAAGCATCAATGCGCCAAGTACGATGAGGATGAGCCCCAGATTCTTTTTATAGTTCATGGTTGTTTATGTTGTTATAGTTGTTTATCTCTGTGTATTGCTGTAATGTCTTGTTTGCCATGCAAAGTTACACATTATTTCCAATTCTGCGAAGCGGAGGGCAAAGAAATATGACATTTATTTCTGTTTTCCCGGTTTTTGCCGTCTGTTTCCCGTCTTCCTGCCCTCTTTTTACCACTGCCACCACTTCTTCTTAGGCTTTTCGACAACTTCCCCCATGTGTTCCATGAGGATCTGTTCGTATGTCTTCCTTTCGGTAATCATCTGGTAGATAGTTCCCCAGTCGGGCAGTCCGCCCACGTTGCGGTCGTCTATCCAGACGTCGGCCTTCAGTTTCCGGCTGAAGCTTTGGTTCTTGGTGAGGTCCTCTTCGGGGAAGTCCTTGTTGACGGCATAGAACTCCACACCGCGCTGGCGGCACCATTCTACGGCGTCTTCAAGCAGCTTTCCCTCGCGTACGCTCCATAAAATCAGTTTGTGGCGATCCGCGATGAGCATCCTCAGGGTCTGGGTGGCGAAGGGCAGTTCCTTGCCTATCTCGGGGTAACGGTGTTCAACGATGGTACCGTCGAAATCTACGGCTATGGTCATGACAATATAGTGTGTATGGTCTTTGTGATTATTGCTTTTTCCCTGCAAAGATACTAAATAATCGACAAATAAGCATGGAAAAACAAAAAAAACATCGGATAAAGGCGCGAATCTCGCTAAAAAGCATTACCTTTGTGCCCATAAAACGTAAAAAATAATGAAAAAGAATGCTTCTCTCTTGCTCGTGCTTCTGGCAATGCTGCTGACGACGAGCTGTGTTTCTACAAAGAAAATTGTGTATTTCCAGGACTCTGACCAAGTGTTCAGCCAGGCTCAGCAGATACTTCAGCAGTACGAGATGCGTCTGAAGCCTGCTGACCAGGTATTTATCAAGGTCACTTGCAGCGAGCCAGACCTGCTCTCCATCTTCGCACAGGATGTTGTCATGGGTACTGCCGGCGGCGGAACAAACATGAGTTCTTCGTCCCTCAACACTTCTGGCAGCATGACAAACGCCTATGGCTATACGGTGACCAATGACGGATACGTCATACTGCCGGCCGTGGGGCGTGTCAGTGTGGTAGGTTTGACGATGGACGAAGCTGCCAGGCGCATAGAAAAGAGCATCATCGATGCCAATCTCATCAAGGACCCGGAGGTGACCGTCCTTCTGCTCAATGCCCGTGTGGCTGTCCTTGGTGCAGTGAAGGCGCCCCAGGTGGTGAGCCTGACCAGTGAGCGCAACACGATTCTCGACGTGCTTTCCCGCTGCGGCGACATTGCCGACACCGGCCTTCGCCAGAAGGTAACCCTCTATCGCGAGGTGAACGGCGAGCGCAAGAAGTATTCTATCGACCTGACGACCAGCGACGTGTTCCAGAATCCTGCTTACTACGTACAGCAGAACGACTTGATATACGTGGAACCCAACAAGAGCCAGAGCGTGAAGAGCAGTGCCTTCTACACCTTCCTCGGTGCAGGTGCCAGCATCATCAGCGTTATCTCCTCGATTGTCTCTATCGTAATATTGGTGACGAAGTAAGGATTTTTGCCTAAATAGACGCGTGCTCCCATTCCTGAGGGGCAACGGTCGTAATATCGAAACCATCCATCCAAAGGCCTGCGGAAACACTTCGCAGGCCTTTTCTGTTGAGGTAGGCCGAGGGAATGCCCTTGACGAGGAGGCAACGACGGAAGTGGATGGTGTTGGTGGGAAGCGACAGGCTCTTCCTCCATTTGTCGGATGACAGTTCTACGGGGATGCAGTGAGCCGTGTCGGTGCACAGGGAGTCAGACGAAAGCAAGATGTTGCTTTCGTTCGAGGCCTCGATGCTGAACTCTGCGGCGCTCATGGTTCTTCGTGCCGACCCTACCAGGTAACCAATCACCCACACCGCTTCGTCTCCGGAGAGGGAGGCCGAACGGATGTCGCTGGGCGTGTAGGGTCGTTCCATTGTGCCTTCGCCGGTGCCGACGATGGTGACGGTCTGTGCCGATGCCTCGCCTGTCCCGTCGGTGTCAGGCCCGCTCGTCAGGTCTACTTTCTGGCAGCAGGCCAGCAGCAGACAGAGCAGCGCCAGGCTATTCTTCCTCGGTGAAAGCATTCAATATCTTCTTGCAGACCTTGGGCAGATTGTATTTGTAATAGAACGTGTCGCATCCGATTAATGTATACACCAAACAGATGAAAATGCCCCAGGCAAGCAGTACAATCATTGAAGTATTCATACTTATTTGATAAATCTTACGGCAAAGTTAAACAAAAATCCGAGAATATTGTATAACTTTGTAGGCAGAAATATCAAATAATACACAAAATGTTCATTCAACATTCCTTCCAGAGCCTGTGCGGGCGTGTTTCGCCTGTGCTCTTCTTCCTTGCTGCGACTTTTCTTCCCGTGTTGACGTCCTGTCAGTCTGCTGCAGACGAAACAGCGCCGACAAATGGCGAGGATGGCCTTTGCACGATTAACTTCACCGTCAGCAACTACCAGCAGATCAGCTTCGACGACCTTTCCGGCGGGGCTTCGACGAGGGCGGCGGCCGTACCGACCAATCATCCTTCCACGTTAGCCCATTTGGTTATGGCTGTCTTTGACGCAGAGGACGGCAAGTCTGCAATTGCTCCCATTCAGCATGATTACGCGGATTACGAGACGATGCCCGAGAATTATCCCCTGTTCTCCGTGACGCTGTCACCAGGAAAGTACCGTGTGGTCATTCTTGGCTACAATGGTTCGCGTGCTTGCCAAATAGCTTCTGCCAGGCAAATCAGTTGGGCGGACGGCTACGTGCCCCATACTTTCCTTTACAGCGAAGAGCTGACCGTCGACAGGAATACGGCGGTCGACCAGAAGGTTTCGCTTCGCCGAGTGGTGTCGGCCTTCCGTGTGACTGCCGAAGATGCCGTGCCCGCAGAGCTCAAGAAGATGCGTTTTGCCAGCACAGCAGGCGGTATGGTGCTGGACGCCACTACGGGCTTCACTCCGCAGAGCACGGGCTATCGCAATGACATCAGTGTGCCGGATACCTATGTCGGCAAGGAGAAGCTCGACTTCACCGTTTACCTTTTCCTGACGGGGCAGGAGATGAAGACCGACTACACCGTGCAGGCCCTTAGAACGAGCGACAAAGTGCTCTACGAAAGGCACTTTGCCGATGTGCCGCTTCGTATAAACACTTTGACGACGTGGAAGGGGGAGATGTTCAAGGATGCGCCGGTTGACGAGCCGCAGACAGTGGGATTCAACATCGAATGGGACACGCAGTGGACGGACACCATCTGGGTGAATGCCAAGTAGCGGGGTAGGGTAGCCCTTCTGCAGCCTTAGCCGGCCGACGTCTCAGAACTTCAGGCGGCAGTCGATGCCGATTTGCAGGGGGCTGCCGAGCTGCGAGAGAATGCGTGTGCGGGGTGCCGTGGCGACAAAGCAGAATGCATCGTAGTGCGTGTCGGTCAGGTTGTTGCCCCAGAGGGAGAACTCCAAATCGTTGTGACGGACAGAGAGGCGGGCGTCGAGCAGCGCGTAGAAAGGCTGCGAGAGGTCGTTCTCGCGTGTCCAGTAGATGCGTCCGTTGCCCTTGCCGATGGCGCCGAGGGTGATGTCCTGAAGCCAGCCGCGGGTGTGCCATGTGTATTGTGCGCTGACGGCCATCGTGTGCTTCGGGGCGAAGGGGACGTAGTAGTCGGAGGGATGTTCGTCGTTGCCGGAGTGGCGGAGCGTGGCGTGCGTGAAGCCGTATGAGGCGTTTACGGTAAGTGCGTCGGTGACGGCGGCTTGCAGCGATGCTTCCATGCCGATGCTGCGACTCTTGTCTGCGTTGACGGTGACGCGCCCCAGGCCGCTCTCTGCCATTTGGCTGATTTGCAGGTCGCGTGTCTCTATCCAGTATGCGGCGAGGTCTGCCTTGAGTCGGCCCTCGAAGAAGTTCAGGTGGGAGCCTATCTCGTAGTTCCACGATGTCTCGGGCTTGTAGTGGGTTGTTGCAGCCACGTCGGGCTGTGCGGCAGTGGGCATGGCCGAGCGGATGCGGCCCATTATCATGTCGGTGTGTCCTGCGGGAATGCCCGGGATGCGGGCGAAGAGCCTCTCGAGGTATTCCTCGGTGCCGTTCACGACGTCGTCCATCATCAGTCTTCTCATTTCTTGTTGGAGCAGGTCGCTGAAGAGCTGCACGTTATATCCGCCCGAGCGATAGCCGCGGCTGACGGAGGCATAGACGTTGCTGCCCTGGCCGAAGTCGTACTTCAGGGCAACTTTGGGCAGGACGTGCAGGTCGTCGTCGCTCACCTTTCCGTTGAAGTTTGGCGAGATGTTGCGGCCGTTGAGGGCGACGTTCATGCCGTGGGCGGCCATGAGGAAGTCGTAGTCTACGGAGTTGAGCGCGTCGTAGTCCATGCTGTTGTGCTCGTAGTCGAGGCGGATGCCTGCGGTGAGCGAGAGGTTCTTCACGAGCTCGACGGTGGACTGGTGGAAGATGCCGGTGTTCAGCGTGGGTGTCCTGAAGGAGCCTCCCATGGGCATCTCGTTGTTCCTGAGCGTGATGGACATGGGGCCCATGCCTTGTGCGGTGAGGTCGGGCAGGCTCCGGTTGATGATGCCGGACAGCCAGTCGACGCCTTCCTGGTAGAATGTGACGGGGGCCTCCGTGCGGAGCCACTGGTACTGGAAGTTGATGCCGCTGGTCCATTGCCAGCGTCCGCTGTTCTTCGACTTGACGGCTATCTCCTCGCTCAGCACCTTGCTGTTCTGCTTCTGCTGGAGGGCGAAGATGTCCTGCCGCGAGTAGTCCTGGTCCATGTTCATGTCGTCCTTCAGGAACTGGAAGCCTGTGATGCTGCTCATCACGATGCGGTCGAAGTTGTGCTCTGCCTTGAGGCCTACGTTGAGGTTGTGCCGCAGGTAGTTTCCTTCGCGGTTGTATGCCACGTGGCCTGCGTCGTCGCCTGCCTTCTCTGCGTATGGGTAGGCGCCTTGGCGTGTCCATTGGTAGCGTGCGGAGAGGTCGATGTTGACGCGCTCTGTGGGTCGGTAGATGCCTCGCCAGTGTGCTGCGATGTCGTCGCCTCGGTCCACGCGTTCGCCCTCGCGTGCCTGGTTCTTGAAGAAGCCGCCCTGGTGCTCGTAGCTGACGCCTGCGCTGAAGGCGAAGTTGTCGGCCGGGCGGTGGTAGTGCGTCACACGCGCGCGATAATTATTATATGTAGCGGCTCCGAGCATGAGGTCTGTGCCCTGGTAGTTCATGGGGTTCTTGGTGTAGACGCGTATGAGTCCGCCCATCGTGTTGCGTCCGTAGAGTGTTCCCTGCGGGCCCCGTAGCACGTCGATGCGGTCGGCGTCGCTCAGGTCCTGGTCCATGCTGCTCATGCTTGCCAGTGGGATGTCGTCGACATACATGCCCACGGCGGGCGTTCCGATGCGGCTGCCGACGCCGCGCAGGTAGATGCCTGTGGTCAGACGGCTGCCGTAGGTGGGGATGAAGAGGCCCGGTATGTGTGCGCTCAGCCCTTTGATGCCTTCTATGTGGCGTTGCTCCAGCTGTGCGGCTCCGAACGAAGTGGAGGCGATGGGCTGGCTGCGGAGCAGGGAGTGTTCCTTGGGTGTGCTGACCACCACCAGCTCGTCCATGTCGCGGACGGCGAGTGAGTCTGCTTCGCTCTCGTTCTCATTGGCTTGGATGACAATGGGGGAGAGCATGAGGAGTGCGAGGGTGGCAGTTCTGTAGTGCTTTGCGTTCGTCATTTTCGTGTGTTGTTTTTGATTTCGCGGCAAAGGTACGGCTTGTTTCCCGAAGTTTCCTTAAG
Source organism: Prevotellaceae bacterium UBA4336 (assembly GCA_002394305.1). GTDB lineage: Bacteria > Bacteroidota > Bacteroidia > Bacteroidales > Bacteroidaceae > Physcousia. The sequence continues at coordinate 43,927 of DGTM01000045.1, forward strand.
TTTTCCTTAAAATTCGCCACTGTCCATCGGGATGTTGAGTTCCACGCCCATGATGCTGCCCCCGGCGGTATGTCTGTTGCCCATGCGTATGGGTATGCCCAGGAAGGCTGCCTGCTGGCGTGCGGCGGTCAGGGCGGAGAAGTCGGGGCAGATGCCTGTGGAGGTGAGCGTCAGGGTGTAGTCGCGCACGGTCAGCTGCGACGTTATCTCCCATCTGGCGCCCTCGGGTGCGTACCGTATGAAGAGGTTGAAGACGGCGGAGAAGACTTGTCGGAGGATGGCTTCGTCTGCCATGATTTCGTAGACGAAGGGTGTGAGCCTGAGGTAGCAGCAGATGTCCTTCTGCCGGAGGGCGTCCTCGTGGCACATGAGGAGTTCGCGCAGGAAGGCGTCTATCTTCACGATGCCTGTAGTGGTGTGCTCGGCATGCGGCAGGATGAGGCCTACGCCCCTGACGGTCCGCATGGGTCCGTCCGTCGTCCAGCCCAGTTTGTGGCGGAGCGAGGAGAGGTGCACGTCGAGTGTGCCGGTGTCGTAGAGGAAGCGTTCGCCCCAGACGCCGTCGATGATGTCGCCCCGACGGCACACCACGCCCTGGTGCCTGAGCATGTAGACGAGCAGCCGGTACTCGGTGTCGGTGAGCGCTACGGGTTTGCCGGACTGCAGCGTCTGGCGCGATGCCGTGTCGACCTGCAGGTCGGCGTAGTGGATGACTTGCTGCATGTCGGCGTCAGTTGCGGTAGTCGTCGGGCGTGAAGGTCAGGTCCAGCATCATCTTGCCTGTGGTCTGGCTGCGGTAGTCGTAGTGGAAGGTGATGCCCATCTCCTTGTAGCTCCGCATGGCGATGCTGCTCTTCAGCTCGCTGAGGATGTTGTTTTGGAAGTCGTCGGCCAGCTCGTCGGTGTATATCGCCTCGTTGTCGAGCGTGTCGGTGACGGTGTAGTGGTAGCTGAGTGTCTTCTCTGCGATGTCGTAGTAGGCACTGTCCAGCCTTGTGTAGGGGTCTACGAACTTGGGACATTCCTTCTGTGTGAACTCGGCGAAGACGCGCTTCACCTGTTCGTCCTTCGTCTCGCGCCGGCAGGCGCCCGTGGCAATCGCCATGCCCAGCAGGGCGACAATCATTACCTTATTCTTTTGCATGGGAAAGAGTGTGTCTGTCGTTATCCGTTGTGAAAAGTCGTGCAAAGATATTCTTTTTTTCGAAATTAGGGCAAGAAAGTCTTGATAAAAATCAAAAAGATGCCGTAAAACATAAAATTTGTTGTGAAAAGCTTGGCTGTTCGCACATGTTGCCGTACCTTTGCGCTCAGGTAAAAAGAGAATTACTAATTTATAAACTTCAAAGTTATGATTGAGACAGTAGGTACATTTGCAGGTGCTGTATGGACAGCCCTCAATGAGAATGGTGCTCAGAACGTAAAGGATCTGAAGAAGGCTGCAAAGCTGAAGACCGACAAGGACCTGTATCTTGCTCTCGGCTGGCTGCTCCGCGAGGACAAGCTGGTTGTTACTGAGGAGGACAAGGTTCTGACCATCGCGCTGAAATAAAGCGCCTTTCCCAGAAAACCCCACACTCCCTTGCCGGAGTGTGCACATTTTAGGAGCGACCCCTGAAGGCAGCAGATGCCCCCAAGGGTCGCTTCGTCTTTTCCCGCCGCACAGCCCGTACCCCGCTGCCGCACAGCCCGTACCCCGCTGCTGCACAGCCCGTAACCCGCTGCTACACAGCCCGTAACCCGTCGCCGCACAGCACAAAATCCGTCGTCCCGCGGCATAAACTTCCCCGGCCCGCGGTACAAAACTTTTTCAGTGGCTTTGAAATTTATTTCCGTGCCTTGGAAATATATTTCAGAGCCTTTGAAATTTATTTCCAAGCCACTGAAATAGTTTTATGCCCTGCGGCGAGGCACTTCATGACTGCGGGGCAAAGAGAATGTTCTGCGGCGCAGGCTGAAAGTTACGGCGAATAAATTTGGAAATTAGCCCGCTTCTTCGTACCTTTGCAGGCGAAAAAAGGCAAGATGATGTTAGCGAAGAAAGTGCTGTACATACATGGCTTCGCATCGGCCGGCAGTACAGGCTCTGCCACGCAGATGCGGGCTCACCTGTATCCGAAGGGCGTGCAGGTGCTCAGCCCCGATGTGCCCGTCGCTCCGCTGCAGGCCATCGCCTTCCTCAGGGAACTTGTCGCGGCAGAACAGCCCGACCTTATCGTGGCCACAAGCATGGGCGCGATGTACGCCGAACAGCTTCGCGGCGTGCCCCGCATACTGGTCAATCCCTCGTTCCACATGGCCCGGCTCCTCACCTTCCGCGGCCTCGGCAGACGGGAGTTCCGCAACAAGCGGCAGGACGGGCAGGTGGACTTCAAGGTCGACAAGCAGATGATACAGGAGTTCCAGCAGGTGGAGCGGGAGAGCTTCCGTGGCATCGACGCCAGGGAGAAGCAGCTCGTCTGGGGGCTCTTTGGCACGCAGGACAAGCTCGTCAACTGCCAGGCGGACTTCGCGAAGCACTACGGCCGGGAGCAGATGCGGCTCTTCGAGGGCGAACACTTCCTCAACGACAAGGTGCTGAGCAAGGTCGTCATGCCCCTCGTCGAGGAGGCTCTGGGCCTCTGACCGTAACAAATTGTAAACCGTCAAATCGTCAAATAGAAAAAATAAACTGTAAATTGTAAATGGGCGAAGCCCCGTAAATAGTAAATTAAACAGTAAATTGTAAATGGGCGAAGCCCCGTAAATAGTAAATTAAACAGTAAATTGTAAATGGGCGAAGCCCCGTAAATAGTAAATAAATTGTAAATTGTAAATGGGCGAAGCCCCGTAAATTGTAAATATAAAAGATGTTTGAAAACCTGAGCGAACGGCTCGAGAGGTCGTTCAAGATACTGAAGGGTGAAGGCAAAATCACCGAGATTAACGTGGCCGAGACGCTGAAGGACGTCCGGCGTGCCTTGCTCGACGCCGACGTCAACTACAAGGTAGCAAAGTCCTTTACCGACACCGTCAAGCAGAAAGCCCTGGGGCAGAACGTCCTGACCGCCATCAAGCCCCAGCAGCTGATGGTGAAGATCGTCCACGACGAGCTGGCCGAGCTGATGGGCGGCGAGACGGTCAGCATGAACCTCAAGGGACACCCCGCCATCATCCTGATGGCCGGCCTGAACGGTGCGGGCAAGACCACCATGAGCGGCAAGCTCGCCAAGCTCCTGCGCGAGAAGCAGCACCGCAATCCCCTGCTCGCAGCCTGCGACACCTTCCGCCCCGCCGCCATGGAGCAGCTGCGCGTGCTGGGCGAACAGGTGGGCGTGCCCGTCCACATCGAAGAGGGAGCCACCGACCCCGTCAGCGTCGCACGCAATGCCATCCAGCATGCCAAGGCCCAGGGCTTCGATGTCCTCATCATCGATACCGCCGGACGTCAGGCCGTCGACGAAGAGCTCATGCAGCAGATACAGGACATACGCGACGCCGTGCAGCCCGACGAGATACTCTTCGTCGTCGACGCCATGACCGGCCAGGACGCCGTCAATACCGCCAAGGAGTTCAACGACCGCCTCGACTATACGGGCGTCATCCTCACCAAGCTCGACGGCGACACCCGCGGCGGTGCTGCCCTGAGCATCCGCAGCGTGGTGAACAAGCCCATCATGTTCGTGGGAACAGGCGAGAAGATGGATGCCCTGGACCCCTTCCACCCCAGCCGAATGGCCGACCGCATCCTGGGCATGGGCGACATCGTCTCGCTCGTCGAACGCGCACAGGCACAGTACGACGAGGAGGAAGCCCGCCGCCTGGAGAGGAAGATACAGAAGAACCAGTTCGACTTCAACGACTTCTACGGCCAGATACAGCAGATAAAGAAGATGGGCAGCCTGAAGGACCTGGCTGGCATGATACCCGGCGTGGGCAAAGCCATCAAGGACATGGACATCGACGACAACGCCTTCAAGAACATCGAGGCCATCATCCTGAGCATGACACCCAAGGAGCGCACACACCCCGAGTGCCTCAACACCAGTCGCAGAATGCGCATCGCCAAAGGCTCCGGCACGAACATACAGGAGGTGAACCGACTGATAAAGCAGTTCGACCAGACACGCAAGATGATGAAGCTCGTCACGGACAAAAGCCGCATGCAGCAGCTGGCAGGCATGATGAAAGGACGCATGCCGGGAGGCCTCTCCTGAATCCTCCGCAGGAAGACAGGGACTTAAATCGTAAATAGCAAATCGTCAAATAACAAAGAGTAGAGATGACACTGATAGACGGAAAACAGACCGCTGCCACCATCAAGGCAGAGATAAAGCAGGAAGTGGAGAACATCGTAGCCCGCGGCGGCAAGCGTCCGCACCTGGCAGCCATCCTCGTCGGGCACGACGGCGGCAGCGAGACCTACGTCCGGAACAAGGTGCTGGCCTGCGAAGCCTGCGGCTTCCAGAGCACATTGCTGCGCTTCGAGGACGACATCACCGAGGAGTTCCTCCTCCAGGAAGTGGAGAAGCTCAACCGCGACGCCTCCGTCGACGGCTTCATTGTACAGCTCCCCCTGCCCCGCCACATCAGCGAGCAGAAGGTCATCGAAGCCATCGACTACCGCAAGGACGTGGATGGCTTCCACCCCATCAACGTCGGACGCATGGCCATCGGCTTGCCCTGTTACATCAGCGCCACGCCGAAGGGCATCCTCGAGCTGCTGCGTCGCTACAATATCCCGACCAGCGGCAAGAAGTGCGTCATCCTGGGTCGCAGCAACATCGTGGGCAAACCCATGGCACAGCTCATGATGCAAAAACAGTACGGCGACAGCACGGTGACCGTCTGCCACAGCCGCTCGGCAACCCTCCGGGAAGAGTGCCGGCAGGCAGACATCATCATCGCAGCCATCGGACAGCCCGCCTTCCTCAAGGCCGACATGGTGAAGCCCGGCGCCGTCGTCATCGACGTCGGCACGACCCGCGTCCCCGACGCCACGAAGAAGAGCGGATTCCGGCTCTCCGGCGACGTGGACTTCGACAGCGTAGCCCCGCTCTGCTCATACATCACGCCCGTCCCTGGCGGCGTCGGACCCATGACCATCTGTATGCTCATGCTCAACACCCTTGCGGCAGGCAAGCATCTGTATTACGCATAGCGCTATGCTCAGGAGGCTTTTGCTGTTCGCCATCGCATCGCTGCTCTGCAGCCTTTCGCATGCACAACAGGACGGCAAACCGGCGGAAAGGAAGAAGGTCGGGGTCGTCCTAAGCGGTGGCGGAGCCAAAGGAATGGCGCACATCGGTGTGCTGAAGGTGCTGGAGCGGGCAGGCATCCCCGTCGACGTCATCACCGGCACATCGATGGGCAGCATCATCGGCGGCCTGTATGCCATCGGCTACAATGCTGGCTCGCTCGACTCCGTAGTGCGCCGGCAGGACTGGAGCTACGTCATCACCGACAAGGAGGACCTCCGCAACCTCAGCCTCAGCGACCGCAGCAAACGCTTCACCTACGTCTTTTCCACAGCCCTCTCTCTCCGCAGGAAAGCCAGCGACGGCGGCCTCATCAAGGGAAAGAACCTCGCCGAACTCTTCGGCCAGCTCTGCGCAGGCTACACCGATTCGCTCGACTTCTCAAGGGACCTGAAGATTCCCTTCGCCTGCGTGGCGACAAACATCATCGACAACAGCGAGGTCGACTTCCACAGCGGGCGTCTGCCGCAGGCCATGCGAGCCTCGATGGCTATCCCTGCCGCCTTTGCTCCCGTCAGGCTCGGCGACATGGTGCTCGTCGACGGCGGCTTGAAGAACAACTATCCTGCTGACATCGCCCGCCAGATGGGCGCAGATATCATCATTGGCGTTACCGTACAGGACAAACCGAAGACGGCGGACGAGATAAAGGGCACGCTCGGTGTCCTGGGACAGATAGTCGACGTCAACTGCAAGAACAAGGTCGAGGAGAACCTGGCTCTGACGGATCTCCACCTACAGGTGAACACCACCGGCTACAACACCGCAAGCTTCACTTCGGTAGCCATTGACACCTTGATACGAAGGGGCGAGGAAGAAGCCATGCACCATTGGGACGACCTGCTCCGCCTGAAGCGGGAGATAGGCATCGACGACAGCTTCCGCCCCACCATACACCATCCGCTCCGCCCGAAAGTGATGACCGAGCGGCAGCACGTCAAGCGCTTCATCTTCGAGAACATGACGCCGCAGGACGAACGCTTCCTGCGACAGAAGTTCAACCTCAGCAGGACGGACAGCGTGGATGTCAACCTGCAGCAGCAGCTGACCGCCTCGATGCGTGTCGACCTCTTCTGCAAGACAGCCGAATGTCACCTGCAGCCCGACGCCGACGGCGTGGACGTCCTTCTTGTGGCCGGCGAGCGGAAGACGGCACAGGCACATGTCGGATTGCGCTTCGACACAGAGGAATACGCCGCAGTCCGGCTTGGACTTGATGTGCCCCTGAAGTCTGCTGTGCCCATGAACACAGAGCTGACGGTCCGGCTCGGCAAGCGCATCATGGCCCGCGGCGAGCTTACCGTCCACCCCCGCAGCTTTACCCGACCGACAATCAGCTTCGCTTATCGCCGAAACGACCTGGACGTTTATGTCAAAGGCAACCACGACTACAACATCCTCTACCATCAGTTCCAGGCAGAAGCCACGCCCATCAATTTCGATTACAAGCACTTCAACTTCCAGGCAGGCATGCGCTGGGACTACATGAGCTACCGCGACAAACTCGAGTCGGACCAGTCGACGGACATCACGCTCAACAATGGACACTACATCAGCTACCGCGCAAGCCTCGACTACAACAGCGAAGACAACTGGTACTTCCCGACGCGCGGAGCTCGCTTCAAGGCCGCTTATGCCTATCTGACCGACAACTTCGTGAAGCTGGAGGGTGCTGCAGGCCTGAACGACATCAGTGCAAGCTGGCGCAAGTCGTTCACCTTCGGCAAGCGGTTCACGTTCCAGCCGATGGTCTATGGCCGTCTCCTGCTGGGCAAGACCGTGCCCCTTGTCTTTGCCAATACGGTGGGCGGCGACTGGTTCGGCCATTACGTCGAGCAGCAGATGCCTTTCGCCGGCATAGGAAAATTGGAGTTTGTCAGCGACCACCTCGTGGCAGTACAGCTCCAGGGGCAGCTTCGGATTGGTTCCAACCACTACGTCCTGCTCCGGCTGACCGGTGCCCAGCAGTCGGAGAAGCTAAAGGAGCTCTTCGACAACAGGACCCTTTTCGGCATCCAGACCGCCTACTACTTCAACACGATGTTCGGTCCGTTGGGTGCAACCTTCGGCTACAGCAGCCACACCAAGGAGCCGTATTTCTATCTGAACCTTGGTTATGAGTTCTAATCGGCAGTGAAGATGAAGGAATGTCCCATAGGAAGATATGTGCTCCTCTTCATGGCGCTTCTCGCCTTTTCGCCCGCCCGGGCAGAGGGACGTCTGAAGAAGATTTGGACGAAGGTCGATGGCATCCTGGCCGAACGCTACTACCGTACGTCGTACGACACGAACTATGTGGTCCGGCCCGTGGGGAAGCTGACGCTGAAGCTCAGGTACAATGTGACCGGCAACAGCATCCATGCGAAGGGAACGGTGAACGATGTCTATTCGAGAGCCGACCTCAGCACGAGCCACAAGATGACGATTTCCATCGGAGTGGCCTATCGCGGTCTTGCCGCATCCTATGCCATCAATCCTGCCAAGCTGGGAGGTTCCTACAATGACTACGAACTGAACTTCAATTACTTCGGCAGTCGTCTGAGCTTCGACGCAAGCTATCAGCGCTCGTACTCAATGTCAGGCAACGTCGAGCGGGGCGATGTGACGAGTCGCATGGAGCAGGGCGACGTCACCATGAAAGTGTTCAACATAACGGGTTACTACTGCTTCAACCACCATCGCTTCTCCTTTCCCGCCGCCTTCAACCAGTCGTACATCCAGCGGCGCTCGGCAGGCTCGTGGCTTGCCGGCTTGAGTTACCAGGGCGGAAGCATCGTGACCAACGAGGAGCTCAAGGTCCGGCGGCCAGAGGCACCCGAAGTGACCATGAAGGTAGGGCATCTCGGCATAGGAGGCGGCTACGGCTACAACCTCGTGCTGGGCAAGAGATGGCTCATCCATCTGTCCGCGCTTCCCACGTTCGTCGTTTACAATCGCAACAAACTGACGATTAACGGCAACGAAAGAGGGGCGGGACCGATGCGCTTCAACATGATATTCAACGAGCGGGCCGCCATCAATTTCACCATCTCGCCGCGCTGGTTTCTTGGCGCCACCCTTGTCATGAGCAATTCTCTCTTCGATGACAAGAACGTCATCATCAACCAAAACAAGTGGGTTGCCCGTGCCTTTGTCGGCATGCGCCTGTAGGGAAGAAGCTGCTGCGACACGCTTTTCGTGCCGCAGCGGGGCTTTCCCTATGAGTTCATGCTGAGCAGGAATTCCTCGTTGCTCTCGGTGTTCTCGAGGCGCGACTTGACTTCGTTCATGGCCTCGAGCGAGGTCATGTCGGCCAGGAACTTGCGCAGAATCCACATGCGGTCCAGCGTCATCTTGTCCTGCAGCAGGTCGTCGCGGCGTGTGCTGCTGGCGATGATGTTCACAGCGGGGAAGATGCGCTTGTTGGAGAGCACGCGGTCGAGCTGCAGCTCCATGTTGCCCGTTCCCTTGAACTCCTCGAAGATGACCTCGTCCATCTTGCTTCCGGTGTCGATGAGGGCTGTGGCGATGATGGTCAGGCTGCCGCCGTTCTCGATGTTACGGGCTGCGCCGAAGAAGCGCTTGGGCTTGTGCAGGGCATTGGCGTCCACACCGCCGCTGAGCACCTTGCCGCTGGCGGGCGATACGGTGTTGTAGGCGCGGGCCAGACGCGTGATGGAGTCGAGGAAGATGACGACGTCGTGTCCGCATTCCACCATGCGCTTTGCCTTCTCCAGCACGATGCCGGCTATCTTCACGTGGCGCTCGGCAGGTTCGTCGAAGGTGCTGGCTATGACCTCGGCCTTGACGGTGCGGGCCATGTCGGTCACCTCCTCCGGACGTTCGTCGATGAGCAGCATCATCAGGTAGGCCTCGGGGTGATTGGCGGCGATGGCGTTGGCGATGTCCTTCATCAGGAGCGTCTTACCGGTCTTTGGCTGAGCCACGATGAGGGCACGCTGGCCCTTGCCGATGGGGGCGAAGAGGTCGACCACACGAGCCGAGAGGGAGTCGCCCTTGCCCGTGCAGAGCTTGAACTTCTCGTCGGGGAAGAGGGGCGTGAGATTCTCGAAGGGGCTGCGGTCGCGCACCGTTTCGGGGTTGCAGCCGTTGACGTGTTCTACGCGAATCAGCGGGAAGAATTTCTCGCCGCGTATCGGCGGACGGACCGGGCCTTCCACCACGTCGCCTGTCTTGAGGCCGTACTGCTTGACGGTCTGCTGCGGGACGAAGATGTCGTCGGGACTGCTCAGGTAGTTGTAGTCGCTGCTGCGCAGGAAGCCGAATCCTTCGGGCATGACCTCGAGCACGCCTTCTCCGCGGATGCTTTCGCCGAAGTTGTATCTGGGCTCCTCTGCCGTGCGCTTCGGCTTCAGCTCCAGCTTGGGGGTGGCGGTGAGGGGCTCTTCTTCGAGGGCCTCTTCTTGGATGGCCTTGCCTGTGTAGGCCGAGCCACGAGGTGTGTTCAGGTAGTTGCTGATCTGTTCCTCTATGGTGGGGATGTCCTGGATGATGATGAAGTTCTCATCGCCTCTGAGGTCTGCGCTGTTCTCCGTCTGGGCTTTCTCCTGCTCGGACGTGCCGAGGGCGGCTTCGTTCCGCACCCGTTCCATCTCGGCTCTTGTCTCTCCGATGCGCTTGCGGCGTTTCTTCTCGGGCACGACCTCGGCTTCCGGGGTCTCTGCGCCTGCTGCTTCGGGTGCAGCTTCTTCCGTCTGGTCCTCGGCCACCGTTTCCTCGGCGGCTTTTTCCTGGGAAGCCTGCTCCAGGGCGGCTTTCTCGGCCTTCGACTTGCGTCCGCGCTTCTTGGAGGTCTTCACTTCAGCTTCGGCAGCTGCCTCGTCGGCTTCTGCCTGTGCCTCTGTCAGCTCTTCCTCCTCCGTCTGCGTCGGTTCGGACACGAGGCTTGCTGCGTTCAGTTCCTCTTCCAGGGCAGCCTTCTCGGCTTTCGACTTGCGTCCGCGTTTCTTGGGCTTGACCTCAACAGGAGCCTGAAGGGACTGGGCATCCAGTATGTTATAGATGAGCGTTGTTTGGTCATCGCTAAGTTCTGCTCCGATTTCTCCGGCAAGCGTAGTAAGCTCAGCCAGAGTCATTCCTTCCAATTCGCTTTTGTGCATAAAAGGTGATGCTTATTAATATAAATATGTAATGTGTAGGGGAAATCTCGTTTCGTCGGAAAGTAACGTCTTTATGGGGCAAGACGAAGAAAGCCAACGGCGTTATCTCTTGTTTTTGCGGTGCAAAGGTATGGCAATAAATCCAAAAAACAAAATAATTAAATTCAAAAATGTTGTTTTTCGCCGTTTTTTATGTAATTTTGCAAGAAAAAGGCATGAATTCATACCTGCAGGTACAAAATCTAACGCGAAGGGTGGGGGACAGGACACTCTTCTCGAACCTCTGCTTCAGCATAGGCGAAGGGCAGAAGGTGGGCCTTATTGCCAAGAACGGAACGGGCAAAAGCACCTTGCTCAACATCCTGAGCGGCACCGACCAGGCCGACGAGGGGCAGGTCGTCTACCGCAACGGCTTGCGGGTCGGCTACTTGGAGCAGACGCCCAGCTATCCCCTCGACCTCACCGTCATCGAGGCTTGCTTCTGGCATGGGAACGAGACGACGAACCTCATACGCGAATACGAGACATGCATGGCCTCGGGGAGCCAGGAGGGACTGCAGTCGATTCTCGACCGCATGGAGGTGCTCAAGGCGTGGGACTACGAGACACGCGCCAAGGCCATCCTCTCGCAGCTCTTCATCACCGAGTTCGACAAGCCCCTGGCCCAGCTCTCGGGCGGACAGCTCAAGCGCGTGGCGCTGGCCAACACCCTCATCATGGAGCCCGACATGCTCATCCTCGACGAACCGACGAACCACCTCGACCTGCAGATGATAGAGTGGCTCGAGAACTACCTCTCCCGTTCCAGCATGACGTTGCTGATGGTGACGCACGACCGTTACTTCCTGGACCGCATCTGTTCCGTCATCCTCGAGATGGACGACGAGACTATCTATACCTATCACGGCAACTATGCCTATTACCTCGAGCAGCGTGCCCAGCGGCTGGAGGTGGCGCGGGCTGAGGTGGCGCGGGCCACGAACCTCTACCGCACAGAGCTCGAGTGGATGCGGCGCATGCCCCAGGCTCGCGGCCATAAGGCCCGCTACCGCGAGGAGGCTTTCTACGACCTGGAGAAACGCGCCCACCGCCATTTGGAAGAGCAGCAGGTGAAGCTGCAAACGAAGTCCACCTACATCGGCAGCAAAATCTTCGAGGCGGAATACGTCAGCAAAAGCTTCGGAGACCGCATCATCCTCAAGGACTTCTACTACAACTTCTCGCGCTACGAGAAGCTTGGCATCGTCGGGGCTAACGGAACGGGGAAGAGCACGTTCGTCAAGATGCTGCTCGGCCTGGTGAAACCCGACAGCGGCCGCTTCGTCATCGGCGAGACCGTCCGCTTCGGCTACTACAGTCAGGACGGCATGCAGTTCGACGAGCAGATGAAGGTCATCGACGCCGTCCGCAAGATAGCCGAATACATCGACCTCGGAGGCGGCAGACGTCTCTCGGCCATGCAGTTCCTCCAGCACTTCATGTTCTCGCCCTTGCAGCAGCAGAACTACATCTACAAGCTCTCGGGAGGCGAGAAGCGCAGGCTCTATCTCTGCACCGTGCTGATGCAAAGCCCCAACTTCCTCGTCCTCGACGAACCGACCAACGACCTCGACATCAACTCCCTGCAGATTCTCGAGCAGTACCTCCAGGATTTCCACGGCTGTGTCATCATCGTCAGCCACGACCGCTATTTCATGGACAAGGTCGTCGACCATCTCTTTGTCTTCAATGGCAATGGCGAGGTGAAGGACTTCCCGGGCAACTACACGCAGTTCCGCGAGTGGGAGAAGACCGTCGCCTCCCAGCTTCCTGCTGACGGGCGAGCTTCAAAGGCTGACAGCCATAAAAAGTCACTCCCCCCGAAGGGCAGCACGGAAGGGACCCGCAAGCCCAGGATGACCTTCCGCGAGAGGCAGGAGTTCCAAGCCCTGGAAAAGGAAATCGAGGCCTTGGAGCAGGAGAAAGCGGAAATCGAAGCGGCCCTCAGCAGCGGAACCCTTTCCACACAGGAAATCATCGACATGAGCAAACGTCTGCCGGTCGTGAACGAACAGCTCGACGAGAAGTCCATGCGTTGGCTCGAGCTGAGCGAAATCGAATAGCGGAGAACGTGAGCACCCCAAACAGACATCATTAATACTAACATAAAGCCATACTACTATGAAACTAACAGGAAGAAGAGAAAGTACAAACGTTGATGACCGCCGCAGAATGCGTTCTACAGCGAAGATAGGCGGAATGGGCATCGGAGGCATGCTCATTGCATTACTTCTGACGTGGGCCACAGGCGGCAACCTGGGCGACTTCGTCAACAACACGGGCTTGCTGGAGGGCAACGTCACCGAGCAGACAGCCGACGGACGCGCCTTTACGCCCGAGGAAGAAGAGCTTGCCAAGTTCTCGCGACAGATACTGGCGGGAACCGAGGATGTGTGGACTGCAGAATTCAAGAAGCTGGGCCGCACCTACGAACCGCCCAAGATGGTGCTCTACACGGGCAGCGTACAGACCGCATGCGGCGGCGGACAGTCGAGCATGGGCCCCTTCTATTGCTCTGCCGACCAGTGCCTCTACATCGACCTCTCCTTCTTCACCTCCATGAAGCAGCAGCTCGGAGCCGACGGCGACTTTGCCTATGCCTACGTGATAGCCCACGAGGTGGGGCACCACGTGGAGTACCTGTTGGGCACGCTCTCCAAGGCGCACGAGCAGATGTCGAGGATGAACCAGACGGACGCCAACCGCGTGAGTGTCCGCCTGGAGCTCCTGGCCGACTTCTATGCGGGCGTCTGGGCTTACCACGACAACAAGATGTTCGGCAGCCTGGAGGACGGCGACCTGGAGGAAGCCATCCACTGTGCGCAGGTCATCGGCGACAACTACCTCCAGGAGAAGGCCCGCGGATACTCCCAGCCCGAGAGCTTCACACACGGCACCAGCAAGCAGCGCATGAAGTGGCTCAAGCTGGGGCTCACCACAGGCGACATCAGTCGGGGCACGACCTTCCAATGCAGCGACGCAGAACTCTGAATTAAACGATAAAGGGCGAAAATGATGATTTATGAAACATTTTCGCCCTTTATTGTTGACAATTTGAAATAAAAGCTCTACCTTTGCATTGAATTTTGAAAGATAAAGCGTTAATACGAAGGTAATCATGAGCAAACTCTTGAAGCCTGCTGGGTACAAAGCCTTGCTGGACCTCAGCCAGACAGAGCAGGCAATAAAGAAGATAAAAGACTTTTTCCTGTGCAGCCTCAGTGCCGAGCTGAGGCTTAGTCGCGTCACGGCACCGCTCTTCGTGCTGCGGGGCCTGGGCATCAACGACGACCTCAACGGCGTGGAGCGCCCCGTCTGCTTCCCCATCAAGGACATGGACGATGCCGTGGCCGAGGTGGTGCACTCCCTGGCGAAGTGGAAACGCTTGACGCTGGCGGAGTACAAAACGAAGCCCGGCTTTGGCATCGTCACCGACATGAACGCCATCCGTGCAGATGAGGAGCTGGACAACATACACAGCCTCTACGTCGACCAGTGGGACTGGGAGCGCGTCCTGCTGCCCGAGCATCGCACCGAGGCATACCTGCGCCGCATCGTGCAGAAAATCTACAGTACTATCCTGCGCACCGAGTTCTACATCTGCGAGACGTATGCCCAGCTCCAGCCTTATCTGCCCGAGGACATCCACTTCATCCACAGCGAGGAACTGCTGCAGATGTACCCCGACAAGACGGCCAAGGAGCGCGAGCACCTCATCTGCCAGAAGTACGGGGCCGTGTTCATTATGGGCATCGGCGGCAAGCTCAGCAATGGCGAGGTGCACGACAACCGTGCTCCCGACTACGACGACTGGAGCACGCCCGGCGAGAGCGGCTTCCTGGGGCTCAACGGCGACCTGCTCGTCTGGTTCCCCATTTTGGGGCGGAGCATCGAGCTCAGTTCGATGGGCATCCGTGTGGACAAGGAGGCATTGCTGCGCCAGCTCGCCCTGCAGGGCAAGGAGGAGCGCAAGGAGCTCTACTTCCACCGGCGGCTGCTCGACGGTACGCTGCCCCTGACCATCGGCGGCGGCATCGGACAGAGCCGTCTCTGCATGGTGCTCCTGCACAAGGCGCATATCGGCGAGACGCAGGCCAGCATCTGGCCCGACGCCATGCGGCAGGAATGTCGCGAGGCCGGAATGCCGCTCATATAAAAGCCTCACCCCAAACCCCTCTCCGAGGAGAGGGGCCTTTTTTTATTCACTTATTCAATAACCAATCAATCAACCAATGTACAACAAACATCAAGACAGGCCAGCCGTCGTCACCTGGAGGCAGTTCGCCAACAGGGGCTACAGCGCTTTCGCCAGTCTTCATCGTCAGGTACGCATCGGCATCCTCAGCGTCGCCACGCTCGGTGTGGCGGCCCAGGCACATGCCCGCCTCAACGACACCGTCGTGACGGAGGCCGAAGAGAAGGAGACCATCGACGAGGGAGACTTGACCGAGGTGACCGTGAGCGGCACCATGGCCCCGCTGACGCAGTTGCAGTCGGCACGCATCGTGAGTGTACTCAGCCGCCAGGACATCGAGCAGGCGGCGGTGCAGAGTATCAACGACCTCTTCAAGTTAGTCACCGGCGTGGACGTCCGGCAGCGCGGTGGCTTTGGTATTCAGACGGACATCAGCATCGATGGCGGCACCTTCGACCAGGTCACCCTCCTGCTCAACGGCATCGACATCGGCAATCCCCAGACAGGACATCTTTCGGCAGACCTGCCCGTCAGCATCAGCGACATCGAGCGCATCGAGGTGCTTGAGGGCGCGGCCAGTCGCGTCTATGGCGGCCAGAGCTTCGGCGGAGCCATCAACATCGTCACACGGCAGGACAAGGGGCGGACGGCGGACCTCCGCGCAGCGGGCGGCTCCTTCGGGACGGCCGAGGGCGAAGCTCGCCTGGCGCTCACCACCGGCCGTGTCAGCAACCGCATCAGCGGCAGCGGGGGCAGGACCGACGGCGGCACGCAGAACAGCTCCTGGCAGAAGGGTCAGCTCTACTATCAGGGCGACTACGAGGACCAGAGCCTCCGCCTCGACTGGCAGTTCGGCTACAGCCGGAAGCACTATGGCGCCAACACCTTCTACAGCGCTGCCTATCCCGACCAGTACGAGCGCAACCAGCGCATCATGACCAGCGTCAGCGCCGAGACGAAGGGACGCTTCCACTTCACGCCGCAGGTCTTCTGGAACCGCTCTCACGACAACTTCGAGCTCATCCACGGCCAGACATTCGGCGAGAACTTCCATCGCTCGGACGTCTATGGCATCCGCGTGGGCGGACATTTCGACTGGCTGGCCGGCCGGACCGCCGTCTCCGCCCTCATCCGCCACGAGGACATCCTCAGCACCAACCTCGGGCGCGACCTGGAGCCCGGGAACTATGTGCCCGTCGGTCTCTGGTCGGAGGCTAACGGTCAGAGCACCTACACCCGCAGCGATGGCCGCACCACCACATCCTTCTCCGTGGAGCACAACGTGTTGCTGCCCGGCTGGACGCTCTCCGCTGGCCTCATGGCAAGCCGCACCTCCGGCATCGGACACGGCTTCAGCTTCTATCCGGGCGTCGACATTGCCTGGCGACCCGCGTCCCGCTGGAAGGTGCTCTTCTCCTACAACAAAGGCTTCCGCCTGCCTACCTTCACCGAGCTCTACTACAAGAGCCCGACGCACGAGGGGAACCGCGACCTCCGCCCCGAGCACAACCACTCCTTCTCGCTGGGCGGACAGTACACCGCGCCGGGCGTGAGCGCCTCGCTGCGCGGCTTCTACCACCGTGGCACACAGATGATCGACTGGGTGATGTATGCGCCCGACGACATCTACCACACCGCAGCCTTCCGCCTCGACAACGTCGGTGTGCAGCTGCAGGGCAAGGTATCCTTCCCACAGCTCCTCGCCCGCGACACGTGGGTGCAGACCGCCAGCCTGGGCTACACCTATATCTACCAGGACAAGCACGATGCCGAGGGCGTCTACAAGAGCAACTACGCGATGGAGTACCTCAGGCACAAGTTCGTGGCGAGCCTGACGCACCGCATCGTCAGCCGTCTCTCCATGGCATGGGACGTGCGTTGGCAGCAGCGCATGGGCAGCTACATGAGTGGCGGCCAGCGCGTCGGCTACCATCCCTACTGGACGCTCGACGCCAAGCTGCAGTGGGATGCGCCCCGCTACAACCTCTACGTCCAGGCCACCAACATCACCGACCACCGCTACTACGACCTCGGCTCCGTGCCTCAGCCCGGCATCTGGGTCATGGCAGGCGCAAGGCTCAAGGTCGACCTCGCCAAGGTCTTCTGAAGGATAAGCGCCCGGCTCTCCCGGCAGAAGCGCGTGCCGCGATGCCCATAAGAGCCTTGCTCTTCTGAAATAAGAGCCT
>DGTM01000045.1:60804-66994 GCA_002394305.1 Prevotellaceae bacterium UBA4336
GGGTCTTCCGAAATAAGAGCCTGGCTCTTCCTGAAGGACCGCCCGGCGTGTTATACAAAAAGCAAGGGGATGCGTCTGCTTTGTCAGGCGCATCCCCTCTGTAATTCCCCTTTCCCTTGTCCTGGGTCCGGGGGGCGGGACTATTAAGGTGAGGCTTTACTTAATCAATACCTTGAGCTTCGCTCGAGCTCGTTCACGCTCGGTGAAGCATGAGCGAGCTCAAGCTTCACGCTCACTTAATCACGACCTTTCTTCCGCCATTGATGTAGAGGCCGGGCTTCGTGGGTTTGCCAGTGAGTTTGCGACCGCTGAGGTCGAACCAGCCGCCAGAATGGTCAATGGTCAATGGTGAATGGTCAATGGTTTCGATTCCGTCTGCGGCATCTTCTGTGATGGTGCTGAACCAGACGTTCCAGGGAGAGATGTTATAGGCCTCGCTGCAGCCGGCGGGAACATGGAGCGTGGCTCCTGTCAGGCCGTCGAAGGCGTAGCTGTCGCCAATGGCAGGCCATGCCCAGGAGAAGCCGGGATAGATGCCGCCGCCCGTGGGAGGCGTGGTGGCGAGGATGTGGACGTCCTTCAGGTTCGGCAGGTTGCTGAAGCTGCTGTAGCCGAAGGCTTCGATGGTCTCGGGCAGAAGCACTTCGCGCAGATTGCTGCAACCGGTGAAGGCGCTGTTGCCAATGAACTTGATGCCGGACTCGAACTCAACCTCCTCCAGCTGCGAGCAGTCGGCGAAAGCACTGCCATCCACACCTGTGACGTAGTAGTTGCGTGCCTTGTTGGGAACTGTCACAAGCCCCGCTGTACTCTGGTCGATGGCGGTGTTGTAGCCTCCGTCAACCCAGGTGCCGTTCTCGTCGTGTCCATCTACCCATTCGCCATAGACGGTGCAGGTGCTGCCGTCGAGGGTCGTCACGGCGTAGGTCACGGGAACCTTCTGCACAGTCTCTTCCGTGAACCTGACATCCTCAATGACATTCACGTTGACCCACACTTGGGGATATTCTGTACCCAGCTTCTCTTCGTCGTAGTAGTGCGTGTAGAAATGGATTTGCGTGGAGCCTGTCCTTATCTCGGGCATCATCATCGGGTCGGGAGCAGAGATGTGGAACACGCCTGTCCTGCGGCCTGTCGCATTATCGTATTCTGCTTCCACCTGTATGGTGGCGCTGTTGCTGTTTTCTATTACGTCGAACTCGATGTTGGCTGTCGAGTTGGCAGGCGTGAGCTGGACGGTGATGGTGGCGGGAGTCTGCTGCGACTTCATGATGGTGATGGTCTTGCGGTCCACGTCCATGCCTTCGCAGAGGACACTTCCCCAGTCGTTCTCGGGATTGACGATGCGCAAGTTAACTGTTCCCTTGCGGTTCGAGCCGTCGGCGGCTGTGGCGGTAATGCCTACCTCCATCATGTCGGGATAGCCGATGATGGTCACAAGGCCGTTTGCATCGACTGTTGCGACGCTCTCGTCCTCAGAAGTCCATACAACAGCGGTGTTGTCGGCATTGGCGGGATAGACGTTTGCTTCAAGCTGTACGGTCGTGGAGCCAAGTTCGCTGCTTCTCACGCTGAGCCAGGTTCCTGTGGCGCTGGTGACGTGTACCCTCTCCACCATGATGGTGCCGGGCTTGCGGGTGGGCAGGTCGGCGACAATCTTCGGGAACCAGTTCCAGCGGTAGCTGTTCTTGTACTTCTCCAGTGTGCCTTGGAAATCCACGACGTGCAGGGTCGTGCCATTGGCAAGGAGAGCTGCCTTGTCGAAGGTGCCGTTCTCTTCGCTCGTGACGATGAAGGGAGGTTCGGGGGCGAAGCAATAGACGTCGGTCAGGCCTGTGTAGCGCATGGCATTCCCCCTGATGGTATCCACGTTGCAGCCTATCTCCACGGTCTTCGCGCTGTGGTAGGTGCCGGGTTCCGCCTCCTTGTCGGTCACATTCTGCGGAATGTAAGTCACGCGGTCGGTGTAGCGGACGTTCTCGATGAAGCCTGTCCAGCGGTCGAAGGTGCTGTACCAGCTGCGGTTGTTGGCGGCATCAGCGCCGAAGTACTGGTCGCTTGCAGGCATCTTGCCCTCGCAGTCGATGGTCAGGACACCCAGCTCGTCAAGCTCCCAAGTGCCTTTCTCGCCAACACTGCCGCCTGTGGGCAGCTGCGGTTCGCCGTAGCGCTCATCAACGGCGAAGTTCATGTCGCGCCACATGGGAGCCTTGCGGTAGGCGTTCATGTAGTCGGCGGGAACATACGCTGTGATGCTTGTGAGCGGACGGTCGCCGAAGGCTGTCTCGTTGATTTTCGGAGGCTTTGGGCTTGCGCTGTAGATGCGGCTGATGCCCGTGCCGGCAAGGGAGCTGGCGTTGATGCTCCAGCAGTCGTCGGTCACATCGATGCTCTTCAGTGCCGCGCAGTTCTTGAACATATTGCTATATACCTGGAGTGCCCGTCCGCGGAAGACGACGCTCTCCAGGGCTGTGCAGCCCTCGAAGACGCCGGAGGCGGCGTAGTTAATACCGCCCATGTCGATGCTCTTCAGGCTTGTGCAGTCCTTGAAGGTATAGTAGCCTATCTTGCCGCCCTTGCCATAGAGCGTGACATCGGCCAGGCTCGTGCAGCCCTCGAAGGCGCGGTCGCCAATCTCCGTTACATTCCCCATATCGGCTTTGGTCAGGCTTGAGCAGCCCTTGAAGGTCTCGCTGCCGATGCTCTCCACGCCTTCAAGGTTGATGCTCTTGAGCTTCGAGAGGCCCTTGAATGCTTCGTTGCCGAGCTTCGTCATTGCTGGCGAGAGGACAATCTCCTCGACGTTGGGCAGGTCGTTGGTACCGAAACCTGTCCAATTCAGCTCCGTGGCATTGCCCAGAAACTCCACGCGCTTGACGGAGGGCTGGAGATAGAAACCGTCTATGCCGCCTTCCGAAGTGTTCGAGCTTGCTATGAGCGTGCCGTCGGAGTAGATGACCCAGAGGCCGTCGTAGTATTTGCCGCTCTTCACCACATTGCCGTGTTCGCCAGTGTAGAAGGCAAACAGTCGCCAATAGATGTTGGCCATATACTTGGTCATATATTCCTCCGGCACATCGAGCGTAACACCCTTTTGTCCTGTAGCACCAGCACGGCGACGACCACTTGAGCCAGAACCATTAGAACCCAAGCCCACAAATGTCTCGGCAGTCACTTCGGGAGGCGTGGCGGCAGAGAGTGCCATCACGTCAACATTTGTGCAGCCGTCGAAAGCATTCTTGCCGATGGACTGCAGTTCTGAACCAAACGAGTAATTTCTGATGTTAGAGCAGCCTGCAAAGGCGCGGTCGCCAATGGTTTGCACCTTGGGGAAACTAATACTCGTCAATGAAGAACAATTCTCAAAAACATTATCACCCAATTCTTTTATGCCCGTTGCATTTACGCTGAGCAGATTGACACAGCCATAAAAAGCATTACGGCCAACGGTGGTGATACCGTCTCCCATTTCAATCTTGCGGATATACTCACGATAGCCATACCAAGGTACTGCGGTCGGGGTGCTCCAGAAAAGATTATTGGCATTGCCGCTGATGGTCAATGTGCCAGAAGCATCAAGTTCCCATTTCCAATGGCTATATTCGTTGACAACAGGATAATCAAATATCTTTTGCATCTTAAGACTGTTCCACGGAGATTGCTCATACTGGCTGGAATAGTAAGGTGGAACACATAAAAATGTCTGACTGGATGTCAGGTTGCTAAACGCATCACTTGATGTCTGGGGGCAATCACCAAATACATAAATGTAACTCAAGGGAGTAGCCTTGAAAGCGTTATTGCCGATATATTTGAATCCCTCCGTGGTATTCTTGTTCAAGTAAATACTATTAAGACTTACTTTTGTCACACCGGAATTTTCAAAGGCACTATTGCCTATGGTCTGGATGCGAGGCAAGTTTACCATGTTTAGTTGCTGGCAGCCATAGAAAGCATTCTCTCCGATGTTGATGATATTATCCAAATGTGCTTCAATTCCGGATGAGTTGACAAAATGCAATGCAGTACAGCCATTAAATGTGTTTTTGCCAATTGTTGTGGTATAAATACTCGCCGATGAGATACTTGAAGCAAAAGAATGCCAGGGCCTGTCCGATGGATTTGCGTAGTCTCTATCTTGATAGATATAAAGGGTATTAGGGCTATACAACCAATATCCTAATTCTCCGTAGTAGAACTTAACATTTGAGTTGAATTGTGGGATGTATTGACCATACTTGGACGGCGGTGCTATATATGTTACACCCGAAAGGTCACAATACGGATGATTTTTCCTGCCACTTCCATCAGGTAGCCATGTGATACTTTCATTTGGGGTTAATTCCCAATAATTGTTGCACAACAAAGTATTGTTGGGTGGTAATTTGATATATGAGCCTTCCTTCCATAAGCCTGGACAATCTACGAAGACACTATCTCCTACAGTGGTGAGATTATCTTCCAAAATCACTTGCTTTAATTGTGCGCATTTTTTAAAGGCTTCGGCACCAAGGGACTTTACGCATGTCAAATCTAACGATGATACGCCTGTAGTGGTACAGCACCCTGCGCCTTCAAAAGCATTCCTTTTTATTACCAAATCCGCATTGTTGCGAGATTCAAAGATAATATCATTCGCATAAGCGAGATAGTGAAAAGCCCATTCTCCAATTGTTTTTGTGTTTTTAGATATGCGTATCGATTTTATCTCGGTGCAATAACCATCCCAAGGAGCAGGAGTTACATTGCGCGTGACATAGTAAATATTACGATCAGACATATAATTTCGACGATACGTGCAAACTCTATCCGGAATAGTGGTAGCATCCACATACAACTCTCCTTGATCGGAAATCTTCCATGTTCCGCCGTTCTTGAATGTGCCTGATGCAATGTCTGCCCAGACTGCACTCCCCGCCGTCACTAATAAGCAAAGGAGCAGAAGTAGTCGTTTCTTCATTTTTGTTTAGTTTAGTTTGTTTGTAAGTTTATTAGTTTTATGAGTTAATTCGTTCTTATGTTCGGAAAGGGACAAAAAAAACGTGGACTTCATCGTCTACGCTTATCGAGGTATCGGCAAACACCATTGCACCATATACGAGTAAAAGCCCACGCCTTGCGACGTGAGCATTAGTCTTTTACTCCAGGTGCTTTCTTAATTTTGCCGAATTTCGATAAGCAAGAATATAACTAACGCTTCTTGTCTATATGTCTAATTCCTTTGTTTATGCCATAGGCTACTCTGTTACGTTATTATATATATGTCCGACAAACTTATCTATCGTCTCTCTTGTCTTATCGATTAGTATTCAGCCTGTCTATCAGTTCCGTGAATTTCAGGATAGGTATGCCTGCGTGCTGCTTCATGTCGGTGAGGTCGCGGTCACCACTGACGATGTAATCCACAGGAACACTCTCCGCCATCGAAAGAAGATAGAGGTCTTTCGTGTCGCGGATGTCAGACTTTGCTTCAACGGTGATATCTGTGAAGTGGCAAACGTCGTAAATCATTTCGAAGAAGTAGTAGCGTGTCTCAGCAGATATGAGGCGGTCGAACTTCTCGCGGGCAATTACGCCACGGATTTCGTCTAATTGTTGTTCGCAAACATAAACTTCCACATCGTGGCGGCACAGCACATCAGCAAGTGACGCAAGCCGTTTGCCAATCATGAACGAAATCCATAGATTCGTGTCGAACAGAATCTTCATAATCCTTTCCTGTAAGCGTTTATTTCAGCCTGTATCTCCTCGTCGGTAATTTGCTGAGCTTTCGGGCAGGAATTGATGAACCGCTCAATTGAGGAACGGCGGCGGCGCATCGTCCAACCCATGCGCAAAGCCAGCGTCTCAACGAAAGCCGCATCTTGCAGGGGAACTGATAATACCAAGTCTTCCATATTACTATTTATTTGTATTCACACTGCAAAGATACGACTTTTTCTTTGCTTTACAACAATAACGCTAAGAAAAAGTTCTTTGTTTATATTTTGTTGTTTCATTTAATAAACGTACTCAACTTTCGGAAGTTAAATTGGAAGTTAAATTGGAAGTAAACTCGCTTCGCTCATGGAAGTTATAAAAGGACAACACAATATGGAAGACTGGCTTCCAAAGCTATCGTCCAGCCAACTTGTTGGCTTAACTTCCTGCGCGAAGCGCATAACTTCCTATTTAACTCCATTTTATAACT
>DGTM01000045.1:67053-67523 GCA_002394305.1 Prevotellaceae bacterium UBA4336
TATAACTCCCGAAACTTAAATAAACGTATCTTTGCAGTCGAATGACGCTGAAAGCGTCTTCTTTCAGTAATCGAGGGTGCGAGCGTAGCAAGTACCCCCGGAGAGCGCCAGACAGCAGCATCGACCCTAAAGGGGTCGCCCAAACCCATCAATACTCCAGACATTTTTCGACGTTTTTCGTAGTGTGTCTTTGTTCTCCCTTGCCAACCTTCTGTCACCTTTCTCCGAGCGTACATTCGCCCTTGCGCAGCGTGCGCAAACGTGTTTTTGTTTTTCAAGAGCCTTGCGCAGCGTGCGCAAACGCGTTTTGATTTCATTTTGCCTTTGCGCAACGTGCGCAAGGCTCTTTCGGTTTTATTTCACAACTTTTCTGCCGTTGAAAATGTAGATTCCTTTCGTCGGATGCGCCACACGCCGTCCGCTCAGGTCGAACCAGCCTTCATTGTTCCCATAGCTTCCATTATTCCCAT
>DGTM01000045.1:67617-76164 GCA_002394305.1 Prevotellaceae bacterium UBA4336
CCCATAGCTTCCATTATTCCCATAGTTCCCATCAGCAGCTTCGATTCCGTCTGCGGCATCTTCTGTGATGGTGCTGAACCAGACGTTCCAGGGAGAGATGTCGTAGGCAGCGCGGCACCGGCGGGAACGTGGAGCGTGGCGCCGTTGAGGCCGTCGAAGGCGTAGCTGTTCTCAATGGCAGGCCATGCCCAGGAGAAGCCGGGATAGATGCCGCCGCCCGTGGGAGGTGTGGTGGCGAGGATGTGGACGTCCTTCAGGTTCGGCAGGTGGGCGAAGGCATACATGTTGAAGGCCTCGACGGTCTCGGGCAGTAGCACCTCGCGAAGGGAGCTGCATCCGCTGAAGGCCTCGGCGCCGATGAAGCGTATGCCCTTCTCGAACTCTACCTGCTCCAGCTGGCTGCATCCGCAGAAGGTGTAGCCGCCCACGCCTGTGACATAGTAGTTGCGGGCCTGCGCCGGGATGCTTACAAGACCTGTCGTGCCCTGGTCGATGGCGGTGTTGTAGTGGCCGTCTATGAAGATGCCGTCCTCGTCGTGTCCGTCCACCCACTCGCCGAACACCGTGCAGATGCCGCCTTCGGGGGTCGTCACAGCGTAGGTCACGGGATTGCCCACCTTGTCCTCTTCCGTGAAGCGGATGTCCTCAATGACGTTCACGTTGACTATTACAGTGGGAGGGCAGTCCAGCTTGTTCTGGTCGTATTGGATTGTGCTGAATTCGATTTGGGCGGAGCCGAGCCGGGCGTTGGGGTGCATATTCGGGTCTGCCGCCCTGACGTGGTACACGCCTGTATATCGGTATGTGTCCCAGTCAATGTCGCCCGGCATCTGGGTCATGGCAGGCGCAAGGCTCAAGGTCGACCTCGCCAAGGTCTTCTGAAGGATAAGCGCCCGGCTCTCCCGGCAGAAGCGCGTGCCGCGATGCCCATAAGAGCCTTGCTCTTCCGAAATAAGAGCCTAGCTCTTCCGAAATAAGAGCCTGGCTCTTCCAAAATAAGAGCCTGGGTCTTCCAGAAGAACCGCCCGGCGTGTTATACAAAAAGCAAGGGGATGCGTCTGCTTTGTCAGGCGCATCCCCTCTGTAGTTCCCCTTTCCCTTGTCCTGGGTCCGGGGGGCGGGACTATTAAATCAATTTCCTGGGTGAGGCTTTACTTAATCAATACCTTGAGCTTCGCTCGAGCTCGTTCACGTTCGGTGAAGCATGAGCGAGCTCTTGCTTCACTCTCACTTAATCACGACCTTGAGCTACGCTCGAGCTCGCTCACGTTCGGTGAAGCATGAGCGAGCTCTTGCTTCACTCTCACTTAATCACGACCTTGCGACCATTGACGATATAGATACCCTTTTCGGTGTTCTGTACGCGGCGGCCCTGGAGGTCGAATACGACAGCTCCCTTCAGGTCGTCTGTGCTGACAGCATCGATGCTGGTGTCTGTGTCAATGTTCATGACAGCCTCGTAGAGGGTTGTCTTGTAGAACTTCGTGATGTCGGTTTCGCTCAGCTTGATGTCCTTCAGTGCGATGGTGTACGAACCGTCGGCCATGCCGCTGACCTTAACCTTCAGCTTGAACAGTACGCCGTCCTCGCCTTCGAAGGTCTCGTCGTAGAGCGAGCCACAGAGTACGCGGATTGCGCCGTCGTTCTGCTGTGCCAGGCTCAGCGTGTGCTCGTCGTCTGCGGGCAGACGGTCGGCATTCCACGTTGTTGAGAACTTACCCTTGCTTGTCTTCACAGCTTCCATGCCGTCGGGCATGTAGAGGTCGAACTGGAACGAACGGATGGGAGCTTCGCTCTTCATGCAGATGGGCAGTTCCATTTCGCCGGTGTTGCCATCGCCCAGGGTGAAGTCCTTCACGTAAATCAGGTTCTCGGAGGTCACGTTCTCTTCCCCGGCAAGCATTCTGCCGTTCGGCAGGCGGACGCTCTTGGCACCGTTGCTTCCACCGAACAGGATGATGTTGGCCACGCCAGTGTAGTCGCTGACGTCTACCTGGTCGTCCTTGTTGATGTCGGCAGCTGCTGCGTTGAAGCCCTTGACACGCATGCGGGTCGATGCAGGTTCGGTTGTTGTGGAGTCGGTCAGGATCTGGTTGGCCACGATGGTGTAGTCGCTTACGTCAACCACGCCGTCGCCTGTAGCATCGCCGAGCACGTAGTGGATCTCGCCGCCTTCGCCCACGGTCAGTGTCGACTTCACGACGCTGGTCTCGTAGTAGTTGGCAACGTCTGACTCTGTCAGCTTAATCTGCTGGAGCACGATGGGATATTCGCCGTCCTCCATGCCTTCGGGAATGTTGAGAGGCATGCTGATGACTTCTCCGTCGCCAGCTGCGTAGCTGCCCTCGGAGATGATGCCGCCGAGGAACATGATGGTGCCGTCGGCCTGCTTAGCGAAGCTGAGCAAAGGTTCTGCATCGGCAGGCATACGTTCCTGGTTCATCGTAGCCATGAACTTGTTCTTACCCATCTTCACGAGTTCTGCGCCCTCGGGAAGCGTGAGACGGAACTGGAAGGCATGGATGGGAGCCGAGTTCTTCATGCGGATGGACAGCATAGCAGTCTCGCCGGCATTTGCCTTCATGCTGGCAGCATAGATGACGTTGGCAATCTTGCTGATGTCGGTATCGGGCAGATAGTCGGGAGAGGGCAGCTCTTCGATGGTGCCGAACCATGTTGTCCAGGGATATGCGTTGTAGGCTTCCTTGCAGCCATTGGGAACGAACAGCGTGCGCTCCTGAGCCTGCATCGGGTCCATGCATTCGAATGCGCCGTTCACAGCTGGAGGTGTCTCGCGATTTATGGTGACTTCCTTCAGCTCCTTGCACTCCATGAATGCGTTGCCGTCAATCTTCTCGATGGTTTCGGGGATGAATACCTTCTCCATCTTGGAGCGAATCTCCTGATTGCCATGGTTGACGAAAGCATATTCGCTGATGCTGGTCACTTTGTATCCCTCTACTCGCATAGGAATGGTCACTTCGGTAGCGTTGGCATCTACTGCCAGCTCGTTCTCCATCTCGGAGATGGGCTTGCCCTTCACCTCTGCGGTCATTTCACCCATGCTGCTGATGTGGAAGCTCATGGTCAGCTTCTCGTCGGTCTCGGCTGTCAGATACGAACCGTCGTCGATGGTGGCAAACCAGTTGTTCCAGTCAGAGCCGGGATAGAAGTAGGTGTCGATGCAATCGTAAGGCACGTTGAGCACAGCATCGGATGCGATGCCTGCGAAGCAACCGTTCAGCATGTCGGATACATTGCCCATGTCGTTGATAGACTGGGGAACGACCGTGTTCTTGATGGTCACTTGCTTCAGGTTGGTTTGTCCCTGGAAGGCACCATCGCCCAGGTACTTCAGTGTAGAGGGCAGTGTGACGGCTTTCAGGTTATCGAATCCGATTCTCGGTTCGAAGGCACCGGCAGCCACGGTGGTCAGACCTTCGGGCAGCTCAACTTCCTCAATCTTGCTCTTCGAGAAAGCATTCTTGCCTACGGTGGTTACCCAGTAGCCGTTAGCTACGGAAGGCACAATCAGCTTGCCGGTCAGTTCGCCGTCGATGGCAGGCTCTACGGTTTCGTAGTAGCCATTCTCGTCGTGCTTCATTACTGTGGCTGCATAGAGCTCGCACTCTGGGAACTCGGGGTCGCCGCTGATGACATGGTACTTGATGTCGATACCCTCTGCATTAGCTTCGGTGAAGTAGATGTCGTCCAGGATGGTTACGAAGCAGGTGTCGGTGGGCTGGTCTTCGCCCTCATAGTCGCGCGCCTTGACAACAATCCTTGCCACGATGGGGAATGTGGCCTCGGCCTTGTTGGGAACGTAAGCCTGGATGTCTGCATAGCGGCTCTGGGCCGGCTCAGCTTCGTAGCCTTCGCTCCAGTTGCCCGGAGTTACTTCTACCTGGCCGCCATCGCCACTGATTTGCTCAACTTCCCAATCTACGTAGGTGTTGGCATACTCGGAAAGCAGTGCAGCGGTCATCTCATAGGTTTGCCCGGGGAAGAGTATCATGTCCTTGCGGCTCAGTGTGACGCCGTTGGCAGGAACGATAGCCCAGTCGGCCGGGTTGAGTACCTGTACCTGGTATTCTGCTGTCAGGTTGCTGCCGTCGGTGGTGGTAGCCTTGATGGTAGCATAGCCCTCAGATACCGAAGTCACTACGCCGTTCTCGTCAACGGTAGCTACGGAGGGTGCACTGCTGGTCCAGGTTACTTCTGCGTTGTCAACATTTTCGGGTGTGAAGACTGCCGTCAGCTGCATCCGCTGACCGTAGGCATAGAACTTGGGTTCCATTCCTGTGGGATTCATGATGGTCAGGCTCTGTGCCAGCACGGTGGGCTTCACGGTGATGTTCAGGTAGTCGTAGGTGACAGGTGCGCCGTCGCAGGTTGCCCAGACAGCAACGCCCATTGTGCCTTCCTTCTTGGCTGTGACGTTCAAGGTGTTGCCTTTGATGTCTACGGTAGCAACATCCTGGTCGCCGCCATTGAAGTCGAGCCAGTAGCCCAGGTATTCGGCTTCAACGTCGTCGGGACCTACGTTGATGCTGATTTCTCTCGTCTCACCGACCTCAAGGAAGCGTACTTGGTTCTCGCTGAGGTTGATGGTCTGAGCAGGTATGGGGAAGTGTATCTTGACGGCGCACTCTACCATCAAGTTGTTCACGGTCTTAGCCTTTACGATGGCTGTGCCTTCGTCGGCTACGCGTTCTACGCGGCAGGTCTTGCCGAACGGAACGACATTGACGATGTTCTTGTCGGAACTGCTCCATTCAATGGTCTGGTCTGCATCCTCGTCTTCAACGATGGCGTCGATGAGGAAGGATGTGTTGCTCGGATCCTTGAACCAGTAGTCGGTTACGTTGATACCGATGTTGACGGGGTCGGGGATGGCAACTGTCACCGTTGCCTTAGCCTTCACGCCGTTTTTGGTAGTGGCGGTGATGGTAGCCGTACCGCTCTTCACAGCCCTCACGTAGCCATTCGTGCCAAGCTGAACCACGTTGTAGTCGCTGCACGACCAGGTGAGAGTCGGGTCGGTAGCGTCCTCGGGGAATACCTTTGCTATGATGCGGTCGGAGGCGCCACGCTGAGTCAGCGTGATGGCCGGGTTCTCGATTTCGATGGCTGTGGGATAGATGGGCGATGTGCCCTTTGGAACGAATTCCACGGTGCCTGTGGCAGACCTGTGTGTGCGGGTGTCTATTACACTGCCGTCACTCAGCGACTGCGGACGGTCGAGTGTGTTGAGCAGTTCCACCTCGTCGTCGAGTTCGATCTTGCTCGCACTGATGGTGGGTGTGCTGCCATTGCCGGTGAGGGTCATGGGGCAGTTCACCTGCACAATGCCAGAGCCGTCGTGGGTGATGCGGTGGAAGGTGAAGCTGGGCTTTGAAGCATAGGCGCTCATGGTGGCTCCGTTGGCCAGATGTATGCTGGCGGACTTGGAGAATTGAGCGGCAGGTGTCAGGGTGAGGGCGCAATCGCCGCCCATGATGCTCAGGTTGTCGCCGTCGGCAATGATTGCTTCAGCCGAGCAGTTGACAGCGTTTTTGCCGTAGAGCATCAGGTTCAGGGCGCGGTCCTTAGTCTTGATGAAGGGTTCGCCGCCTTCCTGAGTGTAGTCAATCTGTGCGTCGCGCATCTCGAAGATGTTGGTCGAGGGGTTGAACTTGAGGGAGCCGCTCTTCAGATAGCTGCCGCAGATGTAGTTTTGGTTCAGAGAGGTGACCTGTCGGCCAAATACCCAGAAGGGATACTTTGTGGCTGCGCTGATGGGGGAGATTTGTACGGGGCCGGTGGCATAGATGAAGTGGTTGTCCGGCTCGTAGTAGGCATTTGCCGAAGCCTGCACGTCGCAGTTCGTCAGCGTTGCCTTGTAGGTGTTTTCTCCGAAGGACGTGTTGCTGCCGGTCAGCCCCTTGGTGATATTCACATTAGCTCCAACGGAGGCTTTCAGCTCTTTGGCGCTCACCACAGGTACAGTGACATTTGTCTCGGAAGAGAAAGACATGGTGCCTGCGACGTTGAACGCACCGCACTTCATGCTGCTGCTGTTCTCCGAGTTGACGGTCATTTGGCCCCACAGAATAGAAGTGTTGTCGCTGCTCTCCAAAGCAGGTGCTTGGTCTTTACAGGTGATGGTCGTGGGCAGCTTTTTGCTGCTCACCTTTGATGCCAAACCAGGCTGGAGATTATATTCCTTGAGATAATCATTCCTTCCCACCTTAATTTTGAGTTTACCATTTCCGGTGTACTCAATGGCGGGCATTTTTTCCGAGACATTGATGTCTGCACCATCAATATAGAGAGTGTTTTCAATCGGGTCATAGCTCATTGATGCCAAAAATTCCCCGTCGGGAGCATACTGGATGTTCGCACCTTCAATGAAGTATCGGTTGGCACTCGTGACCTGAACACCGCCAACCTTGAGCGGATAGATCGTTTGTCTGCCATCTATAATTAACTGGTTCGCATTATTCGTACCATATGCATACCCCCCGGTAGTCTTGTCATAGAGGCCATAGACGCCATCCTTATTACAACCATAGTATATATTCTTTCTGAAATACTCGTAGAGTCCGTCAGAAACTACCATTGTGTTGACGTTAAGTGGCATAGTGTTATCTACAATATCTACCAATCTAACATGCGACATCAAAGTTTGTTTGTCTTTTGGTTCAAAGAGTATAGCACCATATATACCGTGAGCATCGTCTTTAAGACAGATTCTTGCTTGTTCTTTAGGGTCACTAGTTCTAATTCCCTCAATATGGCCTGTATGAAGCTGAGTGTAATTGCGGAGTGTTTTTCCTCCTTCAATGAGGACACCATCGACATACAGCTGGCCTTCGTTGCTAATTGGATTGTAGTCTATCAGCGTGGTATTGCTCCTTGCCTCTATATTCTTGACCTCACATCTCTTATTGACCCTGATGCGCAGACCGGGGTTCTCTTTGTTTATAATGTCGCCGTCAATGGTGGCACGTCTCAAATCGAGAGTCTTCGTCGCTGGGTCATACTTAATAGAAATAGCAGCGACTCCGGGGAAGTACCTCGAAGGGTTGTCGAGCAGGTCGTAGTTGGCTTCGGTCACTTCTGTACCAGCGATGGAGAAGCCGTAGCTCTTGACAGGTTCTATAATAATTTTGCCTTTATAGACATTACCGGAAATATCCTTGACGACACCATCCTGTACGAAAGCACCGTGAGGGCTTGTGATGTCAGCAAGACCAATATAAGTTAAGTATTGAATTGATTTAAGTCCTTTGTCGACCCATAATTCCAGCCTGGATTTTCCATCTGTTTTAATCACGGAAGAATTGTCGGGAGCGCCACGGAAACTAAAAATTTGCATATAGGTTTGCATGACAGTTAAAGTAGAACCGGATGTCAGTGCCTCATAATCATGTATGTAGAATCTTTTGGTCGATGGGTATTTCTGATACTCCATATCAGACGTAAACTTCACGTCACCCGATACCTTGAAATGTTTAATTGTGAGACCACCACGTGACAAGATTGTCACCCCTATTCCGTATCCTTGACTACCGTATCTTGCTGCATCAAGTGTAAGACTCTCAAATTCCATATTCGATACTTTCAGGTACAGCTCGTAGTTGTTAGGATCCCAGGAGATAGCCGCTTCATTTGGATACCCCTTATGATCCAAAAGCTCGGTCCAAGATTTCTTGCCTAAGTCGCAGGTCTTTTCCACCCAACTTTTCGTGTCGTCACAATAATATTTGAAAGACACGGAACTTGCCGTTGCTCCCAATGTGGTGAGCAAGAACAACACAAGAGACAAAATTTTTGTTTTCATAATCGTTGTGTTTTTAGTTAGTAAATAAGGTTAATTGAATGTTTATAATTTATAATTGACAATTTATAATTGAAGATTGATGATTGAGTGCCGAAGACATTAGTTCTTTCTTTCGTCGGACGGTGTGGTGCCGTAGAAGCGTGTGAAGGCGCGTGTGAAGTTCTGCACCTGCGTGTAGCCGCACTTCTCCGCCACTTCGGTTATGGGCATGTCGCGATAGCCATGCAGCAGGTCCTTCGCCTTCTGCATACGCATGCGCTGGATGTAGGCCGAAGGCGTGACGGAGAGGGTCTGCTGAAGGCGGCGGCGAAGCGTGGCAAAGCTTATGTGCATCTGGGCCGCTATGCTGTCGATGTCCGTCACACCCTTCTCGCTCAGGGCATAGATGACACTGGCCAACTGCGAGAGGAACTCCTTGTCGTCGGTGGTCAGCTTGACGGATTCCTGCAAGGTGAAGGAATCCACGTTCTGGTATTTGAGCCGCAGCTGGTCGTACATCTCCTGCAGCGACGTGATGTCCTGCTCGTAGTTCTTCATCTTGCGCCTGTGGCGGCGGTAGGTGAAGAACACGGCAAGGGCGATGAGTGCGAGCAGCAGTACAGCGGAGACGGCGGTTGCCGCCAGAAAAGTATGGTTCCGCTGCACCATCTGCTCGTTTTCCTTCTGTAGTATGTCGACGTGGTAGATGGCGTTGTAGCGGCTGATGGCCTCGGCCGTCTCGG
>DGTM01000031.1:0-5109 GCA_002394305.1 Prevotellaceae bacterium UBA4336
ATGCTCAGGTAGGCGCCCCACTTCACCCAGTTCTCGCCGAAGAGCGCCACCTCGCCCGTGCCGCTGAAGTCCTCGATGGTGGCTACGCCGAAGGGCTTGCCGTTCTTCGTCGTGCCGGAGCGCACCGCGGTGACGATGCCGCCCAGCTTCACGGGCTGCCCGGCAAACTCGGCGAGGTCCTCCATGCGGTCCATCTTCACGTTGCAGACGTTCTGCAGCACCACGTAGTATTCGTCCAGCGGGTGTGCCGAGAGGTAGATGCCCACCAGCTCGCGCTCCTTGTTGAGGCGTTCCAGCACCGACCATTCGTCGGCCTCCGGCACCTCGGGCTTCTTCAGCTCCACGGCATCCATGCCGAAGAGTGAGAACTGCGCCTCCATCTGTGCCTGCTGGTACTGCGTGCCGTAGCGTACCAGGAGGTCGGTGAATTCTTCGCCCTTCACGTTTGTTGCCACGAACTGCTCGCGGCGTATGTTGCCCGCAATGCCGTCCAGGGCGCCGCTCAGGGCCAGGAACTTCAGTCCGTTGCTCTTCACGCTTGTCATGTTGACGCGCTGTGCGAAGTCGAACAGGTCCCGGAAGGGGCCGTTCTTCTCCCGTTCCTCCACGATGGCGTCGGCGGCCGCTTCGCCCAGCCCCTTGATGGCCATCAGTCCGTAGCGGATCTGCTGGCGGTCGTTCACGCCGAAGTCCCTGTGCGACTCGTTCACGTCGGGGCCCAGCACTTCGAGCTTCATGGCGTGGCACTCCTCGAGGAGCTTCTTCACCTCCTTCACGTCGTCCTTGCCGCGGGTCAGCAGGGCGGCCATGAACTCGGCGGGGTAGTGCGCCTTCATGTATGCGGTCTGGTAGGCCACCCAGGAGTAGCAGGCGGCGTGCGACTTGTTGAATGCATAGGAGGCGAACTTTTCCCAGTCGGACCATATCTTCTCCAGTATCTCCGGGTCGTGGCCGTTCTTCGTGCCGCCCTCGATGAACTTGGGCTTCATCTTGTCCACGATGTCCTTCTTCTTCTTGCCCATTGCCTTGCGCAGGGCATCGCTCTCGCCGCGGGTGAAGCCCGCCAGTTTGCGTGAAAGGAGCATGACCTGTTCCTGGTAGACCGTGATGCCATAGGTGTCGCGGAGGTATTCCTCGCAGGCTGCGAGGTCGTAGGTGATGGCTTCCTGTCCGTTCTTGCGGCGGATGAACTGCGGGATGTAGTCCATCGGTCCGGGCCGGTAGAGGGCATTCATGGCGATGAGGTCCTCGAAGACGGTGGGGTGGAGTTCCTTCAGGTACTTGCGCATGCCGGCCGACTCAAATTGGAAGGTGCCCACGGTGCGTCCCTCCTGGTAGAGTTGGTAGGTGAGGGGGTCGTCGATGGGAATGTTGTCCAGGTCGATGTCCACGCCGTGTGCCTCCTTGACGATGCGGCATGCCTCCTTGAGCTGCGAGAGGGTCTTGAGCCCGAGGAAGTCCATCTTGATGAGTCCGGTGCTTTCGATGACGTGTCCGTCGTACTGTGTGACGGCCGTCTTGCGGTCGGGGAAGTCCGGGTCGTCGGCGGTGGAGACGGGCACGTGGTCGCTGATGGGGTCACGGCAGATGATGAATCCGCAGGCGTGGATGCCGGTGTTGCGCACGGTTCCCTCCAGCTTGAGGGCGTACTTGATGGTGTCTGCCATCTTGGGGTCGCGCGAGAAGCGTGCCTCCTTCAGTTCCGGTGTGGCCTCGATGTAGTTTGCCAGTGTGGGTTTCTTGCCGTCGGGCAGGCGGTCTGGCATGGCCTTGCACCAGGCGTTGACGACGGGCAGTGGCACTTTCTCCACGCGCCCCACGTCCTTGAGGCTGCTCTTGGCGGCCATGGCGCCGTAGGTGATGATGTGTGCGCAGTTCTCGTGTCCGTACTTGTCCATGACCCATTGCAGGACTTTGCCGCGCCCGTCGTCGTCGAAGTCGGTGTCGATATCGGGCAGGGAGATGCGGTCGGGGTTGAGGAAGCGCTCGAACAGGAGGTCGTACTTCAGGGGGTCGAGCTTGGTGATGCCCAGGCAGTATGCCACCACCGAGCCGGCTGCCGAGCCTCGGCCCGGGCCGACCC
Organism: Prevotellaceae bacterium UBA4336; assembly: GCA_002394305.1. Taxonomy (GTDB): domain Bacteria; phylum Bacteroidota; class Bacteroidia; order Bacteroidales; family Bacteroidaceae; genus Physcousia. The sequence goes on from DGTM01000031.1 coordinate 2,084, forward strand.
ATACGCCGAGCTCCTTGCGTGCGCTGTTGATGAAGTCCTGCACGATGAGGAAGTAGCCGGGGAAGCCCATCGTCTTCATGATGTGCAGCTCGAAGCGGATGCGGTCGTCCACCTCCTGGGGCAGTTCCTGCTCCTTGCCCTCTGCCCCCTGCTCCTTGCAGTAGAGCTTCCGGGCTCCCTCGTAGGCAAGCTTGGCGAGGTAGTCTGCCTCGAACTTGATGCGGTAGAGCTTGTCGGTGCCTCCCAGCTTTTCGATTTTCTTCAGGCCTTCCTCCCTGGGCAGTGTGTTCTGTCCGTTCTCGTCGCTTGTGAATTCGCGGATGAGGTCTTCGTCGGTGAAGCGCTGCCGCCAGAGTTCCTCCGTGCCGAACTCTTCGGGTATGGGGAAGAAGGGCATGATGGGATTGGACTCGAGGTCGTACATCTCCACCTTGTCGAGTATCTCGCAGGTGTTGGCCAGAGCCTCCGGTATGTCCTGGAAGATGGCGTTCATCTCGGCGCGTGTCTTGAACCATTCCTGCTTGCTGTAGCGCATGCGGTCTTGGTCGTCCAGGTCGCGGCCTGTGGAGAGGCAGAGCAGGAGGTCGTGTGCTTCGGCGTCGTCCTCGTCGAGGAAGTGCGAGTCGTTCGTGCAGATGAGCTTCACGCCGTACTTGCGTGCCAGCTGGATGAGCACGGGGTTGACCTGCTTCTGCACTTCGTATGTGTCGCGGTTGGCGATTTGGTTGGGGTTGGTGACTTCGTGGCGCTGGAGCTCGAGGTAGTAGTCGTCGCCCCAGATGTCGTGGAACCAGCGTACGGCCTCCTCGGCTCCTGCCAGGTCGCCGCGTGCTATCTTCTTGGGCACTTCGCCGCCGATGCAGGCGGAGCAGATGATGAGTCCCTCGTGGAACTGTGCCAGGTCCTTGTGGTCGGTGCGGGGCCTCATGTAGAAGCCGTCGACCCACGAGCGCGAGACGAGCTTGATGAGGTTGTGGTAGCCGGTGAGGTTTTTAGCCAGGACGATGAGGTGCCAGCCCGACTGGTTCTCCTTTCCGCCTTCGTGCACGTTCTTGTCGCCGCCGCGTGCCACGTACATCTCGCAGCCGAAGATGGGCTTGAAGGGTTCCAGCCCCTGTTTCTTTCGGTCCTTGTTCACCTGCTGGCAGTAGTCGTAGAGGTCCTTTACGCCGAACATGTTGCCGTGGTCGGTGAGGGCCATGCCGCGCATGCCGTCGGCGATGGCTTTGTCCACCATGCCTTTGATGGACGACAGTCCGTCGAGCACTGAGTACTGCGAGTGAACGTGTAGGTGTATGTAGTCTTCCATGCTGCTCCGTGAGATAATATGTGCGATGAGAAGGCGAAGTTCGTTATTTTTTTCGTAACAGGCAAGCGAATTGTGTGTTTTTTGTGCCGATGTGCTGAAAAACATGGTGTCTGTCTTGCCATTTCAAAAAAAAGCGTTAACTTTGAGGCGGATTATTGCAAAATTCATGGGCAAAAGACTAAGGAAACTAAAGAAAATACGCTTGCATCACGAGGGAAAGGAGACCCTTTTGTGGAGTGCCATCGTGCTGCTGGTGCTGAACTTCACCATACTGCATTGCTTCGAGTCGCGCCTTCCGTTCGACATCAGCATTGCCCTGAGTGCCGTGTTCTACGGCATTCTGCTGAACTTCTTCCAGTGCCCCGTGCGCACCTTCGAGGGCGAGACGGATGGGCTCATCGTGGCTCCGTGCGACGGAAAGGTGGTTGTGGTGGAGGAGACCGAGGAGAACGAGTATTTCCACGACCGGCGCATGATGGTGAGCATCTTCATGAGCCTCTTCAACGTGCATGCCAACTGGGTTCCGGCGGACGGGACGATAAAGCGCGTGAGCCACTTCGACGGCAATTTCCACCGTGCCTGGCTGCCGAAGGCGAGCGACGAGAACGAGCACAGCCTGGTGGTCATCGAGACGCCCGACGGCACGGAGATACTGGCGCGGCAGGTGGCCGGAGCCGTGGCGCGGCGCATCGTCACCTATCCCAGCGAGGGCGAGGACTGCTACGTCGACGAGCATCTGGGCTTCATCAAGTTCGGTTCGCGTGTCGACCTCTTCCTGCCCGTTGGCACGGAGGTGTGCGTGAAGCTCAACCAGAAGACCGTCGGCAACGAGACCATCGTGGCGAAACTGAAAATTAATTCATAGGTTTACGGTTCATGACTCACGATTATGAATTTGATTAACATTCCCAATGCCCTGACGTGCTGCAATCTGATTTGCGGATGTATGGCGACGGGCGCCGCTTTCTACGGGCACTACCAGTGGGCGGTGCTGATGATTATCCTCGGAGCCGTGTTCGATTTCTTCGACGGCATGGTGGCGCGGGCCCTCGGCGTGTCGTCGCCTATCGGCAAGGAGCTTGACTCGCTGGCCGATGTGGTCACTTTCGGAGTGGCTCCCAGCGCCGTCATCTTCCACCTCTTCCACGAGGTGCACTACCCCGACGTGCTTGCCTCCCTCCATTTCTCACTGTTCACTTTTCAGTTCTCATTTACGAAACTATTGCCCTACACGGCTTTCCTGATGGCGGCTTTCTCGGCCCTGAGGCTGGCGAAGTTCAACCTCGACGAGCGTCAGCACTACGGCTTCATCGGTCTGCCGACACCCGCCAACGCCCTCTTCTGGGGGAGCCTCGTGCTGGGGGAGCACGCGTTTCTGGTGTCGCAGAAGTTCAACGCCGTCTTCCTCCTGCTCTTCGTGGTGCTCTTCTGCATGCTCTTGGTGAGCGAAGTGCCCATGCTGGCGCTGAAGTTCCGGAACATGAGCTGGTCGGACAACAAGCAGAGGTACATCTTCCTGCTCGGCTGTCTGCCCATCCTGGCCCTTGCCCCGTTCTCGCTACACATTATTATAATATGGTATGTGGCGGTGTCGGTGGTTGGTTCCAAGTTTATCAAGTAGGGAAACCGCGTGCTCTTCCGAAATAAGAGCAAGGGTCTTCCGAAATAAGAGCAAGGGTCTTCCGAGATAAGCGCCTGGGTCTTCCGAAATAAGAGC
>DGTM01000031.1:5166-9348 GCA_002394305.1 Prevotellaceae bacterium UBA4336
CCTGGGTCTTCCGAAATAAGAGCTTGGCTCTTCCGAAATAAGAGCAAGGGTCTTCTGAGATAAGCGCCTGGCTGTGTTGCCGGGAAGCTAACGTTTTGTGTTCTCCTTCAGTATGCCGTGGCGGTAGGCGTAGAGCAGTTGGCGGAGCTCGTCGATCTGCATCTGCAGCTGCCGGCCCTTGTCGGTGTCGCGGACCTGGATGCGGTGTCCGGTCATCACCTCAATCTGCGTGCTGCTCTTGATGTCGGTGCCCCGTGCCACGGCGTCCTGCGTGCTGGTGAAGGGCTCGTGCTGTATGAGCTGGAAGCCGCGGCTGTGGTAGACCAGCGTGTAGCCGGCTATGCCCGTCGTCTCGTGGTATGCGCGGGAGAAGCCTCCGTCGATGACCATGAGCATGCCGTCGGCCTTGATGGGGTTCTCGCCCCGGCTGGCATGGACGGGCACGTGTCCGTTGATGATGTGGCGGTTCTTGCCCTCCACCCCGAAGGCGTCCAGGATGCGTGCGCACACGGCGGGGTCCTCGCGCAGCTTGTAGTAGGCGCCTTTCTCCTCATGGTGCGTGGCGGGGTCGGAGAGGAAGTAGCGCTCGAAGGTTGCCATCTTCGACTTGTCGAAGAGCGGGCTGTCGGGGCCGCACCAGAGGTAGAGGAAGTAGTCGCGGGCGTAGGCCTTCAGCTCGCGCGGCGTGTCGTGCTGGAAGGCGGCGCGTACGAGCCGGCCGATGTACTCCATGAGGTCGCGCCCGCTGTAGCGTTTGCCCAGTATCTCCACCTCCTTCAGCGTGCCGTCGTCGCAAAGGGGCACCGAGGCGTGGAAGAGCAGGTTCCGGTTACATATATTATACATGCACCCGTGCGAGAGGATGGTGCGGATGTGCTTGAGCAGTTTCTCGCTGACGCGGAACGAGTGGTGCAGCTTCTGCATGAGCTCCTCCTCGGCGGGTGTCAGGGCGCTGCGCAGGTCGGTGTCGACCACGGTGGGGAAGTGGCACGAGCGCATCGGGTACTCCTTCCCGTCGATGGTGCAGAGCCCGCGTTCGTAGTCGATGTTCTCCAGCAGGCAGCGGTCCTGCATCTTCCACTCCGGGTGGCGGCGGTAGAGCTCGGCCTCCTTCTTGAGCTGTATCACGGTGATGGCCTTGTGCATCTTAGCCAGGAGGTGCATGTTCTTCTCGTCGATGGCGGGTCCTGCCAGCGGCTGGGGCATGAACTCCAGGCAGGGGTCGTCGGCATACGTCTCGAGGGCGAACGTGGCGAGGGGCAGCAGGTTGATGCCGTAGCCGTCCTCCAGGGTGGTGAGGTTGGCGTAGCGCAGGCTCAGGCGCAGCACGCTGGCGATGCAGGCGTCGTTGCCGGCGGCGGCTCCCATCCAGAGGATGTCGTGGTTGCCCCACTGCATGTCGAAGTTGTCGCGCGTCAGCAGGTAGTCCATGATGATGTGCGCTCCGGGTCCGCGGTCGAAGATGTCGCCCAGGATGTGCAGCTGGTCGATGCTCAGTTTCTGGATGACGTTGCAGATGGCTACGATGAAGTTCCGTGCCTGGCCCGTCTGTATGATGGTGTGCACGATGCGGCGCACGTAGGCTTTCTTGTCGTCGTCGCTGGGACTTTCGTGCAGCAGTTCCTCGATGATGTAGGCGAACTGCCGTGGCAGGGCCTTGCGGACCTTGCTGCGGGTGTACTTGCTGCTGACCGAGCGGCAGACCTGTATGAGCCTGAGCAGCGTGCGGGCGTAGAAGTCGGAGAGGTCCTCGTCGGTGTTGGCTTCGAGCATCTCCAGCCGTTTCTCTGGGTAGTAGATGAGGGTGCAGAGGTCGCGCAGCACGGCATCGGGCAGTGTGCCCTCGAAGAGGTCGCGCACCTTGCGCTTGATGTTGCCGCTGGCATTGCGCAGGATGTGCAGGAAGGCCTCGTGCTCGCCGTGTATGTCGGCCACGAAGTGCTCGGTGCCCTTGGGCAGGCTGAGGATGGCTTCGAGGTTGATGATTTCGGTGCTTGCGCTCTCGCTGTCGGGGAATGTCTGCGCCAGGAGCTGCAGCAGGCGTGTATCGGTGGGGGTCATGTGGGATGGTGTTGTTGTGGGTTGTGGGTCTTGGGGGCTTGTGAGTCTTATGGGACTTATAGGACTTATAGGACTTATAGGACTTATAGGACTTATAGGACTTATAGGTCCTATAGGACTTATAGGTCTTATGAGACCTGTGCGAGAGCGTCCTGCAGGCGCAGGGTGAGGCCGACGAAGTCCTGCACGCTGAGCTGCTCGGGGCGCTTGGTCATGAAGGGGTCGGCGAGGAGCTGGGCGAAGTCCGCCGGGCGGCCTTGCTCGGCAGCGAGCGCCGAGAGCAGCGGACGTATGTTGACACGCAGCATCTTGCGCCGCTGGTTGAAGGTCGTCTTCACCAGGCGGCGGAACAGCTTCTCGTCGCACCCCAGGTCGGTCGTCGCGTTGCGTGTGAGGCGGATCACGGCGCTGCGCACCTTTGGCGGCGGGTTGAAGACGCCGGGCTCCACGGTGAAGAGGTACTCCACGTCGTACCAGGCCTGCACCAGCACGCTCAGTATGCCGTACGTCTTGCTGCCCGGGGGGGCTGCCAGGCGCTCCGCCACCTCCTTCTGTATCATGCCCGTGCAGCAGGGAATCAGTTCCTTGTAGTCGAGCACGCGGAAGAAGATCTGGCTGGAGATGTTGTAGGGATAGTTGCCGGTCAGTACGAAGGGCCGCCCCCCGAAGGTGCGCTCCAGGTGCATCTTGAGGAAGTCATCCTCGATGATGCGCTCCTCGAGCTCCGGATGGGTGCGCCGCAGGTAGGTCACGCTCTCGTCGTCGATCTCCACCACCTTCAGCTCGCGGGGCTTGCGCATCAGGAACTGCGTCATCACGCCCATGCCCGGCCCCACCTCCAGGACGGGCAGGCCGGGACAGGCGTCCACGGTGTCGGCTATGGCGCTGGCTATGCCCAGGTCGGTCAGAAAGTGCTGTCCGAGGTTTTTTTTCGGCCTAACGGAGTAACAATTCATAGTTCATAGTCCATAATTCATAAATTATTCGTATATTTGCACGGCAAAGGTAAGAATAATTCTTCATTCTTCAAATAAATCCGAAGCCTGAATTATGAATAAAGAACTAAAGTGGCTCAAGATAGCTCTGCCCTTGGCTTTTGCCGTCGGCATACTGTGGTGGATGTACCGCGGCATCCGCTGGGAGGAGCTGCACGACGCGCTCTCGCACCAGATGTCGTGGACGTGGATGCTGCTGAGCATGCCCTTCGGGGTGCTGGCGCAGGTGCTGCGCGGCATGCGCTGGCGTCAGCTGCTGGCGCCCACCGGCGAGCGGCCGCGCCTCTCCACCTGCATCCATGCCGTCTTCCTCAGCTATGCCAGCAGCCTCGTCGTGCCCCGCGTGGGCGAAGTGCTGCGCTGCGGCGTGCTCCGCCGCTACGACGGCACCAACTTCAGCCGCAGCGTCGGCACCGTCGTCACCGAGCGTATCGTCGACACCGTGCTCATCCTGGCCCTCTCCTTCCTGACCTTCCTGACGCAGATACCCGTCTTCCTGACCTTCTTCCGGCGCACGGGCGTCTCGCTGGGCGGGATGCTCGACTCCTTCACGCCCACGGGCTATCTCGTCACGGCAGCCTGCGGCGTGCTGGCCGTGCTGGGCATCGTGCTGCTGGGCCGCCGCTTCCGCTTCTTCTCGCACTCCAAGGCCGTGCTCACCGACCTTTCCGAGGGCCTGCTCTCCGTGCGCGACGTCAGGCAGCCGCTGCTCTTCACCCTCTATTCCCTGGGCATCTGGCTGTGCTACTACCTGCACTTCTACCTCACCTTCTTCTGCTTCGACTTCACCGCAGGGCTCGGTCCGCTCTCGGCACTCGTGGCCTTCGTGGTCGGCACCTTCGCCGTGCTTGTGCCCACGCCCAACGGCGCCGGCTCGTGGCACTTTGCCGTCAAGACGGTCCTCGTGCTCTACGGCGTGGAGCAGACCGCCGGAGCGCTCTTCGTCCTCATCGTCCATACCCTGCAGACCCTGCTCGTTGCTCTGCTCGGCCTCTGGTCCGTGGCTGCCCTGGCGCTCAGGAAGAAATAGGCGGCAGAGCAACTACTTTTCCTTTTCCCCACCTGTACTTTTTCCCTGCGCCACGGACAAAAACTATTTCCGTGGCTTGGAAATATATTTCCGCGG
>DGTM01000031.1:9419-18546 GCA_002394305.1 Prevotellaceae bacterium UBA4336
AATATATTTCCAAGCCTTTGAAATATATTTCCAAGCCACTAAAAAAGTTTTGCAGCATGGGGCGGGGAATTTTATCGTGCGGTGCGGAGAAAATTATCGAGCGGGGTGGGGCGTTTTATTGTGCGGGTCCCTGCGAAAACATGGTGTGCTGTGCGGGGAAGGTGCGACCGGGGCAGTTTTTCCGGCGCTGCGGGCGATGGGTAACGGAGCATTTTGCGTCCCGGGGAAGCAACCTGAGTTACTTTGACAGAGAAAAGCGCCGATAAATTTGGCATTTAGCCCGACATTTCGTAACTTTGCTCACCGAAAATATAAATAATGTAACAAACAAGATAAAACAATGAAAGACTTTCTCAAGTACACCCTTGCCACGGTGGTTGGACTCATCTTGGCAAGCATCATCTTCACAGTGATCAGCATCATTTCCATTGCGGGCATGGTGGCCAGCGAGAGTGCGGGCAGCCCCGTGGAAAAGAACAGCATCCTGCGCATCAAGCTTCAGGGCGAGCTCGTCGACAGGGCCGGCGAGGGCTCTCCCATGGAGTTCCTGAACCGTGGCGAACAGACGATCATCGGCCTGGACCAGGCGCTCGACGCCCTCAAGAAGGCCGCCACGAACGACAAGGTGAAGGGCATCTACCTGGAGGCCGGTTCCTTTGCCGCCTATCCCGCCGACCTGCAGGAACTGCGCAGGGCACTCGCCGAGTTCAAGGAGAGCGGCAAGTGGGTCGTTGCCTATGGCGACCAATACTCCCGCGGCGCATACTACCTCTGCTCCGTTGCCGACGAGATCATCCTCAACCCCATCGGCGCCATCGACTGGAGCGGTATGTCGAGCCAGCCCATGTTCTACACCGGCCTGATGAAGAAGGTGGGCGTCAGGATGCAAGTCTTCAAGGTAGGCACCTACAAGAGCGCCGTGGAGCCCTTCGTCAACACAGAGATGAGCGAGGCTAACCGCGAGCAGACGAAGAGCTACCTGAGCAGCATGTGGAACTGCATGCTGCGGGACGTGGCCGCAAGCCGCAAGCTCGACGTCGCTGTGCTCAACACCCTGGCCGACTCGACGACCGTCTTCTGCGAAGCGCAAGTGCTCGTCGACAACAAGCTGACCGACAAGCTGGGCTACATGAGCGACGTGAAGGAGGCCCTGCGCCAGCGCCTTGAGCTGGACGAGGACGACGACCTGACGTTCACGACCCTGGCCGACGTGGCTGCCAGCGACGACCTCGGCAAGAAGGTGGACGAGGAAGTGGCCGTCTACTACGCCTACGGCGAAATCAACGACGCGCCGGAGATGGGCTTCAGCCAGGAGCACCAGATCACCACACAGGCAACCATCAAGGACCTGCAGGAGCTCCGCAAGGACGACGACGTGAAGGCTGTCGTCATCCGCGTGAACAGCCCCGGCGGCTCCGCCTTTGCCAGTGAGCAGATATGGCACGAGGTGCAGCTCCTGCGTGCAGAGAAGCCCGTAGTGGTCAGCATGGGCGGCGTGGCTGCCAGCGGCGGATATTACATCAGCTGCGGCGCCAACGAGATATGGGCCGAACCGATGACCCTGACCGGAAGCATCGGCATCTTCGGCATGATACCCGACGCAAGCGAGCTCCTGACCGATAAGCTCGGCCTCTCGTTCGACGTCGTGAAGACCAACGCCCTGAGCGACTTCGGCGCTATGGGACGTCCGTTCAACGCCACGGAGACCGCCCTGCTGCAGGGCCACATCAACCGCGGCTACGAGCTCTTCACGGGCCGTGTTGCCGGCGGCCGAGGCCTGGAGCAGGACAGCGTGAAGGTCATTGCCGAAGGACGCGTCTGGACCGGCGAGCAGGCACAGAAGATAGGTCTCGTCGACAAGCTCGGCAACCTGGACGACGCCATCGCCTCCGCTGCCAAGCTGGCTGAGCTGGAGGACTACACGGTGGGCAGCTATCCTGCTCCCGAACCGTGGTACATGGGCCTCCTCGACAAGAGCGCCGACGACTACATGCAGGGCAAGATACGTGCCGCCCTCGGCGAGTTCTATCCCGCCGTCTCCCTCGTCCGCCGCATCGGAAAGATGGACCCCGTCCAGGCACGTCTGCCCTTCGACCCCAACATTAAGTAAACACACAGGAGGCTGACAGGGGAATGACGCACATACGCCGATGGCTGACGCCGCTGAGCTGGCTCTACGGGCTCGGAGCGGACACGAGGAACGCCCTGTTCGACTGGGGCGTGCTCCCGTCGGAAACGTACGACATCCCCATCATCAGCGTCGGCAACCTCACCGTGGGCGGCACGGGCAAGACGCCACACGTGGAGTACCTCATCCGCCTGCTTTCCGGACGCTACCGGGTGGCCGTGCTCAGCCGCGGCTACCGGCGCAAGTCCCGCGGCTACCTCCTGGCTACGCCGGCCTCCACGGTCTGCGACCTGGGCGACGAGCCCTGGCAGATAAAGCAGAAGTTCCCGGAGGTCTATGTGGCAGTCGACGCCAACCGCCGCCGCGGCATAGCCCGCCTGATGCACGACGAAGCGACGCGCGACGTGGAAGTCATCCTGCTGGACGATGCCTTCCAGCACCGCTACGTCAAGGCCGGACAGAACATCCTGCTCGTGGACTACGGACGCCTCATCTCCGACGACCGCCTGTTGCCGGCGGGCGACCTGCGCGAACGGCCCTCGGCCAGCCGCCGCGCCACGACGGTCATCGTCACGAAGTGCCCACAGCACATCCCCGCGATAGGCTACCGCGCCGTGATGCTGTCGCTGCAGCTCAGGCCCTACCAGCAGCTCTTCTTCAGCACCTTTGCCTACGGCACGATGCACAAGCTCTGGGGCGAAGGCACGCTGGAGCCGACGGCCCTGCGCAAGGAGAACACCTACGTGCTCCTGCTGGCCGGCATCGGCAATCCGCAGCAGATGGAACAGGATGTGCGTCGCTTCGCACAGCACGTCACGATGCTCACCTTTCCCGACCATCACTACTACACCCGCAGTGACGCCGACCTCATCCGGCGCACCCTGGCAGGGCTGCCCAAGCCCCGCATCGTCGTCACCACCGAGAAGGACGCAGCCCGCCTGCAGCAGCTGCAGTGGCTCGACGAAGAGGTCCGGCAGTCCATCTACGTGCTGCCCATCGAGGTAGACTTCATGCGAGACGAAAAAGACAAGTTCGACAAAACGATAACAGACTATGTACGAGAAAATAAGAGAAACATCCTCATGGCTCAAGGAAAGGATTCCCAACGAGCCTAAGACGGCCATCATCCTGGGCACCGGCCTGGGGCAGCTGGTGGACCGCATTGAGAAACTGAAGTGCATCCCCTACAAAGAGATACCGAACTTCCCGGTCTCCACGGTGGAAGGGCATGCCGGACAGCTCATCTTCGGGCGCCTCGGCGGCCAGGATGTGATGGCGATGGACGGGCGCTTCCACTACTACGAGGGCTACACGATGCAGCAGGTGACGTTCCCCGTGCGGGTGATGTACGAGCTGGGCGTCAAGACGCTCTTCGTCAGCAACGCCGCGGGCGGCACCAACCCGCAGTTCGCCATCGGCGACATCATGGTCATCACCGACCACATCAACTTCCTGCCCGAGAACCCGCTGCACGGACCCAACATCCCCACCGGGCCGCGTTTCCCCGACATGAGCGACGTGTACAGCGCCGAGCTCATCGCCAAGGCCGACAGCATCGCCCGGGAGCACGGCATCAAGCTGCAGCACGGCGTGTACCTGTCCACGCAGGGACCGACCTTCGAGACGCCGGCCGAGTACCGCATGTTTGCCCGTCTGGGGGCTGATGCCGTGGGCATGAGCACCGTGCCCGAGGTCATCGTGGCCCACCACTGCGGCATGCGCTGCTTCGGCGCCAGTGTCATCACCGACCTGGGCGGCACGCCCGTCCCCGTGAAGGTCAGTCACGAAGAGGTGCAGCTGGCAGCCCAAAAGGCCCAGCCACAGCTGGCCGTCATCATGGAGGAACTGGTGGCAACATGCACCGCCAAGTGAGTCCTATAAGTCCCATAAGTCCTATAGGACCTATAAGACCTATAAGTCCTATACGACCCAAATCATCAATCCAATGGAAATATCCGAGCTGGGCGAGTTCGGCCTTATCGAAAGACTCGCCAAAGACATAGAAATCAAGAACGCGGGGACGGTGCAGGGCATCGGCGACGACTGCGCCGTGCTGGCTCCCACCGAGGGCATGCGCACCGTGGTGACCACCGACCTGCTGGTCGAGGGCGTGCACTTCGACCTGACCTACGTGCCCCTGCAGCACCTGGGCTACAAGGCGGTGATGGTCAACCTGAGCGACGTCTTCGCCATGAACGCACAGCCGCGGCAGCTGACGGTCAGCCTGGCCATCAGCAGCAAGTTCAGCGTGGAGGACATCGAGGCGCTCTACGACGGCATGCGCAGGGCTTGTGCCAAATGGGGCGTGGACATCGTGGGCGGCGACACGACGGCCAGCCTGACCGGGCTCTGCATCAGCATCACCGCCATCGGCGAGGCCAAGCCTCAGGACATCGTGCTGCGCAGCGGCGCACGGCCCAACGACCTCATCTGCGTCAGCGGCAACCTGGGCGCGGCCTATATGGGGCTGCAGCTGCTGGAGCGCGAGAAGGTCATCTACAACGAACAGGCGGACAGCATTCGGAAACAGCTCAGTGAGGCCAAGGCCAAAGGTGACTCCCAGCGAATCGCCGCCCTCAACTCCCAACTCTCCACGCTCTCCCAGCCCGACTTCTCGGGACGCGAGTACCTGCTGGAGCGCCAGCTGAAGCCCGAGGCACGCGGCGACATCATAGCCGCCCTGAGGCAGGCCGGCATCCACCCCACCAGCATGATGGACATCAGCGACGGCCTGAGCAGCGAGCTCATGCACATCTGCAAGGAGAGCCGCACGGGTTGCCGCGTTTACGAGGAACGTCTGCCCCTCGACTACCAGACAGCGGCGATGGCCGAAGAGCTGAACCTGAACGTCAGCACCTGCGCCCTGAACGGCGGCGAGGACTACGAACTGCTCTTCACCGTGCCCCTGGAGCTGAACGACGCCGTGCAGGCGCTGGAGGACGTCCGCGTCGTAGGCTACATCACCGATGCCGACAAGGGCTGTGCCCTCATCACGCGCGACGGCGGCGAGTTCGCCCTCAAGGCACAGGGCTGGAACCCCCTGAAGAAAGACTGAGCCCCTCCGCCCGACACGGCACGGTCTTCCGAAATAAGAGCTAGGCTCTTCCGAAATAAGCGCCAGGTTCTTCCAAAATAAGAGCTAGGCTCTTCCGAAATAAGAGCCCGGGTCTTCTGAAATAAGCGCTAGGGTCTTCCGAAATAAGAGCCCGGCTCTTCCGAAATAAGCGCTAGGCTCTTCCTGGATAAAACCCCTTTGCTTCCGCGGCAAGTGCTACGCACTTCCCCCGGAAGCTTCCTTTTGTCTGCCAAAACACACAGCGAAGCGTTTTTTCTCGGGCAATTCCTTGTCTTTTTTCGGGGAATGTCGTATTTTTGTCGCAAATTAGAGGAATCGGGCACTTATGAAAGGGATAACCGCGATGCGAATCATGCTGTTGCTGCTTGCCGCCGCCGTGTGCGGGCAGGCCGACGGCGCTGTGCGCCGACGCAAAGTGCGCCACAAGCCCGACACCCTCGTACTGCCCTTCACACCGCCCGAAATACCTGTCAGCAGGAAGATGAACACCTCGGCATTCCCCGTCCACATAACCGTGACGGGGCGCATGGTGCAGATACAGAGCGACCGCAACCAGCTGCTGCCCATCTACACGCGGGGTGGCGTGCTCTACCTCACAGCCCGCCTCAGCAAAGGCACGAACTTCCTGGGCGGACTGCCGCGCGGACACTACTTCATCAACAACCGACCCATAACCATCAACTGAGAGGAGCCTCATCCCACTCCCCTCCGGGAACAGGGGAGGGCAACACCCCAACAACGAAAACAGACAAATGATAAACGAAATAGACATAGACAGCATCGTCCGGAGCCGTGCAGGGCGGTACGCCAAGTTCGTCCCCCGGTGGCTGACCGGCCTGCTGGCACGCATCATTCACCAAGAGTTCATCAACACCTATCTGCGCCAGGGCAGGGTGGGCGTCGACTTCTGCAAAGGCGTAGTGGAATACGTCGGAGCCGACGTGACAGTGGAGGGACGCGAGAACCTCCCCGACGACGGACAGCTCTGCACCTTCGTCAGCAACCATCCCCTCGGAGCCGTCGACGGCGTCACCCTCGGATGGGTCATCGGCGAACACTACGACAGCAAGATAAAGTATCTGGTCAACGACCTCCTCATGAACCTGCAGGGACTGGCACCCCTCTGCGTGCCCATCAACAAGATAGGCAGGCAGGCACGCTCGCTGCCGGCCGTCGTGGAGGAAACCTTCAGCAGCGACTGCCACGTCATCATGTTCCCCGCCGGACTCTGCAGCCGACGGCAGGACGACGGCACCATCCGCGACATCCCCTGGAGCAAGGCATTCATCGTGAAGAGCGTGCAGCACCAGCGCAACATCGTGCCCATCCACTTCGAAGGAAGGAACAGCGACCGCTTCTACAGCGTGGCCCGCTGGTGCAAGCGCCTACACCTGCCCAACTTCGCCATGGCCCTCCTGCCCGACGAGATGTACCGGAGCCGGGGCAAGCACTACACCGTGCGCATCGGCAAGCCCATCCCCTGGCAGACGTTCGACAAGACAAAGACCCCCGTGCAGTGGGCTGCATGGGTGCAGGAAAAAGTGTACGAAACATAACCGAACATACCACGATATGGAACAAATCATAGAGCCCATCCCCCGCCAGCAGCTCAAGGCGGAACTCACGCCCGACAAACGGCTGCGCATGACCAACAAGAGCAGCAACGAAGTCTACGTCGTCACATGGCACGACTCGCCGGGCGTCGTACGCGAGATAGGACGCCTGCGCGAGATAGCCTTCCGCGCAGCAGGCGGAGGAACAGGCAAGAGCCTCGACCTCGACGAGTTCGACACCTGCGAGAACTGCTACAAACAGATTCTCGTCTGGGACCCCGAGGCGGAGGAAATCATCGGCGGCTACCGATACATCCTCGGCAAGGACTGGCAGATAGCACCCGACGGACAGCCCATCCTCGCCACCAGCCACATGTTCCGCTTCTCCGAGCGCTTCATGAAGGACTACGCACCCTGGACCATCGAGCTGGGCCGCAGCTTCGTCACACTCGAGTACCAGAGCACACTGCGCGGCAGAAAAGGCATCTTCGCGCTCGACAACCTATGGGACGGACTCGGAGCCATCGTCGTCATCGAACCCACCGTACGCTACCTCTTCGGCAAGTTCACCATGTACCCCAGCTACGACCGCATGGCACGCGACATGATACTCTACTTCCTCGGCAAGCACTTCCCCGACCCCGACAACCTCATCTACCCCATGCACCCGCTCAAGCTCTGGCACGACCCCGAGCAGTTCCGGCAGCTCTTCACCGAGGACGACTTCAAGGCCGACTACCGCATCCTCAACCGCGAAGTACGCGCCCTGGGCTACAACATACCGCCACTGGTGAACGCCTACATGGGCCTGAGCCCAACCATGAAGCTCTTCGGCACAGCCATCAACGACGGGTTCGGCGACGTGGAGGAGACCGGCATCCTCATCGCCGTGGACGAGATACTCCAGGAGAAACGCATGCGCCACATCGACACCTTCGCCGCCGAGCACCCCGAGCTCGTGCAGATAACCAGCGGAGCCAACCGCATCTTCTATAAGCCGGAGGCCTCAAGATGAAGTGGGAACAGCTCCTCTCCAACAAACGCCTGGGGCAGGAGGACGTGCAGGGAGGCAGCGACGACCGCACTGAGTTCCAGCGCGACTACGACCGCCTCATCTTCTCCGCACCCTTCCGACGCCTGCAGAACAAGACGCAGGTCTTCCCCCTGCCAGGCAGCATCTTCGTCCACAACAGGCTCACGCACAGCCTGGAGGTAAGCAGCGTCGGACGCAGCCTGGGCAACGACGTCAGCCGCCTCATCCTCAGGCACCGCCCCGAACTCTACAGCACACACTTCACCGAGCTCGGCGCCATCGTCAGCGCCGCATGCCTCGCACACGACCTGGGCAACCCGCCCTTCGGCCACAGCGGCGAGAAAGCCATCGGCACATACTTCAGCGAAGGCGCAGGACAGTTCCTGAAAGACTACGTCTGCCACGAGACGGGCGACTGCATCTCCCCACGCCAATGGCAGGACCTGACACACTTCGAGGGCAACGCCAATGCCTTCCGCCTCCTCACACACCACTTCAAAGGGCGTCGCAAGGGAGGCTTCGGCATGACCTACAGCACACTGGCAAGCATCGTCAAGTACCCCTACTCCTCCAACCTGGCGGGCGACAAACGCAAGTTCGGCTTCTTTTGCAGCGAAGTGGACGACTACCAGCGCATCGCCCACGAACTCGGCATCCTGCGCCTGCCGGCACCCGACGGCGCAGTCCGCTACGCACGCCACCCCCTCGTCTACCTCGTCGAGGCTGCCGACGACATCTGCTACGAGATAATGGACATCGAGGATGCACACAAGCTGAAGCTCCTGACAACCGAGGAGACCAGGCAGCTCTTCCTCGCCTACTTCACCGACGACGAGCAGCAGCGCATCCTGCAACGCATGGCACAGCTCGCCGACGACGTCAACGAACAAATCGTCTACCTGCGCTCCTGCGTCATCAACTGTCTGGAGCAGCAGTGCGTCCAGGCCTTCATCGAGAACGAAGAAGCCATCCTTGGCGGGCGCTTCGAGGGGACGCTCATCCAGCACATCGACGACCTGCCCCGCAGCGCCTACGAACAGTGCGAACGCACAGCCTACGCCAAGATATACCACTGCAAGGACGTCGTGGACATCGAGATAGCAGGCTACACGGTCATCACCACCCTGACCGACCTCATGGTGCAGGCCGCCACGCACCCCGACCGCGCCTTCTCGCAGCTGCTCATCAACCGCGTCAGCACGCAGTACGACATCCTTGCGCCCACACTCTACGGGCGCATCATGGCCGTCCTCGACTACATCTCGGGCATGACCGACGTCTATGCCCTCGACCTCTACCGCAAGATAAACGGCATGAGCCTCCCCAACGTATAAGTC
>DGTM01000031.1:18662-28127 GCA_002394305.1 Prevotellaceae bacterium UBA4336
AGTCCCATAAGTCCTATGAAGATACAAATCATCAACCGCAGCCATCACCCGCTGCCACAGTACGCCACAGAGCTGTCGGCAGGCGTCGACCTCCGTGCCAACATAGAAGCCCCCATAGAGCTCCGCCCCATGGAGCGCCATCTCATTCCCACCGGACTCTTCATCGCCCTGCCGCCCGGCTTCGAGGCACAGGTGCGGCCACGCAGCGGACTGGCCCTCAAGCACGGCATCACCGTGCTCAACACGCCCGGCACCATCGATGCCGACTATCGCGGCGAAGTGTGTGTCATACTCATCAACCTTTCTGGCGAACCCTTCATGATTGCCGACGGCGAACGCATCGCACAGATGGTCATCGCCCGCCACGAACAGGCCGAGTGGGAACAGGTGGAAGTCCTTCCCGAGACGGAGCGCGGCGCAGGCGGCTTCGGCCACAGCGGAACAAAGTAATGAAGAATGAAGAGTGAAGAAAGAAGAATGAAGAGTGAAGAATTTGCTGCCGCCCTGTGTCTTCCCCTTAGAGGGGGAGTCGGAAAGGGTCTCCTCCTTTTCCTCCTTCTGCTCGGGACGCTTGGCATCAGGGCTCAGGCCACCTTCGACTACTTCTACCTGGAGGCCGAGAAGTGCCGCCTCGCCGAGGACTATGCCTCGGCCATGGACCTCTACCGCCATTGCCTCGACATCAACCCCGAGGCGCCCGAGGCCCTCTACAACATAGGCCTTCTCTACCTCTACCTCCGCTCCGACAGCATCGGCACGGAGTACATCCGCCAGGCCTGCCAGCGCGATGCCGACAATCCCTACTACCTGGAGACGCTGGGCGCACTCTATTTGGGACGTCGCGACGCCGAGGCCGCCATTCCCGTCCTGGAAAAGATGGCTTCCCTGCAGTCGCGCCGCTCCGACGTGCTCTCGCAGCTGGCTCAGCTCTACAGCACCGTAGGCGATACGGACAAGGCCATCGGCGCACTCGACCGCATCGAATTGCTCGAAGGCAGCAGTCCGCAGGTCAGCATCGAGAAGTTCCGCCTCTACATGGAGAAGGAACAGAAGGACTCGGCCTTCGCGCAGCTGCAAGCCCTGTGCGACGAATCGCCCCACGACATGAACCTGCGCGTCGTGGTCGGCAGTCAGTACATGCAGGCTGGCGACACCCTCAAGGCCCTCGAGGTCTACGACGAAGTGCGGCGGCAGGAACCGACGAACACCAACCTGCAGCTCGCCACGATGGATTACCTGCGCGACGCCGGCATGGACGACCGCTATAACTTTGTGCGCGACTCCCTGCTCCACCATCCGGACTCCCCGCCACAGCTGCGTCTGCTGCTCCTCAAGTCGTACATCGCCGACGTGCAGCGCGATTCGACCTACGCCCCGCAGCTCGCGGCTGCCTTCGACTCCCTGCTGTCCCGGCCGCAGCAGGACCCTCAGGTGTACATCATGAAGGCGGCCTACCAGGTCTTCAGCAAGCAGCCGCAGGAAGCCGTCATGCAAACCATGAGGCAGGTCCTCGAGGTGGAGCCGGGCAACGAGACCGCGCTGCGCGAGCTGTTGCAATACTACGCGGAGAAGAACGACGAGAAGGGCGTGGAGGACATCAGCCGCCGCGGCCTCAACTACCACCCCGAGGAGATAGCCTACGCCTACTACCTCGGCATGGCACTGGCCGAGCAGAAGAAGCTCGACGACGCTGCCGAAGTCCTGCAGCAGGGCCTCCGCGTCCGCACGGAGTTCGTCTCGCCCTACCTGGTGTCGAACGTCTTCGGCGTGCTCGGCGACATCTATTACCAGCAGCAGAAGGAGCAGGAAGCCTTTGCTGCCTACGACTCGGCGCTGGTCTACAAGGAGGACAACATCATGTGCCTCAACAACTATGCCTACTACCTCAGCCTCAAGAACGAGCAGCTCGACAAGGCCGAGGAGATGAGCTACCGCACCATTCGCCAGGAGCCGGACAACATCACCTACCTCGACACGTACGCCTGGATTCTCTTCATGAAGGGCGACTACGAACACGCACGCTCCTATATGGACAAGGTGGTCAACCCTGCCAGGACGGACGAAGAGCTCCTGGCCGACGACAGGCTGCAGGGCAACATCATAGAGCACGCCGGCGACATCTATGCCCTCTGCGGCGACAACGAGACGGCCTTGCGCCTGTGGAAGCTCGCCGCACAGAAGGACGACGACACCTGTACCCCTTTGCTGCGCAAGAAAATAAAACGTAAGAAGTACGTCAAGTGAATAATAAGGAATAAGGAAAGAAGAATGAAGAATAACTGCAAACTGTTCCTGCTGGTGCTGCTTGGCGCGGTGCTCCTGTCGGCCTGCGCCTCGAAGAAGCACGCCGTTTCCCAGACGTCGACAGTCGGCGTCGAAGCGGATGCCACGCCCGCGGCCTTGAAGAAAATCGTACAGGCGGTGAATGCCAACCGGCAGGACGAGAAGTTCCTGACCTCGAAGCTCAGCCTTTCCGTACAGACGGGCGACAGGAAGGTGTCGCTCGGCGGCACGCTGCGCATGAAGCGCGACGAAGTCATACAGCTCTCGCTCGTCACCTTCGGCATACTCGAGGTGGCCCGCATCGAGATAACGCCCGACTACCTGCTCATTATTGACAAGATGGGGCGGCAATATGTGAAGGCCTCCTTCAGCGACATCCCTTTCCTCAAGAGCGCAGGCGTGGACTTCCGTACGCTGCAGGCTCTCTTCTGGGACGAGCTGTTCCTGCTCACGGGAAAGGCTCCGGCCGACAACCTCTTTACCAAGACGGCGGAAGCCGGCAGCGTCAGGCTGGTCAATGCCGACGGCACGCATGCCGTGCTGACCTTCCTGGTGGACACGTCCACCGCGCTTGTGCAGCAGACGTCTGTCTCGCCGCATGCCTCTGGCGCAACGCCTTACCTGACGTGGCAATATGCCGACTTCGCACCGCTGGGAGGAAAGAAGTTCCCCGCCAGGCATCGCATCACGTCGGGCAGTGACAGCCGGTCCTTCTCCGTGACCATCGCGCTCTCCTCGCTGCGCAACGAGGGCGGATGGGAGACCCGCACGGAGCTGCCCTCGCAGAACTACACGGAGGTGCCTGCCGAGAAGCTCCTTTCACGAATCATAAACCTGAAACGCTGAATCGCAAACCACACGCCATGACCTGCGAACCGAAAAGACTCTTCCCGCTCTGCCTCTGCCTCTGCCTGGCCTTGCCTCTTGCCGCACAGAACAGCAAGAAGGTGAAGGCGTTGAAACAACAGCAGTCGCAGCTCAAGACCGAGCTGCAGAAGTCGCAGACACAGCTCGACCGCACCCGGAAACAGGTGCGTACGGGAGAGCAGAACGTCAACTTCCTGGGCATACAGCTCGACAACCGCCTGACGCACATCCGTCAGCTGGAGAAGGAGCTGGGCGAGCTGGAGGGTAACATCACTAACCTGCAGAAGAAGATTACGCAGCTCGACGGTGAGGTGCGTGCCCACCGCCGTCGCCTGAAGGCTGCCATACGCTATGCCAGGGCACAGCGCGAGAGTCAGGACCCCTTCGTCTTCGTCCTCTCGGCGCGGACGTTCAGGCAGATGTACCGACGCGCACGCTACGCCAGGGAATACGTGAGCTACCAGCACAACCTGGGCGAGCAGATACTGAAGAAACAGGCCGAGCTGCTCGAGACGCAGAACCTCTTGCTGGAGGCCAAGAGCAAGAAGTCGGGCATGCTGCGCGAGGTGATGCTGCAGCGCAAGAACCTGAACGCACAGCAGGTGCAGGAGCGCCAGAAGGTGGCGGGGCTGCGCAAGCAGGAGACGGGGCTGAAGGGCAAGGTGGCTGAGCAGCAGAAGCAGATTGCGGCCCTCGACAAGAAGATTGAGCAGCTCATCGCCTACGAGATAGAGCAGGCCCGCAAGGCTGCGGAGGAGGCGGCCCGCAAGAAGGCTGCCGAGGAAGCCGCCCGCAAGAAGGCTGCCGATGCCAAGAAGGGCAAACAGCCTGCCACGGGCGGCTCACAGCAGCGGAAGCCTGCCACCACCGCCCCGGCGAAGTCCGGCACGTGGCTCACGGCCGAGGACCGCCAGCTCAACGGCTCTTTCGCGCAGAACAAGGGCCGCCTGCCTGTGCCCATCACGGGGCAGTATATGGTGGGAAGCCGCTTTGGCATCTACAACGTGCCCGGCATGAAGAACGTGCAGCTCGACAACAAGGGCACGAACTACGTGGGTCGCCCCGGTGCCCGTGCCCGTGCCGTGTTCGACGGCGTCGTCACCACCGTCTTCCAGTTCGGAGGCATGCGCAATGTCCTTGTCCGGCATGGCAGCTACATCTCCGTCTATTGCAACCTCTCCAGCGTCATTGTCTCCAGGGGGCAAAGGGTGCGTGCCCGCGACATCCTCGGCACGGTGGCCGACGACGGCAACGGCAACTGCACGCTCCACTTCCAGCTGCGCAAGGAGACGGCCAAGCTCAATCCGGAGGCCTGGATAGGGAAGTGAGGGACTACTGAAGCTTTGTGGTAATGATGCTGACGCTGAAGGGAGCAACGTCGAAGGTCAGTTTCTTCCCGCCTGCTGCCTTCTGTACGGCTGCCGGGCGCGGAACGATGTTGTCGGGGTACTGCATGGTGTTCTCGTCCTCGCCTGTCATGCCGGAGAGCCGCACCATCTCGGCTGTTGCTGCGGTGGCTCCCGAGAGCTCGAGCGTGCCCGTCGTCCCCTTGCTGCACAGGTTCACGACCTTGGTGTAGAGGGTGCGGGTCTTCTCGTCGAGCGTGGTGTTGGCAAAGACGCCGTGCATCTGTCCGTTGTTCTTCTTGCCGGCAAAGACGACTTTCCCGTCCACGAGGCAGGTGAGGCTGTCGCCGTCGACGTCCACCTGCAGGTCGTACCAGCGCCCCTCCTCAATGCGGCTGTTCTGTCCGCCGCTCAGGGTGTGCCGGCCTCCCTTCCATGTCTGTTCCACGGAGCTGCGCGTGTTGCCCCAGCCGCCTACGTTGAACCAGTCGAAGTTCTTCTCGTCGATGTAGTTGAAGACGACCATGAAGCCCTCGGCCCCGCTGTCCTTGCGGGCCTGCACCTTGTAGGTGTAGTGCTTGGCGCTGAAGGTCCCGGGGCAGACCATCATGCTCTCCTCGGCGTTGCTGCTTTGGCGGAGCGTGCCGTCGGCGTCCGTGCTCCATGTCCCTTGGTACTTCGGGTTGGTGTTGCCCCGCTGCCACTGCTTCATTTCCGGGAGGGGCATGCTCGTTCCCTCCACGATGAGCTGTGCGTTGCGGTAGCTCGACTGCGTCTTCCACGTGGCCAGTCCGACGCCGACGGGCGTGCTGTGCTGCGCTGCGTCCTGCGGGATGTTCCACTTGAGGTCGGTCCTGACGAGCCTGTTGCCCACGTGGTTGGGGAAGAGCTGCTGCACCCAGTAGCTGGGCGTGCCGAAGGACTGGTGGCTGTTGAAGCGTATCATGTCGGGGCGCCACTGTATCTGGTTCTCGTTCACGAAGATGGGTGCATAGCTGCTCATGCGGACGATGTCGGCGTTGTTCTCCATGCCTATCATGAAGACGGCCTCGCCCAGGGCTGCATTCATGTTGCCGGTGGTGCCGTAGCCGTCGGTCACGGCGTACTCGCCCGGGTAGATGATGGGGCCGCGGCGGTCGTAGTTGTCGAAGCGGTGGTACTGGCCTACGAACCACTGCGGGTTGCGGTAGTAGTGCTCGTCGAGGATGTCGACGGGGTGGCTGTTCCTCCATTTAGGCGTATCGGTGCCCCACGACTCGACGTTGCCGATGCACTGCACCTGGGGGAAGCGTGCCTTGATGGCATCGTAGAACATGCGGTAGCGCTCGGGGTAATGGTCGCTCTGGTCGCTGTTGTCCTCCATGTGCCAGTTATAGTTCTCGTTTCCTATCTCGATGTAGGCGATGTTGAAGGGCTCGGGGTGCCCGTTCTCGGCTCGCATCTTGCCGTAGTGGCTCGTCACCGGACCGTTGGCATACTCCAGGGCGCCCAGGCATTCGTCTATCCAGGGCTGCAGCTCGTCGAGGGGCGTACAGCCGCCGTGCCAGATGCCGACGTTGACCACGTAGAGCGGCTTCGCCCCAAGGTCCTCGGCCAGCTGCAGGAACTCGTGGAAGCCCAGGCCGTCGGTGGTCGGGTAGCCCCAGTTGGCGTTCATGTGCCCCGGCCGCTGTTCTATCGGGCCGACGGTCCGTTCCCAATGGTAGGCGTTCTCCGGCTTGATGTTGCCCTCCACATAGCAGCCGCCCGGAAAGCGCATGAAGGCCGGATGCAAGGCCTGCAGCTTCTCTGCCAGGTCGATGCGGCAGCCGTTTTCCCTGCCCTTGAACGTCGGCGGGAAGAGGCTCACCACGTCCAGCAGCACCGTGCTGGGGTTCTCCATCGTCAGGCTGAAGTGCGCCCCTCCGTCGCTTTTCTTGGCAATCAGCGTCGTCTCTATCTTCTGCCATCCCTTCCCAAGCTTCTCTCTGACGGTGCTCTCGCCCAGCAGCTCGCCGTCCTTGCCGGTGAGAGCCGCCCTGATGGAGCCGGGCTTCCCCTGCAGGGGCTTTATCCAGAACGAGAGCCTGTACTGCGTGCCCTGCACGGCATTGATGCCCCAGTACCCCGGGTTGCTGATGCCGCCATTGGGCTCCGTCGTCTCCACCCTCAGGGCGTGACCCTGCTTCTCGTTCAGCAAGCCCTCCGTCACCAGGCTGATGTTGCTCCCACGGGCCTGCCAGTGCTCCGGCTTCTCGGCATTGTATTCGAACGAACGGTTGCGGATGAGCTCCGCATACAAGCCGCCGTCCGAGGCAAAGTTGATGTCCTCGTAGAAGATGCCGTAGAGCGTCGGACTGATTTCAATGCCGCGCTGAGCCACGTCGACAGCTATGTTCACCTGAGCATGAAGCCCCATGCAGAAACATGCCGCAAGGGCACTCCAAATAGTACTGATTCTTTTCATGGTTGTTGAGTTTAGGGTTAATTCCATCGCAAAATTAAGGAAAAATAATTAAACAGCAAAGAAACTCCGTAGAAACCTTGCCGCTTCGCCTCGCTCCTCGCTTCTTCTTCCCCCTCTTCCCCTCCCATTCTCCCCGAAGCGCCCCGTGCTTATCCTCGAATCGCCCCGCCCTTCTCCTCGAATCGCCCCGCGCTTATTTCAGAATCGCCTCGCGCTTATCTTGGAAGCGCCCCGCGCTTTTGTCGTGCTCATTAAGCCCTTTTCCCTTATTTTTTCCACCAAAACATTTGCGTGTTTCCCTAATCTTTCTTATCTTTGCAAAGTGTTTCGTATGAAACACATTATTTATATGCTCAAATTCCCTCTCGAATCAGCACCTCGTTAAGGAGTTTAAGGAGCAAAACCAACATGTATTGGAGTGCACACTAAGAGTGTACTTCTCCATAACATGTTGGGGCTTGTGCTGAGCCCGAGAGGGATATGGCAGGAGCGCACTCTTTTGATGTCCGAAAGTTAGTGCCACTTGTTAAATGAGGATATGTGTATTAACATTTAAATTATAAAGACATGAAGAATTTGTTACTTACTTTAGCCTTTGTGCTATTATGCATGAATGTGTTCTCTCAGACTACAACATTGACCATTGATTGTCAAACTCCAGGTTGGCTATCAAGTTTATTGACCTATTCTCAGCAAAAAACTGTTGAAGAATTAACACTAACAGGTTATGTCAATAAGACTGATGTAGATTTTGTGAATGACTTGATAAAGAATTATAATCTGAAAGTACTTGATTTGAGTAATGTAACTACGATTTCAGATGGTAAAGAGCATTACTTGTGGAATAAATTCCTTTCTTTTGGATCAGATATAGTTCTACAGAAAGTACGACTCCCGTTGCAAATTGAAGGTGCATCAGGAAGTAATGGCAGTGTTGTTTGCTCAAAAGTTGACACGTTAGAAATCGGTTGGGAAGACCTTTCTGTCATTGGGAATTTGTCTATTTGGAATACTCATGCAAAACATTTGATTCTTTTAGATGGGGTACAAATTATTCCAGATAGATACTTTATGATACAAGAAGACTATGATGCATATTATTACGATCGAATGTATGTTGATTATCATGTATCACTGCCCAATTCAATTACTAAGATAGGAGCACAAGCATTTGGCCGATCCGCAAGTTTTGATGAACCATTTTCATTCCCCGATAATACAGAGTACATAGGGAAGCATCCCCTCGAATACGTTACCTATTATGGGCATTATGGGTCTGCTAATGGAAATTGTTGGAGAATGGAATTACCAACTATTTCTAATAAAAAGTTTGCATTTCCAAAAAATATGCGTTTTTACCAAAGTTTAGATTACACGACATATACTGATGCAAGTACAAAAGAAATTATCACTCATCATGAGTTTGTATCTGATACAATTATCGTTCACGAAAAATGCGATACACTTTTTGCAAAACTTAAAGCAAAAGTAGCCATTTTCTATAATAGAACGCCTACAAAGATAAAGTCTCCTGATGATTTATGGATTGACACATTATACGTTCCTGATGGTTGTTTGTCGGCATATAAGAACAATGAAACCTATAGAATGGCACATAGTACTGTACCTAATGATGGGTATGGACATGGTCAAATAAATGCAATAAAGGAGATGAAAACAGTAAAAGGGATAGAAATAGCATATAACTATAAAACCTGTCAAATCGGAGAGAATATTCAATTAAGCGCGACAATCGTTCCAGAAGATGCTTTTAATAAAAAGGTAATATGGAGTAGTTCAGATGAAGTAGTAGCAAATGTTACACCCAATGGCCTTGTTATTACGAAACAAGGTGGCGAAGCATGGATAAGAGTGGTATCAGAAGACAATCCTGATATGAAAGATTCCTGCAAAATAACGGTTTTACAGCCAGTAACAGGAATAACACTAAACCACAACAATCTTCAGTTTGAAGGAATTGGTGAAATCTATCAATTGGATGCAACAATCATTCCTTCTGATGCAACAAACAAAAATATAAGATGGACTAGTTCTGATGAATCTGTTTGTGTGGTTTCTCAAGGTACCGTATATACGGTTGGAAAAGGCACTTGTGCTATCGTTGCAACAACAGAGGATGGGGGATATGTGGCTATATGTGTTGTTTCAGTTGCTTCTGCGACAGGCATATCATCAGTAGAGCAGAATGATAGAATTATGTTCCATGTTTATGATGTCAATGGAATGAAATGTTCACAATTAAAAAAAGGAATAAACATTATCCAATATAAGGATGGCAGAAAGAAAAAGGTCTTAATAAAATGAAAAGAGTAAATACAATTAGCATTATTCTCTGATAACATCAACGGCAGTCACTCAAACAAAAGTGTCTGCCGTTTTCTTATCTCTTTTCGCGCGCGTATATATAATATATAATGTGTACATGATAAAAAGCAGTTCTTTTTGAAAAAAAAGCTGCGAATGTTTTGCCAGTTTACGGAAAAGCTGTACCTTTGCACCCGC
>DGTM01000056.1:0-3477 GCA_002394305.1 Prevotellaceae bacterium UBA4336
CGAAGCGAGTTTACTTCCTTTTTTACTTCCTTTTTTACTTCCAAAAGTTGAATTTTTAATTTTTCACTTTTCATTTTTAATTTATTTTCGTACCTTTGCACGCAAAAACACTGAAGAGAGTGACGAAAATGAACAAGTTTCTCGGGGCGATGCTCTGTGCAGCCCTGCTCGGCACGGCCGCCCCGCAGACGGCAAGGGCCAGAACGCACCGCGTCCGCCAGCAGACGACGTACATGATGGGCGTAGCCATATCCTTTGCCGACTCGGCAGTCTACATCACCGACCTGCAGCCCGTGGACAGCGCCAGCATACAGCGGAAGACGCACTTCCTCATGGACCGGCAGGCCTACAGCATGCAGCTCCAGCACTACCTGGAGGCCCAGAGAGGGGCCAGCCGCCTCACCACGGCCGTCTGCTTCGGGGGGAAGAGGAAGAAGATGGAGCGGCGCTACCTGTCCGTCCACCGGCGCTACGCGAAGCGGGGGGACCTGCGAATCGTCCCCGTCGACCAGTCGCAGTTCCGCTTCCACGCAGTGGAATACATCGGGCAGCAGACCGACGAGACCGTGCAGAAAGCCGCAAAGACGAAGAAGGAGAAGAAGAAATGATGGCCCCCAGAAGCTACTACTACCGCGTGGGCGGGCACTGTCTGGCCGTCCGCTACCACGACGAAGCGGCCGACGACCGCCTCATCCCCTCGTTCGCGCCGTTCCGCCTGGAGGAAGAGCCCGGCGAGCTGCTCTTCACGATGAACGTGACGGACGACTCCGGCTGGCAGCCGACGGCCGACGAGATAGGGCAGTTCGACTGCGGCGGCTGCGTGCACGGCGTCTACCGCCTGAGCGACGGCGGCTACCAGTACCTCATCCGCGACGTGAACGGCGAGCCCTGCAGCCGCATGCGCACAGGCGCCGACTTCAGCGTCTGCCACGTGTCGCTCTGCGGCGAAAAGCATGCGCAGCGAAGCTACGGGCTGAACAATGCCATGATGATGGCCTATGCCTTCTCCTCGGCACAGCTGGGGACGATGCTCATGCATGCCTCCGTCATCCGCTGCGGCGGCAAGGGCTACCTGATGACCGCCCCCAGCGGCACGGGCAAAAGCACGCACACCCGCCTCTGGTACGACAACATACCGGGCTGCGACCTGATGAACGACGACAATCCCGTGGTGCGCGTCATCGACGGACAGGCCATCGTCTACGGTTCGCCCTGGAGCGGCAAGACGCCCTGCTACCGCAACACGCAGGCACCCGTGGGCGGCATCGTGCGCATACAGCAGCGCCCCGAGAACACCATCCGCAGGCTGCGTCCCGTAGAGGCGTTCTGCAACCTGCTGCCTGCCATAAGCAACATGAAGTGGGACGAGCGCGTCTACGGCGGCATCTGCGACAGCATAGGCGAGCTCATCCGCATCGTCGGCATGTACGAGCTGGGCTGCCTGCCCAACGCCGAGGCCGCTTTCCTCTGTCACGACACGATAGCAGGACCCCTCTGACAGACCCTCTCTGAGGACCCCCTAACCCCCTTTAGGGGGAATAAGGACCCCTAAACCCCCTTTATTTAGGGGGAATAAAATTGTGAAATGATAAAATAGTAAATAAATAGTAAATAGTAAATTGTCAAATAGTAAATAAAATAGTAACTCAAGTTTATGAAGTTAAAGTGGAAGTTAAAATGGAAGTAAACTCGCTACGCGAGTGGAAGTTCTTCGCTTCGCTCAGGCGCAGGCGGTTCTAAGAGGACAATACAAAATGAGCAGACAGCATTCAAATCTATCGTCCAGCCAGCGTGCTGGCTTAACTTCCTGTGCGTAGCGCATCTTCCGCGACTACAATCGCGCCTTGGTGCTAAAGCATCCAAGAACTTCTTATTTAACTTCATTTTATAACTCCCGAAACTTAAATTATGAACTGTAAACTTCTCATCAGACGTCTGACGCGCTTCTTGCTCACGCCCTTCCGCAGACGCTACCAGCGGCGCAACGGGGTGACGTCCGGACAGCCGCGTCGCGAGCTGCCCAACGATGTGTGGCTGGGCGAAGTGTCGCAGATGCTCCGCGAGGGGAAGCCGTATGCCATCTACGTGAAGGGCTACAGCATGCGCCCCTTCATCGAGCACACGCGCGACCGCGTCTTCCTGGAGAAGCGCGACACGTACGACGTGGGCGATGCCGTGCTGGCGCAAATCGTCCCCGGGCACTACGTGCTGCACCGCATCATCGAGAGGCGGGGCGACCACCTCGTCCTGCAGGGCGACGGCAATGTGCGCGGCACGGAGCACTGCATGATGGAGGACGTCTGCGGGGTCGTCACGCACTACATCCGTCCGCGCCGCACCATCCCCGCCGATGACCCGCGCCTCGTACGCCGCATCCGCCTGTGGCGCCGCCTGCGTCCCGTCCGCCGCTACCTGCTGTTCGTCTACAAGGCTCTGGTGTGAGACACATCGAAAAGAAACACATTAAACACTCATTCCCAATAATTAAAGACCATGAAGATAAAGAAAGGATTTGAACTTCGCGAAGTCTGCGGCGAGAACATCGTTGTGGCTTACGGCAGAGAGAATATCGACTACAACAAAGTCATCAGCCTCAACGAGTCGGCCGCCTACCTCTGGAAAGCTGTCGCCCAGAAGGACTTCGACGCCGACACTCTGGCCGAGCTCCTTTGCTCGGAATACGAGGTGGACGCCGACACGGCTGCACGCGACGCCCGGGCGCTGCTCGACGAATGGACAAAGGCAGGGCTGACCGAAGCATAGCGGGGGGACCATGGACTTCCTCTTTCACCTGCTCGTCGGGTTCCTGCAGGACATGGGCGACACGCTGAGACTGCCCGTCACGTTCGTCGTCATCGAGTTCATCGGCACGTTCGCCTTTGCCATCTCCGGCGTCCGCCTGTCCTCCACGAAGCGGTTCGACATCTTCGGCGCATGGATTGTGGGCATGGCAACAGCCATCGGCGGCGGAACGATACGCGACCTCATGCTTGGCCTCAACCCCTTCTGGATGACAAACGGCAGCTACTTCGTCTGCTGCGCCCTGGCCGTGCTGGCCGTCCGGCTCTTCGGCAAGTACATCATCCACCATAACTACACCTGGTTCATCTTCGACACCATCGGCTTGGCACTCTTCAATGTCATCGGCATCGAAAAGACCTTGGCCCTGGGGCACCCGTACTGGGTGGCAATCACGATGGGAGCCGTGACGGGAGCAGGCGGCGGCATCATCCGCGACGTGCTCATGAACGACGTGCCGCTCATCTTCCGGAGCGAGATCTATGCGCTGGCCTGCGTGGCAGGCGGACTGGTCTACGCCTCGTGCCATTGGCTGGGCGTCAGCGTGGAAATCAGCGCCCTGCTCAGCGCATTCTGCGTCATACTGATACGCATCCTTGC
The DNA here is from genome assembly GCA_002394305.1 of Prevotellaceae bacterium UBA4336. GTDB lineage: Bacteria > Bacteroidota > Bacteroidia > Bacteroidales > Bacteroidaceae > Physcousia. The sequence continues at coordinate 3,400 of DGTM01000056.1, forward strand.
CGTCAAGTTCCATTGGCAGCTGCCTGTCCTGAAGGGCGAAGACACCCCCAAAAAAGACCCCCCAGCCCCCTTTAGGGG
>DGTM01000056.1:3560-11675 GCA_002394305.1 Prevotellaceae bacterium UBA4336
CCCCCTAAAGGGGGCTGGGGGGTCCCTCCTTCGCTCCGTCCTCCTGCTTTTCGTCTTTACATTCTCTCATTTCTTCACTCTTCTTGCCCAGCCGCAGCAGGTCTTCGACCCCAACATCAAGACGCTCACCCTGACCGCAGGCGACGACCCCCTGCTCCCGCCCTACCTGTCTCTGACCGGACGGCAGCACCTCGACATCGAGTGGGACGAGATGAGCCACGACTACAAGCGTTACCGCTACCACATCGACCATTGCGACTGGGACTGGAAGCCAACCGAAGGCCTCTTTGAGAGCGACTGGCTGGAGGGACTCAACGACCAGCTCGTCGAGGACTACGAGAAGAGTTTCAACACCACGCAGATATACACGCACTACCGCCTGCGACTTCCCTCGAAGGAAATAAAACTTCGCGTGAGCGGCAACTATCGCGTGCTGATATACGAAGAAGACGAGGAGGAGGAGCCTGTGCTCGAGGCACGCTTCTGCCTCTACGAGAACACGGCAGGCATCGTGGCACAGCTCAGCAGCAATACCGACGTCGACTTCAACGACCGACACCAGCAAATGACGCTGTCCGTCGGCTACGGAACGCTGTCCGTCATCGACCCGCAGAGCGAGCTGAAGGTCATCGTCATGCAGAACCGCCGCTGGGACACACGCATCGACGACCTCGTGCCCAACGTCCGCAAGGCAAACGGCATAGAGTTCACGCACAACCGCAAGCTCATCTTCCCCGGAGGCAGCGAGTATCACCGCTTCGAGATACTCGACGTGCATCGCACGGCAACAGGCGTGGACCGCATCGAGTGGTTCGAACCCTATTACCATGCCACGCTCTACAGCGAGAAGCCCGCCCATGCCTACAGCTTCACGGAGGACCAGAACGGCGTCTATGTGGTCAGGAGTTCCGACAATTACGACGACTGGACGACGGCAGAGTACGTCATCGTCCACTTCTTCCTCGAGAGTCCGCGGCTGCCAGGCGGCGACGTCTACGTCTCAGGGCAATGGACGGGGCAGACCTTCCGTCCCGACTGCCGTATGGAGTACGACGACCTCAATCAGTCCTACCACGCAGCCGTCCTCCTGAAGCAAGGCTACTACAGCTACGAGTTCATCCAGCAGGACGGCCTCACAGCCCGCACGATGGGCAGCTTCTTCGAGACCGAGAACGAGTACGAAGTCCTCGTCTACTATCGCGGTCAAGGCGCCCGCTATGACCGCCTCGTCGGCTTCAACCTCATGCACAATGCAAGGTAAGGACCCCCTAACCGAATTAAATTACTAAATGATTAAATAGTAAATAAATAGTAAATTGTCAAATTGTAAATTGTCAAATTGTAAATAAATTGTAAATAGTAAATTGTCAAATTGTAAATGAACAAGTCTCTTTCCTGGATTCCGACGCTCTATCTCGGAGAGTCGTTGCCCTTTGCTGCTGTTATGCTGATGTCGCTCGTCCTCTATCAGGAGATGGGCTTGACGGACACACAGATTACACTCTATACCGGCTGGCTGGGCTTGCCGTGGGTCATCAAGCCGCTGTGGTCGCCCATCGTGGACGGCATCCGCACGAAGCGCTGGTGGATTCTCGCCATGCAGCTGCTCGTCGGTGCGGCGCTGGCTTTGCTGGCTTTCACGCTGCCCACGTCGCTTTGGCTGCAAGGCTCGCTGGCCCTGTTCATGCTGATTGCCTTCAGCAGCGCCACCCACGACATCTGTGCCGACGGCTTCTACATCCTTGCCCTCGAGAGCAAGGAGCAGGAGCTTTACGTCGGCCTTCGCAACACGTTCTATCGCATCGGCATGGTGCTGGGACAAGGCGGACTGGTGATGCTGGCAGGTCTGCTGCAGAAGAGCGAGATGAGCATCCCCCTCTCGTGGAGCTGCACCTTCCTTGCCGTCAGCGGCTTGATGCTGATGCTTGCCGCCTACCACATGAAAGCTCTGCCTAAGCCCGCTTCTGACTCGGCGAAGGGGGAGAAGCTGTCTGTCCTTGACGACTTCGCCCTGACCCTGAAGGTTTTCTTCACGAAGCCCCACCTCCTCACGGCTTTGCTCTTCATTCTGTTGTTCCGTCTGCCGGAAGGCTTGCTCACGAAGATGGTGCCGCTCTTCCTGAAGCGCACGATAGAGGAAGGCGGCTTGGCGCTGAACGATGTGCAGTACGGCTTCGTCTATGGTACGCTGGGCGTCATCGGTCTGCTTGGCGGCGGCATCGTCGGCGGATGGCTTGTCTCGAAGTTCGGGCTCAAGAAGATGCTTTGGCCGCTCGTCCTGGCTATCACCTTGCCCGACATCGTTTACGTCTGGCTCAGCTTTGCCCAGACACAGAGCCTGCCCCTCATTGCCGCCTGTGTCTTCATCGAGCAGGTTGGCTACGGCCTTGGCTTCACGGCCTATACGCTCTACCTGGTCAGCTTCTCGCATGGCGAAAGAAGCACCTCGGTCTTCTCGTTCTGCACGGCCTTCCAGTACCTGGGCGGCGTGATGTTGCCCGGCATGGTGAGCGGCTGGCTCTCCGACCAGATTGGCGGCTACCGGCCGTTCTTCATCGTCGTGATGGGATTCTGCCTCGTCACCTTCGCCGTAACGGCATTGGTTAAGATACCCGAAGAAATGAAGAACTGAAGAAACGAGAAGATGAAGATAACAAGTAATGTATACAAATGGGAGATGACGGACGGAACACATCGCCTTCTGCTTTTCATTCTTATATTCTTCCATTCTCTCATTCTCTTGCGTGCTCAGCCCGTAAGCTATACTCGCCAGGACAGCTTCTGCGTCGTGGAACTGTTAGCGAAGGGGGTTAAGGCACTTCCCAAAATGGGGAGCAGGGAGGGCGCAGAACCCTTGACTCTTTTCTTCGCCCGTCGGCTCATGAACCGTCCCTATGTGGGGCGGACGCTCGAAATCAAGGACAAGGAGGAGCATCTGGCCGTCAACCTGTTCAGCCTGGACTGCACGACGTTTGTCGAGACCGTTTGCGCCCTTTCCCTGACCGCCAGCCATGGCAGCCAGCGCTGGGACGACTACCTTTCGTGGCTCAGGAAGCTGCGCTATGACAATGGCAAGATAGACGGCTACAAGAGCCGCAACCACTACTTCAGCCAATGGATTCAGTCGGGCGCAAGGCAAAGGCTGGTCAGGGAGGTCGTGCCCCCCGCCAGCCTCTCTGTCCCCATGAAGCTCAGCCTCACCTACATGAGCGAGCATCCGCAGTCGTACCCCCTGTTGAAGCAGAGCATGGAGGAGCGCCGACTCATCGCCGAGATGGAGAAGCGTGCCTCCGGAGCGACCGTCCGCTACATCCCGAAGGAGAGGGTGGGGGAGAGCAAGGCAGTCCTCTCCGACATCAAGGACGGCGACATCATTGCCATCACGACCAACAAGAAGGGGCTCGACATCTCTCATGTCGGCTTTGCCGTCTGGGGCGAGGACGGCAAACTGCATTTGCTCAATGCCAGCAGCATCCGGAGGAAAGTCGTGCTCGAGCCCATGACGCTCTACGAATACCTGCAGAAGCATCCTACGCATACAGGCATCCGCGTCGTCCGCCCATTGCTCTGATGTCGGCCCTGCAAAACGGACAAAACGCCCCGATTCCCGCTTTTTTGTGAAGCATTGTTTGGTCGTTACGACATATCTTCGTATCTTTGCCTTTGAAAACGAAAAAGTAAAAACATCACAGACATGAAGATTCCACAGACATTCGAAGAAGTCACCGAGGCCTTTGCCGACGAGTGGTACGTGGGGCTCCCCATCCGCCCCTTACGCAACATCAACGCCAAGAACACGCGGCAGCACCTGGCCGTGAAGTTGCTGGGCGACAAGGATGCCGACCCCCGCGACATCACAAAGGCCTGGATAGCCCTCCCGGCTGAGAAGAAGTGCCGCATCTGCTGGCACATGACGGGCCACCACGACGCATCCTTCGTGGAGGACATCGACAAGCCCTCCTACACCTGAAGGCATGTGTGTCAGCGGCAGGGAGATACTCTGTATCAACGACCATATAGCCGAGCTCGGCGAACAGGAGACCGGGCGGCTCATCGCTTCCCTTCCCTCGTGGCGCAGGGAGGAGGCCGAGCGCTTCCGTCACCTGCAGGGGCGGCGTGAATGTGCCGTAGGCTATGTCGAGCTGCTTCGCGGCCTGCGACTGCTCTTCGGCCTCGGCGGAACACCCGCGTTCTCCTATAACGAGCACGGCAAACCCTTCCTGCCCGGGCATCCCGACGTGCATTTCAGCATCAGCCACTGCCGGCAGGCCGCCGGATGCCTCGTGAGCGACCGCCCCTGCGGCCTCGACATCGAGCGCATCCGCCCCCTTCGGGAAGCACTCGTCCGCCACACCATGAACCCCGCCGAAGCAGAGACAATCCTCTCCGCCCCCTGTCCCGAACTGATGTTCACGCGTCTGTGGACCCGGAAGGAAGCCGTGCTGAAGCTCCTCGGCACCGGCATCACAGACCACCTGCAGCAGGTCCTCGCCCCCGAGCGACTGCAAGGCATCAGCCTCCGCACCATCGACAATCCCATCCGCGGCTACGTCCTGACCATCGCCACCCAAGCGTGAAGAATCGTTAAAACTTCCCACCGAAAACGCAATTTTGTCCGTCACCCCTTGGTCAAGTGCGCAAAAAATAGTAACTTTGCGCCCTGATATGTGTAAAAGAAGCCATTCCATCCTGTCCGTGCTCAGTGCATTGCTGCTGCTGACGGCATGCAGCGAGTACACTAACGTGCTCAAGACCGGCGACTACGAATACCGCTACGAAGCAGCCAAAGCCCTCTACGTCGAAGGCCACTACCGCCAGGCAGCAGAGATATTCAGCATGCTGCTGGCCCCGCTGAAAGGGACCGCCTACGGCGAGGAATGTCTTTACATGCTCGGCGAGACTAATCTCAGGGCAAAGGACTACGAAGCGGCCGCCATGTACTTCAAGAAGTACTACCAGGCCTACCCCAAAGGACACTATATGGAGCTGGCCCGCTACTACACCGGCTACGCCCTCTACATGCAGACGCCCGATCTGCGCCTCGACCAGACAAGCACTATGGAAGCCATAACCGAGTTCCAGAACTTCATCGACTACTGTCCCGGCACATCCCTCATGCCACAGGCACAGGAAATCATCTACGCCCTGCAGGACAAGCTCGTCGAAAAAGAGCTCCTCTCTGCCCAGCTCTACTACGATCTGGGCGGCTACATCGGTAACGCCACCTATGGCGGCAGCAACTACGCCGCATGCGTCGTCACAGCCCAGAACGCCCTCAAGGATTACCCTTATGCCTCCGCAAAGCTACGCGAAGAACTCTCCATCCTCGTGCTGCGAGCCAAGTACTACCTCGCCCGCAGGAGCGTCGAGGAGCGCCGGCTGGAACGCTTCCGCGACACCGTCGACGAGTACTATGCCTTCGTGAGCGACTACCCCGAGAGCCGCTACATGAAGGAAGCTAATGCCATCTTCCAGTACTCCGAGCGCATCGTGGACAAGAAAGGCGGACAGCCCGACGAAGACAACCTAAGCAAGAAGAAAAAGGTCGACGACGCCGAGAAAGCCCTCAGGGAAATAGAAGAGAAGAACGAAACAAAGGAAAAAGCAGAAAAGCAGAAGCAGGACGCATTCTTCGGCAATATACTCAGGGACGTCCTCCGCCGCAAATAGAACAAAACACAGGCACACAAGACAGAAAATCATTTAAACACCAAATACAAAAGATGGACTACAAGAAATCAACAGCACCCAACGACACCGTCACCCGCGACGTCATGAACCTTTGCAACGAGACCGGCAACATCTACGAAAGCGTAGTCATCATCGGCAAACGCGCCAACCAGATATCGGCCGAAATCAAGCAGGAGCTCAGCAAGAAACTCTCAGAGTTCGCCAGCACACAAGACAACCTGGACGAAGTCTTCGAGAACCGCGAACAGATAGAAATCAGCCGCTTCTACGAAAAGCTGCCCAAGGCAACCCTCATGGCAACTCAGGAGTTCATCGACGGCAAGATTTACTACCGCAACCCCAGCAAGGAGACGAGCCTGCTCGACTGACCCCCTCCCCCCCGCCATGCTCCAACGCATCCAGACCCTCTACCTCCTCGCAGCCCTCGCCTTCTGCATCGGCTGCCTCTGCTCGCCCATAGCCCACTTCCTGGTGACGGGCACGGGCGAGCCCGTCCGCATGTACAACCTATGGCTCACCGACGCACAGGGCGCACACCTCTTCTCTTACTGTCCCGTGCTGATGGCCTTGCTGCTCATCACGTCCACAGCCCTCGTCTTCGACATCTTCCTCTTCGCACGTCGGACCCTGCAGATGCGCCTTGCCACCTTCTGCATCATCCTGCTCGCAGCCTGGTGCATCGCCTACGGCATCCTCGTCTATCTGCTTGCCGGTGAGATGCAAGCCACTTGGCGCCCCCACTGGACAGCCGCCCTGCCCCCAGCAGCGCTCATCCTCGTCTATCTCGCCTTCCGAGGCATACACAGGGACGAGATGCTCGTCCGCTCGCTCGACCGACTACGAGACTGAAAAAAGTTAAAGGGTTAAAAAGTTAAGGAGTTAAAAGGTTGAAGAGCTGACAGATACCTTTTCATTAGGAAACGAATTGGAATAATGAGAATAATAAACTCACGGAAGGGAGAGATTAATCTCCTTCGCGGATAGCATCTTCATAATTATTCTAATTCGTTTCTTTTCTCTCTCCGCTTCAGTGTATAACAGGAGACACCCAAAATTGAACGGTACAAAAAATGTAATTGCAATTTTGGATGTTCGGCACGGTTAGGACGCGGAATTTGACGCCCCTTCGTTCATTCCTGCTGGTGCCAAGGCATTCAGGCGCGACCTGCCCAATGCTGAGATACATTTCGTGCCCAGCGGACACTTCGCTCTTGAGAGTCATCACACAGAGATTGCAAAGCTAATGCGAGACTTTCTTACAAGGACTATCAAATAAATTGGAATCTATGCGTGAAGTTAATCCAAAAGACACCAGTCGCGCCCAAGCCTTTGAGCTGTGGATGAAGGCTCCCAACCCGATGGTCACATTCTTCAAGACGATTGATGTTACGCGATTGGTAAGAATTAGCCAGAAGAAGGGATACAAGTTCAACATGCTGCTGGACTGGTGTATCGGCAAAGCCGCTTCTTCCATCAAAGAGTTCTATCTTCTGCCTGTCGGCGACATGCTAATGCAGTACGACCGTCTTGCTGTCAATACCATCGTCAGGAACAAAGAAGGCGAGGTGTCTTCTTGTGATATCCTCTTCATCGAAGACATAGAAATGTTCAGTCAGCAGTACATGGAATACACATTGAAGGTTGCTGAAAGTTGTGCTGACAGGGACTTGTCGGATGAATGTATGGTTATTGGCACATCGGCCATTATAGATACTGAGATTGACGGAGCCGTTGGCATGAATAGTGGGATTTTCAATAACCCGTTTATGATTTGGGGACGATACAGAAAGAGATGGTTTCGGTACGAACTTCCTATCTCCTTCCAGTTCCACCATACACAGATGGATGGTGCTCACGCAGGAAAGTTCCTTTCCAATTTGCAAGAAGAGATTAATCGGCTATACAAGTAAATTAGAGCTTATCAAAATAAAATCAAAGGAAATGAAAAAAAATTTACACCTTCATAACGTTGCCTTGCAACGTATAAAAAGAGGGCAAAAAAGGGGACATTTATACCGACGTTGTACCACGACTGCGATAATTGGCTGTTAGACAGCGTCGGTTAATAATTCAAGCCGAACTCATGCATGGCATTTTGATTCATTTTAGAGGGAAATGTGCACTATATCGTGTTAAAGTCTGTCATATCAGAACCTCTTTGAAGAATATTTTGTAACTTTGTGCCCATGCAATGTGCGCATGACGAACAATCTACGTTACATTCATCGACAAAAGACCCCAAAAGCCAATGGGTGATATTCTAAATCAAGCGCGTAAAAATGCAGAAAAACTTGAATAAGACAATTTCTCAATTACTTCATCATGAGTGGGTGGGTCCTACTCCCACTCATGATGATTCCTTCATCCAGCAAAATTTGTATCGATTATACCATACTAAAGTTGCTGATCTTGACATTGAAGATG
>DGTM01000010.1 GCA_002394305.1 Prevotellaceae bacterium UBA4336
GGTGACTTCGTCTACGACAGGGACGAGGTGCTCTGCATGCAGCGCGACATACGCCATGCCCGCAGGCTGGGCGCAAGCGGCGTAGTGATAGGAGCACTGAGGTCCGACGGCAGCATCGACGAGGAGACTACGCGTCGGCTTGTGGGCGAAGCCGAGGGCATGAGCATCACCTTCCACCGCGCCTTCGATGTCTGTGCGCACCCCGAGGAAGCCCTTGAGCAGATCATCGCCCTGGGCTGCCACCGTCTGCTCACCTCGGGGCAGGCACCATCGGCCGAGCAAGGCATCCCCATGCTTCGGGGGCTGGTGGAACAGGCCGACGGACGCATCATCATCATGCCCGGAGCAGGTGTGAAGGCACAGAATGCCTGCCGCATCCTCTCCGAAACGGGAGCCCGCGAGATACATGGCTCGCTTCGCAGCGGCGGGCACACCGATGCAAGACAGGTGCGAGCCCTGTTGGATTGCTGCCGCACGATACTTTGAACCAAGAGCTACGGCGCAGCTTTCTGGGCACAGCCAAACTATGAACTATGAACTGTAAACTATGAAATGAAATAAGATGGAGTCTTTAAGAGAACTTTACCGCATTGGCATTGGCCCGTCGAGCAGTCACACGATGGGTCCGCAGGCCGCTGCCAAACTATACCTCGGGCGGCACCCCGAAGCCACAGCCTTCGATGTCACGCTCTACGGTTCCCTCGCCGCCACCGGCAAGGGACACATGACCGACCTCGCCATCCTCGGCGTACTCGAGCCCCGGGGCAGCGTCACCATCCATTGGAAACCAAGCATCTTCCTGCCCTTCCACCCCAACGGCATGAAGTTCGCCGTCTGCGGGCCGGACGGCTCCCTCAGCGACGAATGGACCGTCTACAGCATTGGCGGCGGAGCGCTCTCGGAGGGCAAGGACGAGGAAACGCCTGCCGACACACCGCAGCTCTACCCCCTGAACACGATGAAGGAAATCATGGCCTGGTGCCAAAAGACGGGGCACACCTTCTGGGAGTACGTGGAGCAATGCGAGGGCAAGGAGATTTGGGACTACCTGCGCGAGATATGGCACGTGATGCAGGAGGCCGTGGAGCGCGGCATCAACCACGAGGGCATCCTGCCCGGGCCACTCGGACTGCAACGCAAGGCGCCCACCTACTACACCAAGGCCAAGGGCTACAAGGCCAACCTGCAGAGTTCCGGCCTGGTCTATGCCTATGCCCTGGCCGTCAGCGAGGAGAACGCTTCGGGCGGACGCATCGTGACGGCTCCCACCTGCGGCTCCTGCGGCGTCCTGCCAGCCGTCCTCTACCACCTGTCGCTGGGCCACAACTTTGCCGAGGAGCGCATCCTGCATGCCATCGCCACAGCCGGACTCATCGGCAACCTCGTGAAGCAAAACGCCAGCATCTCCGGTGCCGACGTGGGCTGCCAGGGGGAAGTGGGCGTTGCCAGCGCGATGGCCTCGGCTGCAGCCTGCCAGCTCTTCGGCGGCAGTGTGTCGCAGATAGAATATGCGGCCGAGATGGGACTGGAGCACCACCTGGGCATGACGTGCGACCCCGTATGCGGCCTCGTGCAGATACCTTGCATCGAGCGCAACGCCTTCGCCGCCGCCCGCGCCCTCGACGCCAACTTCTACGCCTCGCTCTCCGACGGCCAGCACCGCGTCAGCTTCGACCGCGTCGTGCGCGTCATGAAGCAGACTGGCAAGGACCTGCCTTCGCTCTACAAGGAAACCTCCGAAGGCGGTCTGGCCAAGCTTAGCGAAGAATAAACCCGCCCCGCGGCGACAATCTCCGCCCCGCGGGAACAATCTCCGCTCCGCCGGGCGACATCCTCCGCTCCGCCGGGGAACAAATTTCACGCCCCGCGGAACAAAACTTTTTCAGTGCTTCGGAAATATATTTCAAAGGCTTGGAAATATATTTCAAAGGCACTGAAATTTATTTCCAAGCCTTTGAAATAGTTTTGTAGCACGCACGGATGACTTTTATAACTGGGCGTGAAAATAATGTCTTTCGAGGAAAAGCGATACTTAGGCATGGACGCATCGACCTCACGGAACTGGAAGTGGTACTCCTGCGCGACGGCTACACCGAGCCCAACACTCCCTACGTCATCCGTCCGCGCAAGACCGGCACCTTCACCATCACACAGAACGGCGGCACGCTCTACGCCTCCGAGCAGGTGGAAAAGACCGTCTCCAACTGGAACACCGACTTCACCATCCACGGCACATACAACGCCATCCCCAGCGAACAGCTACCAACTGGCGTCTTCTCCGGCATAGGGAACAACACACTTAGCATCAACGAAGGCGAAGGACAAATCGATGCCTTCCGCTGGTACGTGACCGTCAGCGGAAGAAACGGCACAACGTCCGCCATCAGGGAGATTCGCATCCGCGAGTTCAGCACCGAAGAAGATGCCATCCGCGGAATCTCTGCCGACGACAACAGCAACGATGCCATCTACGACATCTCAGGCCGCAAGGTAAGCCGTCCCGTCAAGGGCATCTACATCCGCGGCGGCAAGAAGATAGCCGTGAAGTAAGCCACTGAGCAAGGCACAAAGCGAGGCCCGGGTCATCAAAGCAGATGCCCCGGGCCTCATACATTATAACCGTCCGGCTACACCTCAAAGAAGACATCCTCGGGCGCCTTGCGTTTCCGCTCCGGAACATCCGCAGAAGCAGCATATCCGATAGGAACAATGACCGTCGGCTCCTCATTCTCGGCCATCCGGAAAAGCTCATGGCAACGACGTGCATCGAAGTTACAAACCCAGCAAGACCCAAGGCCCTGCTCCGTAGCCGCCAGACAAAGATGCTCCACGGCAATAGCCACGTCAATGTCACCATGATGCTTGCCGTCGCTCCGCACCCACTCCTCGTCGTGAAGCACAGAAGCAAGCACGTACAACGGAGCGCTGCAGAACCACTCGCGCTGGTAGCAAGACTGCAACGCCTCCTTACCCTCCTGGCTGCGGACCAGCCGGAACTTCCATGGTTGCCGGTTCACCGCCGACGGAGCCAGACGCACACATTCCATTATGTAATTCAGTTTCTCTTCCTCAACGGCTCGCGCCTGGTAGCCGCGACAACTGTACCGACTGCCTACCAAGTCTATTAACTGCTTCATAGAATAACGTTTTTGTCTGTTTGATTGTTCACGCAGCAAAGGTAATACTTTTATTTCACATAGCCAAGAACTGCAGGCAAGAAAAAAATAAGCGCCTTGCGCTTCCGAGATAAGCGCCTAGCGCTTCCGAGATAAGCGCCTAGTGCTTCCGAAATAAGCGCCTAGCGCTTCCGGAATAAGCACGGGGCGCTTCCGGTCAAGCTAAATGATGCCGTGCTCCAAGGCAAAGCGCACCATCTCGACAGAGGAAGAGATGCCCAGCTTGTTGAAGATGTTCGTCTTGTGACTGTTCACGGCCCTGAGGGAGATGTGGAACTTCTCGGAAATCTCTTTGCCCAGCAGGCCGGCACAGCAGGCCTCGATGATTTCCAGCTCGCGCTTGGTGAGCAGGGCCGAGGACCTCTTGTTGGGCTGTGCATCCACGATGTCGCGCACCAGCACGGCAAGGTCGCGCCCATAGAACGGCACACCTTCCGCCACCGAGTCGATGGCTAGCTTCACCTCCTCCAGCGGGCCGTTCTTGCTGATGAAGCCGTCGATGCCGATTTGCATGAGCCGCGTGATGACGTATTCCTTCGTGTCGACCGAGAGAACGATAATCTTGATGTCGGGATACTCCGTACGCATGCGTTTGGCCACCTCGAAGCCGTTGGCTCCGGGCATGAGGATATCCAGCAGCAGCAGGTCGCAGGACGTGCCCGATTCCAGAGCCGCGAACAGGTCTTCGGCACAGGCCGCACTGATGCTGACGACGTGCGTCGTGTCGTGCAGCACACTGCTTACGCCTATGCGTATCAGCTCATGGTCGTCAAGGATTCCTATGTTCATAACCTCATAACCTTTAACCTTTTAACTTTTTCCTTTTATACTTTTTTACTTTTTCTCCTTTTAACCTTTTTACTTTTTCACCTTTCTTTATCTCGGCACGTTTATTACCATTGTCACTCCCTCGTTCGGGGCAGAAAGTATCTGCATGGTGCCGTGGTTCATGGCCACCAGCTCACGGCAAAGGAGCAGGCCGACACCCGTGCCGCTCTCGCCACTGGTGCCTACGCGACTCTCCACACGTGTCTTGGCATGCATGATTTCGTCTATCTTTTCCTGCGGGAGGTATTCGCCGTCGTTGTGGACGTAGAAGCTGCTGGGCGCCTTCGTCCCTACTTCCACCACGCCGCCTTTGGGCGAGAACTTAATGGCATTGCTGATGATGTTGCGCAGAATGGTGCGCAGCGCCTCGCGGTCAGCCGTCACAAGCATACGCTCGGACTTGAGGCTGATCGTCACATCCTTCAGGTCGGCGATGCTGCGCATGAGCACGATGCTGTCGGCGATGAGGCTGCCGAGGTCCAGACGTGTGGGTTGCATCGTTCGCTTGCCCTGCTCCAGCTGCGCCATCTCGCCGAGGTTGCGCAACAGCGACAACTGGCTGTCGCTGCCGGCAAGCAGCTGTCCCGTGAGGGCTCGTATCTGTTCGGGCGTATAGTTCGAGAAGTCGCGGTAGAACATCCGCAGCACTTGCTGCTGGGCCACCATCGGGTTCGTCAGGTCGTGCGTCAGGATGATATACTGCCGCTCCTTGTACGCCGCAGCCTCTTCGACCATGCGTTTGCGGCGACGCAGCTGGACCAACAGCAGGACGAGCAGCAGCACAATGATGAGCGAGAGGGCAGAGAGCATGAGTAGCATCCGTGCTCGCGAGCGCTCTTCCTGAATGGCACGCTGCTGGGCCTTCAGCTGCTGCTCTTTGCGATACGAGTCGTACCGCACCTGGGCGATGGTCAGCTGGCGCTGCGCCTCTTCGCTCTGCATCTGTTCGTGCAGCACGCGGGCCTTCTCGAGCCAGGCAAGCGCCTCGCCACTGCGGCCTGCTGCCTGAGCCTGACGGTAGAGGCGGTCGCATGCCTCGTACTCCTGCTTGCGCATTCCCAGTTCCTGCGCCAGGACGATGGCCTCCTGCAGCTGGCCGTCCTGCAGCAGAATAATCAGCTCGGAGGGGCGGTTGCCCGTTTCGCGGGCTATCTCAAGGGCCTCACGGTTGCACTCCTTGGCACGTTCCTTCTGTCCCAGGGCATCGTAGATGTTCGCCAGCTGCGCCAGCCGGATGCCCTCTTGTGTGCGCCGGCCGAGCAACCGCTCAATCTGCAGCGCATCGTCGGTCAGGTGCAAGGCCTCGTTCAGCAGCGACAGACCATTGGCATTCAGTCCGCCGCCAGCTGTCTTCTCCCCTTCGGGGGACTGCGGGAGGGCCGACTTCGCCTTGGCCACCAGCACTTCGCCCAACATGGCTTTGCGGATGGCAAGGGAGACTGCCGTATGCGTGGTGTCGGATGCCAGGAGTGCTGTCTCGATGTCGATGGAACGCCGCAGGTAATCGATGGCCACATCCTGCTTGCCCGCAGAGGAGTAGATGCCGGCCAGATTGCCCAGCGACACACTGAGGTCCTCCTTCGTGCCATGCTCTTCGTCGTAGAGCAGACACAGTTCGCCATAGTGGAGTGCCTGTTCGTAGTCGCCCAGGCGATGGTAGCAATAAAGCAGACAGGAATAGAACTCACAGCGCGTGGCCACAGAGTCCTCCGGGATGTTCTCCAACGCTTCGTAGTTGAGGGCCACTGCTTCCTGCAAGTGTCCCTGCATCGCCAGCGAATAGGCGCTGTCGACATACGCCGTCGGGTCGGCCAAAACATTCTGCCCTTGCGCCGGCAACACCAGCGCAAGGGAGAATATCAGGCCTATGAAGGTGCAGAATGTTGTCTTCATAGAGCAAAGGTACTACATTCCTCCGACATCTGCAAATTATTGACGACCAAGTTTCTTCTTGCTCACTTCAAAGCCGTCCACCGTGAAGACTTTGTCGCCGCGGAGGATGTAAACCTTGCCGTTGCGGACTATCTTCACGCTCTCCTCATCGGATGCGGTGCCGTCGGGGCTGTGGATGCCGTCGGGGTCGTCCGTGAAGATGGCCTTCAACGTGAGGTCGGAAGCCACCGTAATGTTACGCATGTTCTTGGTTTCGCCATCGTTCCACTGGGCAAATACCCAGCCCTCGTCGGCCTTGGCGATGAGGATGAACTGCGTGCCCTCCTGGAAAGTATATTCGGATTCGGTCGCCTCAACTTCCTGCAGCTCGCCGAAAGCGTTGTACCTGCCAAAGTAGAGTTTGCCGCCGCCTTCCACCTCAAGCTTCAGACTGTACATCTTCACGGTCATTTCGTATTGGGCCGTGACGGTCATGTCCGAGGTCACGTTGCTGAAGTCCTGGTCCCAGCCGACGAAGGTGTAGCCTTCCACTTCCGGCACCTCGGGCGCTGTGGCGGCCTGGCCCTCGTAGACGTAGTCGTAGCCTATCACGGCACCGTTCATGCCCACGAAGGTGACGGTGTACTTGTCCAAAGCGGCAAAGATTGCGGTAAGGGTCAGGTCATCGTCCACGGTCAGCAGACGCGGGTTGTCCGTCACGTCGTCGCTCCAGCGGTCGAACCTGAAGCCTTCCTTGGCGATTGCCGTGAGGGTGGCCTGAGTGCCGTCCTCGTACCAGCCGCCGCCTGTGACGCTGCCGTGTGTCTCTTCGTCAACAGCAACATCCACCTTGAAGAGCAGCGGGTCCTGACACTCGAACTCCATCAGATCATCCTGGTTCACCTCGCCGTAAGTCTTGTTGGCATGTTTCAGCACGAGTCCGCCGTCATCGGCCGTGTTCCACGAGAGCCAGGCGGGTGCCACATAGCCTCTGAGAGTAAGGTTTGCTGCATTCACGCAGAGACTGTCGGTCTGAAGGGCAAACTCACCGCCCCACGGGGATATCTCTACGTTGCAACGCTTCACTTCCATGCGGTATTGCTCGGTCTGGTCGCACTGCACACCGTTTGAACCGCTCACGTAGAGCTTGTCGTCCTTCTGATTTTTGCCGAAGATGACGAAGTCGCCGCCCTGAACCTCGACCGACGAGCGTCCGCTTATTGAAGTGAGATCATTCTCGCCCTTGACTTCCAGTCGCAGTCCGGCCGTAGCATGCAGAACCTGCCCATTGTCGAAAATATCTGCATCGTTAAGTGTCAGCGTATTGGTCGAAGGCTCATACGATGCCTTGCCGTCGCCCAGGATGTCATCCTTGTTGCCGTCCGTCACGGTCATGCCGGCCAGTTCCACAGGATAAGCCTTGCCGCTCTGTGTGGTGACGGGCGACAGATGCAGGCGGAAGCAATCGTTGCCGTAGGCATCGAAGATACCTTCGTCCTTCACATCACCGCCGTAGGGCAGTACCACCGTGGTGCCGTGCAACGTCAGGCTTCGTGTGTCGAACACACCTATCGGGCATATGTCTTCGTTGCTGACAAGGCCCACATCGCCTGCCGCATGTATGTCGCAATGTGCACTGGGCGGTATACCTATTGCTGCGTTTGCCACAATGTTGGTGACATTGGTGGAAGGTCCGCCTGTGGAGTTGATGTACAGCGTCACCTCCGTGCCGTTGCCCAGAGCGATGCCGCCTTCTTCGCTATCGGAGTCAATGCGCAAGTCCAGTCCTTCTGTCGTCTCGTCTCCGTTGAAGTGTGTGTTGATGCACAACGTCACAGGCGAGTTGCCGTTGATGCGTATAGCAGGACTGCCGGTACTGTAAAGATGGGCGGCCTTGCCGCTGATGAAGAAGGTGTTTACCAAGCCCTCGGCATACAGTTCGATGGCAGGCACACCTTCACTATCGATGCGCCAACCCGCGTCTATGCTTACGCTATTGGCTGTCACTATGACGCCCGGATTGCCCGGCAGCGGCTTGCCGTACTGCTCCTGGCGGATGGGCTGACCGGCTATCATGATGGGTGTCTCGATGGAGACGATGCCCATCTGCTTCCAGATGTCTGTTTCTTTATATACGTTCACTGCCTCGCGATGCACGTACATCGTGATGGCAGAGAGGCTCACTCCTTCGAAGACGGTGGCGTCAATCGAAGCGGGTACCGTGCGCTCGTTGATGATGGTGCGCAGGGCGGTGCAGCCGCTGAAGGCCTGCCAGTTGATGTTTGTCAGGCGCGACGGCAGCGTAATCTTCTCCAGCACGGTGTTGTTCATGAAGGTTCCATTCAGGATGCCCGTCACGGTGTAGGTATTGTCCCCTACGGTAATCTGCTCGGGGATAACAATCTCCGTTCCGAGGTTACGGTATGAGTTGTACGAGTAGTCGACCGTCACCTGAGCCGTGCCCGTCTCGTCGTTCGGCCAATAATAAATACCGTCGATGCAGACCTGCATTTCATGAATGGTGAAGTCTTTCCAAACCTCAGCCTCTTCGTATGCCGCCTTGCTGCCATAGGGTACATATAAGTCGTGCTTCGTGTAGCCGATGAAGTTCTTCACGGGTAGTGGTTCGTCGGACAAGTTATTGATAATGGTGAGGTTGTTGCAATTTATGAATGCAGTTGCCTCAATCTTTGTCAAGGTGGAAGGCAGTGAAATCATCTCAATGTTGGATTTTGAGAACGCATAGTCGAATATCTTTTCTAAGCCTTCCGGCAGCGAGATAACCCGTACACCTTTACAAGAAGAAAATGCTTTAGGATGCACATTATCTACCTTATATTCTTTGCCGTTCACCGTAATGGTGGCAGGGATGACGAGTACGTCGCGCATCAGGTCGGCATAGTTGAAAGAGCTTCCTTCGTATTGTGGAAAAACAGAAGCCGTATTATCATTAAATGTTCTGTAGTACACACCATCGATGCAAACCGGCATCTTCTTGATGTTGAAGTCCTCCCACTCGTCGGCATAGTTATAATTAAAGTTGTCGTATGGTACACGCAGTTCGATGCTGCCCACATCGAGCCGTCCGTACGTGCCGTCGGCAAACACACCCTTGTCTTTGATGTCCTGCGGCTGGACTGCATTGTTGTAGATGACCCTCAGACTGCGGCACTCGTAGAAGGCGAACTGCCCGATGCTGGTCAGGGTGGAGGGCAGGATGACTTCCTTCAGGCTCCCGTTGCCGTCGAAGGCCGACGTGCCGATGCTCTCGATGCCTTCGGGCAGGTTTATCTGTTCCACATTGGTGTTTGCGAAGGCATAGTCACCGATGGCGGTCACGGCATAGACCTGTCCGTCCTGCACCACTTGAGCCGGGATGGTCCACTCCGTGGTGTTGAGCCGGCTGTAGTTGGTATGGTTGTAGGCGCCGTCCTCCTCATACGTCTCGTAGGTGAGGGTGGCGGTGTGGTTCCACTGGTCCAGCACATAGTAGAAGCCGTCGATGCACGGGTTATCCTCTTCGATGGTGAACGCCGACCATTGCAGTGCCGACTGGTAGAGCGTCCGGCTTCCGTAGGGCACGTAGAGCTTGGATCCCGTCGGCGCTGAGTCGAACACACCGTTGCCGAGCGTGGTGGCCGACGGGTCGGGAGCTGCAAGGTGTACCTCCTCCAGCACGGTGAGGTCGGCAAAGGCCCACGCGCCGAGGCTCTCGATGCTTGCGGGCAGCCAGATACGCTTGAGGCCGGACTGCCAGAAGGCCTGGTCGCCTATCTTGCGCAAACCCTCGGGGAAGCGCAGTTCGGTCAGACGGACTGTCTTCCAGAACGAGAAGTCCTCTATTTCCAGCAGGCTCTCGGGCAGCGTCAGCGTGGAGGTGCCTAAGGTCTCGCAGCTGTTGAATGTTCCTCTGTGGATGACCTTCAGACCCTTCGGCAAATTGATTTCGCCCAGCTGCTTGCAGCTTTCGAATGCATAGGGGCCTACCTCGGTGACTGTCTCGGGCAGACTGATGCGGGTTAACTCCTTGCAGCCGCTGAAGGCGTAGCCTGCCACCAGGCGCGTGCCTTCCGGCACATCCACCTGGCCGGTCAGTTCCTTCTTGACCTTGAGGAGGCAGTTGTCGATGATGAGCAGGCCGCCCCGGTAGTTGCTCTCGTTCTGCGTGATGCCGTTGCCGCTCGACTCGAAGCGGAAGATGCTCTCCACCGTCTGCGGGATGTTCACCTTCGTCAGCTTACTCATCCTCTCGAAGCAGTCGGCGCCGATGGTCTTGATGCCTTCGGGCAGCACAATCTCCGTGATGGTGGTGTTGCCCTGGAAGGCATAGTTGCCTATCTCCGTCACATCGTAGGACACATTATTATATATAATAGAGGCGGGCACGGTCACCTTGCCGCTCAGACCGGCGTAGGGCATCGGGACGAGTTCGTCGAAGGTCAGCTGTGCCGTCCTCGTGGCGGGGTTCACCATGTAGCACAGTCCGCCCACCACAGCCTTCGACTCCTTCACATTGAAGTTCTTCCACACATCCTTCGCCTCGTAGGCGCTCTTGCGTGTAGGCGGCACATAGAGGTTTATCTTGCTCAGCGTCAGACCCTCGAATACATTGGCCGTGATGGTCTGCGGCGTGTTGTTGAGGTTGTAGATCTCGTAGATGCCGGTGCAGCCCTTGAAGGCCTGTTCGCCGATGGCCGATACATTCGCGGGGATGGTCAGCGAGTAGAGCGACGTACAGTTCCAGAAAGCGCTCTCGCCGATGGTGGTGAGGCTGCTCGGCAACTGCAGGTCTTCCAGCTTGGCGCAGTTGCTGAAAGCGTCCTTGCCAATCTCCTGCACGCCGCCGGGTATGACGGCTTTCTCCAAGGCGAAGCAGTCGGCAAACGCTCCTTCGTCTATGCGAGGCGTATAGCCCGACACCCATACCTCCTTCAGGTTCACGCAATGCGAGAAAGCATACTTGCCAAGTTTGCACTCGTGACCCGATATATTGTCGAAATCAACCTCTTCTATAGCCGAGAAGCTGAATGCCTCGTCGCCGATACTCTTGATGGTGGCAGGAAGAACAAGTTTCTTAATAGGAGCATACTTCAACGCCGCATCGTCGATGGCAACAACCGTGTAGGTGCTGCTTCCTAATTCTACTTCCTGCGGAATCTCCAATATGGTATTGCCGAGACTCTTATAGTTTTCCAATTCGTTTTCTGACCCATCATCAGCAGTGATGGTGGCAGTCATAGTGGCAAGGTCCGGATAGAAAAACAGGTATCTGTCTTCGTCCAACCAATAGATGTACGGCTCTGCATAAATCCGAAAGTCTTTCCAACCATCGGCAGTCTTGTAGGCATTCAGACTGTTGAATGGCACTCTGATGGTTGTTTGCTTGCTGACACCTTCAAGCATACCTGTTGTGTATGGCTGCGGTTTGGCAGCATAATTATGGAACCAGGATATTTCGGTGCAGCCGCTGAAGGCGTACTTGCCGATTGTGGTTAGTTTTTCACCTAAAATCAAATCATGAAGATGGGTGCAATTAAAGAAGGCATATTCGCCTACCTTCGTGACGTTGCCGTTCAAATAAACGCTTGACAGTCTGCTGTTGGCGAAAGCCGACTCGCCTATTGTCGTAAGATTGGGAAAGTCGGCGCAACGGAGTACGTATATTTCATTAAAGTACCTCAATGCCGAGCACGAGTTGAAGGCATCAACATCAATCTTCACCAGTGTCTCGGGTAGCCAAACCTTAGTAAGGTTAGGCATTGCAAAGCAGCAGCCTTCGGGCAGGATGGTCACCTGGCAGCGGATGTCCAGCTCCTCGAAGGGCGCATACTGGAAGGCACCCTTCTCGAGGGAGGTCACCGTATAGTATTTGCCATTTATCACCACATCCTTCGGGATGGTTACCTTGCCTGTCAGCTCCGAGTAGTTGCCTTCGCCGCTCTTCTCCTTCACCACCATTGCATTGTTGCCGGAGAGTTCGTACCAGATGCCCTCCACCTTATAGCGATTGGCAGCAATATTGAAGTCCTTCCAAAAGCTGTCTTGCTCGTATCTGCTGACCATATTGCTTGCCACCTGCAAAGTGATGTTGCCCTTGTTCAGGCCGTCGAATGCCATGCCGTGGGCATTGATGACCCCCTTGTAACTGGAGAACATGGTGGCGAGCGTAGTACAGCCCTTGAACGCCTCGGCAGCAATGTTGGCCACCTTGTTCAAGTCCAGTTCCTTGAGGGCGGTGCAGCCTACGAAAGCCTGCTTGCCGATGGTCGTCACCTCGTCTGCAAACGCCACATCAGTCAGTTTCGTGCAGCCGGAAAAAGCACCCTCCGACACAGTCGTGATGGTACTTGGCAGAGTCACTTTGGTAAAGGCAGCGCCCTTGAACGCCTCGTTGTCAATCCTCGTCACCGTGAAAGTGTGTCCATTGTCGGTTACCTTGTCGGGAATGACTATTTCCTTTGAGAGCGAAGCATAGGAAGCATCGTAAGCCACCACCGCCTCATCCTTGTTCAGCAACTCGAAGTACAAGTCGCCGACCTTGAAGCGGAACAGCTCAACCTTGTCTTTCCACTGCACATTCCTTCCGGTCGTATGATAGCGAGCCACATCGCGCGTCACATACATCTTCTTCATTGAGTTGTATGTGTCCGTCGAGTAATCAATCTTACCGCTGTAGTTGTAGATAGTCAAATCACCCTCCTTGCTGCTTTTCAGATATCCGTCAATTGTAGTACCCCAAAGTGTGGCTTTATTAAAACTATTTGAGTGAAGTGTGTATTGTACATTAAGGCTAAGAATAATTTTCCCTTCGGGGAAATGAACATGTTCGGCTCTTAAAATATCCGATGCAATGAGCCTTGTTCCTTCCTTGACATAAAAATTGTCTCGATTTGCAGGATTTCCGTACGAATCATGTTTCGTATATACTAAACAGCCATCCACATAATAGCCATCATCGTACCTAGCATCAGGATTCTGTTCCCAGAAATATCCACTTATAATTCCATAACTCCATCTATCAGAGCTAATACAGATTATTGATGAGGGGATGGATATAGATGTGATTGTAGTATTAAATCTAAATGCCTCTTCTCCAATCTCTACCACATCATAAGTAATCTCTTCTTGCAGTGGTAATGCGAATTTAACCTTTTCAGGTATAACAACACTTGTCAGACCTTTATAATTCTCCAAATCAGCACTATTATGTTGATATGTCACTGCTGCCTTGTGGGTTTTGGTGTTTAGGTCGTAATACAGGTCGCCAATCTTGACATCTTCGAGGTTAGGATTGATAAACGTGTTATAAATGTACCCAGCATACACCCTTGTCGTCGGCAATACCGCCAACATGAATGTAAGCACGAATGCCGCTGTTACCGGTGCCGGCAGTATCGCCAGCAAACGAAATAGACTGTTTCTTCTCATAATTGTATCGTTTTAGTTGTTGTTTGTACACAAAATATAATATCACCGCTGCAAAGTTAAGTGTTTTCCCGAATACGTGCAAGTACCCAAAACTCGCATTTTTGCCCCAAAATAAGCATAAAAAACCCCTTCGCAGCATATTTATACAGAAAAATGAACATCATCAACCCCCCAAAACCGCTCCAAAACCATCCCAACGCCCCGCATTTCCCCAAAAACCACCCCACATTCCCACCCAAACCTCCACGCAACCCCATCCAAACCTCCACGTCCTTCCGGAATAAGCGCCCAGCGCTTCACATGAAACCGCGTTTTCCTATCAACATCGAAAAACATGACCTTTCAACATCGAAAAACACGGAAAACACGAATGTCTGCGCCAATATATTTTTTTATTACTGTCCGCTAAAACTTTTTATTGCCAAAGAAATGGCTTTCAATCGCTGATTATATGCGATAGCGAGTTGTATTTTTCAAAAGTAAGCCCCCAAGCGCTCATTATTCAGCAATTTTCATCGGCTGTCCGCTAAAACGATCTCATAAAAGGAAGATGGACATCCCTATATTTGCTTTAGGAAGCTTTTAACTGCTGGCTATGGGGTAAAACAGTTCAATTGTATGGCTTTATTTCGTTATCAGGAA
>DGTM01000025.1:0-16756 GCA_002394305.1 Prevotellaceae bacterium UBA4336
AATTCGTTGTTAAAAATAAAATCCACAAATCGTTGTTAAGTCCCCCACCTCGTGTGAATCCGTTCAATCCGTAATAAATAAACCCCTTCAAAATCCGTTTAATCCGTTAAATCCGTGGTAAAAAACAATTCGTGTAATTCGTTAAATTCGTTGTTAAAAATAAAATCCACAATTCGTTGTTAGGCTCTCTACCTCGTGTGAATCCGTTCAATCCGTAAAAAATAAACCCCTTCAAAATCCGTTTAATCCGTTAAATCCGTGGTAAAAAAATAATTCGTATAATTCGTTTAATTCGTTGTTAAAAATAAAAGCCTTAAGTCCCCACCTCGTGTGAATCCGTTCAATCCGTAATAAATAAACTCCTTCAAAATCCGCTTAATCTGTTCAATCCGTGGTAAAAAACAATTCGTGTAACGTGGTATAGGTCCCTGTCCAAGTAATAATCAGTTTAAATCTATCATCTGTTTCAATCCTATGAGTTATAAGTGGATATTCGGCTTCATTGGCATGTACTTCAGCGGCGGAAGAGGCTTCCTGTTCGGGTTCCTCCTCGGCTGGCTCATCGACACCATGTTCGGGCGCACCACGGTCCGCTTCACCTTCCGGCGTACCGCCCCCGACGACTCCTCCGAAAGCCGCCAGTACCAACAGCACACAGAGCAGCAGGCATGGCATCCATACGTCGACGTCACGCTCCAGGAAGCCTACCGCACCCTCGGCATCCCGAGCAACGCAACCGACGAACAGGTGCGCCAGGCCTACCGCCAGCTGGCCCTGCGCTATCATCCCGATCGCGTTGCCAGTCAGGGCGAAGCAGCACGCCAGGCCGCCGAGGAAAACTTCCAGCGCATCACCGAGGCACGCGACATCATCATGCGCGCACGCGGCGTACAATAATAATAATGTACACCAACCGCAGCAACGCACCCCAAACACATAGAAACCTGCCCTTTAACATCTTTTTTCGCATCTAACCCTAAAAAATTGTAGGAAAGACGAAAAAAAACAGAGAAAAGTTTTGGTGGATATCTAAAAAAGCACTAAATTTGCAGCAGAAAAGTATAATAAAACAACATTAATAACATCAAAAAACAAAAATCTATGAAAAAGAGAATTTTACTCTCCTTGGTGTCATTCTTCGCGATGACAACAATGTGGGCATCTCTGACAGATGCCTATCAGATTTATGTGACTGCTGCAGCCAACGGCAAGACAGGTGCAACAGCAGAGCTGACTCTTAACATGAAAAACAAGACAGCTATCGCAACTTGGAAGTGCGAACTCGTCCTCCCCGAAGGCGTTACTTACGAGGGCGTTGAGGCTGTTGACGGCCGTTATCCCGCCGAGTATGCACCCACGTTCAATGTCACTACAGGCGACGATGGTGTTGTTACAATCATTTGTGAGGGCGAAGACGGTGTTGCCATCACTGGCACAGAAGGTGCTGTTGCAAAGGTAACTGTAAAGATTGCCTCTGATGTTGCTCCCGGCGAATACATCGTTAAGATTGCATCCTCTCAGCTCACAGAGCCCGGTGAACCTGCCACAATCCACAACAACACAAAGGCTGTCGAACTCACTTGGACCATCGAGCAGGGCGAAGAACCCGGCATCAAGGGTGACCTGAATGGTGATGACAAGGTGGACATTGGTGACGCGGTAACTGTCCTGAATGTTATGTCAACTGGTGAGTATAATGCTAGTGCTGACCTGAATGAAGACCAAAAGATTGATATCGCTGACTTCGTGACTATCCTGAACATCATGGCTGGCCAGTAATTTTAAATGATAATCAAATAAAGTATTAACCAATTAATAATTATTAAAAATGAAAAAGTTTTACATGACAATGGTTGCTATGCTGTGCGGTGCTACAGCAATGGCACAAATCGGCTCATTAACTTGCGAGGACGTTACCTTGACTGCTGGCAACACAGCTTACATTGAGGTTAAGTTGGCTGCAGAAGACTTTAGTGTAGTTTCTGGCATTAACTTCAACCTTCTTCTTCCTACAGGTGTAACAATTGCTAAGACTTACAACGAAGAAGACGATGAGTATGTAGACGATGTAACATTCCCCATTGCAAAGGCAAAGCACCAGAAAGGTTATATGGCTGCTGCAGATGGTAGCTTGCTCGTTTGGTGTGCAGGTGATAATACTATGACATTCAGAACAACTACTGACGTTGTTATGAAGATGGGTGTTACTGTAGACAAGGAATTTGCTAATGGCGTGTATGACATCAAGATTTACAAAGTAGCAATCTCCGACAAGTCAACTCCTGTCGTATCTTATGATGTAGAAGACGTTACTGCAAAGTTGACTGTAACTGGTGGTACTGGCATCAACGGCATCAACGCTGCTGACAGCAAGGCTCCCATCTACAACGTAGCAGGCCAGCGCGTAAGCAAGGCTCAGAAGGGCATCTTCATCCAGAACGGTAAGAAGGTTGCTGTTAAGTAAGTCCGACGCAAGTCAACATTAACACAAAACTTAACGCACAACCCTTTTAGCTAAAGGATAAAGCAAGCCCCCGACGGACACCCGCCGGGGGCTTTTTTTGTAATGTCAGAACAAATTATTTTTCCTTTCCTTGTTATATGAAAATAATTCGCTATCTTTGCAGTAGATATTTAACATAATGTATCATGACAGTCATTACAGGCAGACAGTTTAGGGCCAATCAGAGCAAATACATCCGAATGGCCCACAAAGGGGAAAGAGTCATTCTCTCCTCAAGAGCTGGTTATGCAGAGCTCACTCCCATTTCTGAAGACGACAAGAAGTTTGACGAGTACCTCAACTCCGAGGAGTTTATAAACAATTCTGCTAAGGTTCTGCAGGAATATAAAGAAGGGAAGGGGACTACGCTGAGATGTGCAGAGGATGTGGAGAAATGGTTTGACTCTTTATGATTTACCACGTTAAAATGATGCCTCTCGTAGAGAAGGCCATTGCAAAATGGAAGAAGTCAAACCCTCTTCTTCATAAGAAGTTTAAGAAGATTCTCATTGAACTTATTGAACACCCAAGAACGGGAATAGGTCACCCGGAGCCTTTGATTGGCGGAAACAATATCCGATGGTCCAGACACATCTCCGCACACGATAGAATCATCTATGACATCTATGATGATGTAGTAACGGTGCTTGTCATTCAAGTAGGCGGACACTACAGTGACAAGTGACCTTGCAATAGTATAATAATGTAGGTGTCTAAAAGATGTTATAGACACGAATTGCACGAATCCTGATGCTACTGGTTGATGGTAGTGAACGGATTCGTGCAATTCGTTGTTGAGGGGGACGTATCAGAAGATGCCTATCTGTGGCATTTCGTTGTCGAAGCGTGCCATGTCAGCTATCTGTGCGTCGTGCAGGTCGTTGTCGAGTTGTGTCATGGGCTTGCGGGTGTATGAGACAGGTGTGTGTTATGCTTCCTCCCACTGCTGGCGGAGGAGCTGTACGGCATTGGTCAGGACGGTCTTGCGGTCGCCTTCGCAGCCACATTCGAAGCTGACGAAACCGGGATAGCCCAGTTCCTTGAGGGCGCGGAAGCCGTCGCGGTAGTCGTCCTTCTCGCCGTCCTCGCCGGGCACAAGACGTCGTCCGCGGCTTGCGATGTGTACGTGCTGCAGGTATTCCGTGCCGGCTGCCATGAATGCTGCGTAGTCGGAGGTCTCCTCCTTCATGTGCCAGAAGTCGCCCATGCACTTCACGCCCTTGCTGTCGGCATCGCGGGCTATGGCGGCTGCGTCGGCCACCAGTCGCATGTAGAAGCACTCGCCACGGTTCAGCGGCTCGAGGATTACGGTTGTGTTGTTCTCGAGGGCAAACTCGCCCAGCTTGTGCAGCTCCTCGCAGAGGTAGTTGCGTGTGTCCATGGTGTGCGGACGGCAGGGCGTCTGTCCGTTGAAGGCAGGCACCATGATGACGCCGCAGGAGTTGACCTTTCCGGCAGCCTCGATGATTTCGCGCATCGTGGTGTCGAACCTGTCCTTCTGCTCGTCTTCGGCCAGGATGAAGCCGTCGAAGCCGGCACAGATGGCGCCCATGCGGATGTTACGTCCCTTCAGGGCATTCGTTATCTCGTCCACGCGGCCAGCCAAGCCGCGCCCACCTACTTCGAAGCCCGTCACACCGAGGCTTTCGATGAAGTCAAGCTTCTCCTGGAGCGTGTCGCCCGGGGTGACACCCTCCTGGAAGCAGAGGTTCAGCGGGGTGTCTGTGCCTTTCTTGGCCTCTTGCTTCGGAGCGCAGGAAGCCAGCAGCGTGGTGGGGGCCAGCGTTGCCGTCGCAGCGCCAGCCATAGAGGTTAATAGGAAATTACGCCTTTTCATGATGTGTTAGAGGTTAGTGGTTAGAGGTTAGTGGTTAGAGGTTAGAGGTTAGTGGTTGGTGGTTAGAGGTTAGTGGTTAGAGGTTGGTGGTTAGAGGTTCTTCGCTTCGCTCCGGCGCAGGCGGAGAGAGGAGTGTTTGTGAAGATGGGGGCGGAGAATGTGGTATTCTCTAACCTCTAACCACTAACCACTAACCACAAAAGACTTTACTTCCCCGGTACGGGCACGGTCATCGAAGCCAGGTCGAGCGGGCCGAGTTCGAGCTTCTCGGGCAGATAGTCGATGGGCGACTGCGTCATCTCGTCCCATGTCACGGTCTGACCGGTGTAGGCTGCCTCGCGTCCCATGATGCCTGCCATGCAGGATGTTGCGTTTTCGGTAGCCTCTTCGTGGGCTGTTCCCTTGCGGATGTGGTTCACCCAGTCTACGTGCTCCAGGGTGTAGGGGTCGTGCTGCTGGAATTCCTGCTTAGCCTTTTCCTCGTCGTACTTCCAGATGACGTTGCCCTGCAGGTCCTTTATCTCATTCGTCTCGCTGTCCCAGCTACCCTTGCTGCCCTGGATGAACTCGCTCACCTTGCTGCTGCAGCCGTCGATCTGGCGGCACATCGAGTGCATGTGGATGCCGTTCTCCATGGTGAAGTCGGTGCTAAAGAAGTCGTACTGGTCGCCTGTGACGCGGCGTTGGCGCGAGCCGAAGCCGGTGGCGCTGACGGGCTTCAGGCCGCTCATCCAGAGGAAGACGTCGATGTTGTGCACGTGCTGCTCGATGATATGGTCGCCCGAGAGCCACTTCCAGTTCACCCAGTCGCGTATGTTCCACTCCATGTCGCTCCATCCCTCTTCGCGCTGGCGGTACCAGAGCATGCCTTGGTTCCAGTAGACGTTGCCGCCGGTAATCTCGCCGATGAGTCCGGCCTGAATCTGCTTGTTGGCTTCTACGTAGCGACGCTCGTGGTGGCGCTGTGTGCCGACCACCACGCTCAAGCCCTTTGCCTGAGCCTGCTTGGCGGTTGCCATGACGGAGCGATAGCCCTTCGGGTCGACGGCGATGGGTTTCTCGAGGAAGGAGTGTACGCCCTTCTCTGTGGCATACTTGAACATCTCGGGGCGGAAGACGGGCGGTGTGGTGAGGATGACCATGTCGATGCCCGAGTCGATGACCTGCTTGTAGGCATCGAAGCCGACGAAGCACTTGTCCTCGGGCACTTCCTGTCCGCGCTCGTTCTTCAGACGTTCGCGCACGTCGTTCAGGCGGTCGGCGAAGACGTCGCCCAGGGCAACCACGGTGATGCCGTCGGCTGCATCGAGCAGGTTGATGATGGCACCGCTGCCGCGACCGCCGCAGCCTACGAGCCCGACCTTCAGTTCGCGTCCGTCGATGGCTTTGTCGGGGAGCTCGGGTACATAGTATTCGCCCTCTTTCCTGAGAGGCGTGGGTTTGTTGGCGCCAGAACAGCTGGCAAGCAATGCTGGAGCAGCCACAGCAGCAGCTCCTACGGTAGCAGCACCGGTGAGGAAGCTGCGACGGCTCATGGATTTTTCTTTCATAGTTGTTTTTTGATATTTTATAGGGGTTTCTTATGGGTCTTATAGGTCTTATAGGTCTTATAGGTCTGATGGTGCTTCGCATACCACGCGGAAGCCGATGCCTTTGATGTCGCTCAGCCACCAGATGCTCTTCGGGTTCTGCGGGTCGGTCTTGAGCCAGGCTTCGTAGTCGCTGTGGCGCCGGGCGGCACAGCGCAGTTCGCTGGCATCGTCGTTATAGCAGCCGCCGCGCACCACATAGTCTGTGCCCGAGGCGGGACCTTTCGGGTCGACGGCTGTCGTTCCGGCTTTCTCGTAGGCATCCTCGGCATACCAGTCCTGGCAGTACTCCATTACGTTGCCCAGCATGTTGCGTAGGCCGAAGGGATTGGCTGCGACGCGCGAGGGTTCCCCGGTGCGGTTTCTGCTGTTGAGGGCGTATATGGCGTAGCGGTTGATGGTCGTGGTGTCTGTGCCGAAGATGCTGTTCCACAGTCCTTCGCTGGAGTAGGCGGAAGGTTTCCCTTCGAAGAAGTATGGTGTGTCTGTGCCTCCGCGGGCCGCGTATTCCCATTCGGCTTCCGTCGGCAGGCGATAGTGCCGGCCCGTCTTCAGGCTGAGCCATTGGCAGAAAGTCTCGGCGGCATAGTGTGTCATGGTGATGGCCGGGCGGCTACCCATGCCCCATCCCTGGTCGGGCATGCCGAAGGGTGGGGTAGGACCGGAGACGGCGTCCACATCCGGCCGGCTGTTGTTGGCATAGATGGTCTCGGGCTTTGTGCGTCCCTCCGACATGGTTTCTGCATAGAATGCCCAGTACTGGTCCCAGGTCACCTCCATTTCGCCCATGAAGAAAGACGAGACGGTGACTTCGTGGGCAGGGTACTCGTCTGGACGGCTGAACTTGTCGCCCTTGTTGCTGCCCATCGTGAACTTGCCTCCCGGCACGGCTACCATGCTGATGGCGGCGCGGGTGCCCGGTATGGTTTCGGTGAAGCTCGTGAAGGACGTCACCGTGGCAGGCTCCGTATAGACCGGGCCAGTGGTGTCGACCGGTGCGCCGGTCATCTTCTCGTGCTTGTAGCCGGGCAGGAAGTGACCTGCATCCAGGTGGCAGCTCACGCATTGCAGGCCCAGCTTCTCCTCGTTCTCCTCGTAGTAGAGGTGTGCGGCCACGCCGTCGTCCGAGATGCCCTGCGGGAAGATGTTCGTGTGGCACTTCTTGCACGACTCGTTGTAGACGATGCGCGGAGCATACTCCACCGTGCGCTTGCTCTCCCAGTCGAAGTCCTCCTTGTCGTGCGTCAGGTACATCCACGCGTCGCGCAGGCCGGTGGTTGCCTTTGCCCAGTAGTAGTGAGCTGTTCCCTGCGGCGGCAGGTGGCAGGCGGCACAATCCGTCTGCACGCCGCTCTCGTTGGCGAAGTGCGGGCTTTGCTTCCAGCTTGTCTCAGCATGGGGGTGTACGTGGCAAGCTGCACACGACTCGTTGGTTGAGGTGACGTTGCTGGTATAGAGTGCTGCCAGCACCAGGACGATGCCGAACAGTGTGCCGCCAAGCACGGCAAGGGTGTAGTGTCTCTTTGTCATTTATCTGCTCTTACCATTTTTAGTTCTCCGGGAATCTTCACCAGCTTCTTGCCCTGAGCTCGCTTCACGGCGTTGTAGCCCAGGAACTTCAGCTGGTAGGTGGAGTCGGAGGTCTGCGTCAGCGAGAGCTTCTGGTCCTCGCTGCCCAGGTCGTTGGCTATGGTCACGGTGGCGTGCTCGTCGTCCTTGATGTCGAAGCCCACTACGTACCACACGCCATAGATGCTGCCGCCCAGGAATCCGTTCATCGGCCCGAAAGCCTCCAGCCCAGGCACCTCAACGCTCTCTTCGTAGAGGTCAAGCACCAGATTTATCTTCTCTTCCGGGCAAAACAGATTCAGCTTCCAGGGTTGTTTGCCAAGGACGCCTGTGAAGATGCCCAGCATCACAGCAATTGTTGCCCTTCTTCTCATGTGAAGTTTTCTCTTTATGCGTTAGTTGTCGTAAACTCCTACAAAGTTAGCGAAAAAAACATTAACTTGTAACGCAAACGCCACATATTTATATATAAAAAGCACGAAACGTTTCCTTTTTAACATAAATTGTTGTATCTTTGCGCCCGAATTAGAGGAAACAAGGCCTGTTCATGAAAGAAAGCAAGATGGCTCCCGACTTTATCTTCGAAAGCAGTTGGGAGGTTTGTAATAAGGTGGGCGGTATCTATACGGTGCTGTCCACACGAGCTAAGACGCTCCAAGAGCA
Organism: Prevotellaceae bacterium UBA4336; assembly: GCA_002394305.1. Classification (GTDB taxonomy): domain Bacteria; phylum Bacteroidota; class Bacteroidia; order Bacteroidales; family Bacteroidaceae; genus Physcousia. The sequence continues at coordinate 8,162 of DGTM01000025.1, forward strand.
GTTCCCCGACAAAGTGGTGTTCATCGGTCCCGACCTATGGCAGGGAAAGGAGAATCCCCTCTTCGTGGAAGACACAAAGATGTGGCCCTCATGGGTGAAGAAAGCAGCCGAAACGGGACTTCATGTCCGTGTCGGCCGTTGGAACATCCCCGGCCAGCCCTGCGTCGTGCTGGTTGACTTCCAGCCGTACTTCGCAAGGAAGAACGAGCTCTACGGAGCCGCGTGGAACGACTTCGGCGTGGACAGCCTCCATGCCTATGGCGACTACGACGAGTCCAGCATGTTCAGCTACGCTGCAGCCCTCGTCGTAGAAAGCTTCTACCGCACAAAGCTCAGCAGCAAGAAAAAGGTTGTCTATCAGGCCCACGAATGGATGACAGCCCTCGGCGTGCTCTACATCAGCAAGTACGTGCCCGAGATAGCCACCATCTTCACCACCCATGCCACGAGCATCGGCCGCAGCATCGCCGGCAACGGGAAACCCCTCTACGAGTACCTTTGGGCGTACAACGGCACACAGATGGCAGGCGAGCTCAACATGGAGGCCAAGCACAGCGTGGAGCGGCAGGCAGCACACCATGTGGACTGCTTCACCACGGTGAGCGACGTTACCGGCCGCGAATGTGCCGAGCTGCTCGACAAGCCCTGCGACGTGATACTCCCCAACGGCTTCGAGGCTGACTTCGTGCCCGCCGGCGCAGCCTTCAGCAGGCGTCGCAACGAGGCACGTGCCAGAATACTTCAAGTGGCAAACGCCCTGACCGGCGCCGCGTTCCCCGACGACACGCTCATCGTTGCCACCAGCGGACGCTATGAATACCGCAACAAGGGCATCGACGTCTTCCTGGAGGCAGCCTATCGCAGCCTCTACGACAACAGCCTGGAGCGGCCCGTGCTGATGCTCGTCCAGGTGCCGGCTTGGGTGGAGAGCCCTCGCACCGACCTGCAGGAGCGTCTCACTCTGGGCGGCACATACGACACAGCCCTGCCCAATCCCGTCATCACCCACAACCTGCATGAAGCATGGAACGACCCCGTGCTGTGCTTCCTGAACTCGCACGGCATGAGGAACGACGTGCACAGCCCGGTGAAGGTCATCTTCGTGCCCTGCTACCTGGACGGCAACGACGGCATCTTCCAGAAGCCGTATTACGACCTGCTCATCGGCGATGACCTCGCGGCATATCCCTCCTACTACGAGCCTTGGGGCTATACGCCCCTCGAGGCCATAGCGTTCCATGTGCCCTGCGTCACCACTTCCCTCAGCGGCTTCGGTGCCTGGGCAAATGCTACCATCGGGCGTGACAGTAAGATAGAGGACGGTGTGGAAGTCATTCCGCGCAACGACTACAACGCGCAGGATGTGGCCGAACAGCTCAGCAATACCGTGGCACGCTATGCCGCCTTCGGCAAGAAGGATGCCGACAGGGCCCGCCGCAACGCTGCAAAGCTGGCGGAGAAAGCCTTGTGGAAGCACTTCATCACCTATTACCACGACGCCTACGACATCGCCCTGCGAAAAGCAAAAGAGAGAAACAAACGATAATTCTCATAGGACCTATAAGACCCATAGGACCTATAAGACCTATATGACCCATAATAATAAAATAAGTAATATGAAGATTAAAGCAAGTAACGCAAACCAGCCCAGCTGGAAGTCGGTGTTCGTCAAGGGAAACATCCCGGCCGAACTCGGCAAAATCGAGGAACTCGCGCATAACATGTGGTGGGTGTGGAACTACGAAGCCCGCGACCTGTTCCGCGACCTCGACCCCGCCATCTACCACGACGTGAAGCATAACCCTGTGGCACTGCTCGAGCGCCTGAGCTTCAGCCGCAAGGAAGAGATAGTGAAGGACAAAAAGCTGATGAAGCGCATCGACGACGTCTACGCCATGTTCCGCAAGTACATGGACGTAGAGCCCGACCGCACGCGCCCCTCTGTGGCCTACTTCTGCATGGAGTACGGCATACACTCCGCCCTGAAGATATACAGCGGTGGCCTGGGCATGCTGGCCGGCGACTACGTCAAGGAAGCTTCCGACTCCAACGTCGACATGTGCGCCGTCGGGTTCCTCTATCGCTACGGCTACTTCACGCAGAGCCTCGCCATGGACGGACAGCAGATTGCCAACTACGAGGCACAGAACTTCGGCTCGCTGCCCATCGAACAGCAGATGAACGAGGACGGCACCCCGATGGTCATCGACGTCCCCTACATGAACTACCACGTCCATGCCTACGTCTGGAGAGTCAACGTAGGCCGCGTCAAGCTCTATCTGCTCGACACCGACAACGAGTTGAACTCTGAGTTCGACAAGCCCATCACGCACGCTCTCTACGGCGGCGACTGGGAGAACCGCCTGAAGCAGGAAATCCTGCTCGGCATCGGCGGCATGCTGATGCTGAAGAAGCTCGGCATCAAGAAGGACGTCTACCATTGCAACGAGGGCCACGCAGCCCTCTGCAACCTGCAGCGTCTGTGCGACTACATCAGCGAAGGCCTGACGTTCAACCAGGCACTCGAGGTGGTCCGCGCCTCTTCCCTCTATACCGTTCATACGCCCGTGCCTGCCGGTCACGACTATTTCGAGGAGTCCCTCTTCGGCAAGTACATGAGCGGATACCCCCAGATGCTGGGCATCAGCTGGGATGAATTCATCGGCATGGGCCGCACGAACCCCGACGACCACGGCGAGAAGTTCTGCATGAGCACCTTTGCCTGCAACACCTGCCAGGAGGTCAACGGCGTGAGCTGGCTGCACGGCGAGGTCAGCAAGAAGATGTTCAACGGCATCTGGAACGGCTACTATCCCGAGGAAAGCCACGTCGGCTACGTCACCAACGGCGTTCACTTCCCCACATGGTGCGCTACGGAATGGCGAAAGATTTACGCCAAGTACTTCGACGCAAAGCACCTCAGCGACCAGTCGAACGAGGAGATATGGCACGGCATCTACAACTGTCCCGACGCCGAGATATGGGCAACACGCCAGAAGCTGAAGGAGAAACTCTTCAACTATGTGGCCGAACAGTACAAGGAGACATGGCTCAAGAACCAGGGCGACCCGCAGCGCGTGGTGAAGCTCATCGAGAACTTCAATCCCAATGCGCTGGTCATCGGCTTCTGCCGCCGCTTCGCCACCTACAAGCGTGCGCACTTGCTCTTCACCGACCTTGAGCGACTCAGCAAGATTGTCAACAATCCCGACCGCCCCGTCATCTTCCTCTTTGCAGGCAAGGCACATCCGGCCGACGGCGCAGGACAGGGCCTTATCAAGAAGATTTACGAGATAAGCCAGCGCCCGGAGTTCCAGGCAAAGATTATCTTCGTGGAGGACTACGACTTCCTGCTGGCCCGCAGGCTTGTCAGCGGCGTGGATATCTGGATGAACACCCCGACGCGTCCCCTCGAGGCAAGCGGCACATCGGGCGAGAAGGCCGAGATGAACGGCGTGGTCAACCTGAGCGTGAAGGACGGATGGTGGCTCGAAGGCTATCGCGAAGGCGCAGGATGGGCTCTCACCGAAGTGCGCACCTATCAGAACCAGGAGTATCAGGACCGCCTCGACGCCGCAACCATCTACTCCCTCCTCGAGAACGAAATCATCCCCTTGTATTATAATAAGGACAAGAACGGCATCTCGAAGGGTTGGGTGAAGGTCATCAAGAACAGCATCGCGCAGATTGCACCGCACTACACCATGAAGCGCCAGCTCGACGATTACTACGAGAGGTTCTACAACAAGCTTCGCGAACGCTCGCAGAAGCTGCAGGCCAACGGCTACCAGCTTGCCAAGGAGATTGCCCTCTGGAAGGAAGTCGTTGCCGAGCGTTGGGACGCCGTCAAGGTGGTAAGCGCCAAGAAGGGCGAAGAACTCATCAACGGCTCCATCGAGGCTGGCAAGAAGTACAACATCGAGATTGTCGTGGACGAGGCCGGACTGGACGATGCCATCGGGCTGGAGCTTGTCACCCTTGCCACCGACAAGGACGGACAGGACCACATCTACCACGTTGATTCCTTCGACATGGTGAAGCGCGAAGGCAACCTCTACACCTTCACCACCACCCATTGCATCGACAATGCCGGTAGCTTCAAGGTTTGCTACCGTCTGTTCCCGAAGAACAAGAACCTGCCTCACCGCCAGGACTTCTGCTACGTGAAGTGGTTCATGTAGTCGGTTACAAGCGCCACTACGTCGACCTGCTGCGTATCGGCGTGCCAATCATGATGGGACAGATGAGTACCATCCTGATGGGGTTCGCCGATACGCTTATGGTAGGGCGTTACGGCACAAGCGAGCTGGCGGCTGCCGGCTTCGTGAACAATGCTTTCGGACTGCTCATCATCGGAGGCATGGGCTTCTCCTATGGGCTGACTCCCATCGTGGGCGCCCTGATGGGAGAGGGCAGGGTGCACGACGTGGCGGGCAAGCTGAAGAACGGCTTGCTGGCTTGCCTGATGGTCGGATTGCTGCTGATGCTGCTGGCAGGCGTTCTGCTGGCGGCGTTGCCCTGGCTCGGACTGCCCGCAGACTTGTTGCCGCTGATGCGCCCCTATCTGTTTGTCTTGCTGCTCAGCCTGTTGCCTCAGATGGTTTTCAATGGCTACAAGCAGTTCAGCGACGCCATCCAGGACACCACCACCCCGATGTGGATTATGCTTGCCTCCAATGTGCTCAACGTTGTGGGCAACGCCCTGCTGATTTTTGGTCTGTGGGGTTTCCCCGAGATGGGCTTGCTGGGAGCAGGTCTGTCTACGCTCCTGAGCCGTGTGGTGCAGCTGGCCCTGATGATGGGCGTGTTCCATCTGACGAAGCACTACGAGCCTTACCGCCGGGACTTCCCTGCGTCGTCCGTCACCCGTGCCGACCAGCGAGAGCTGCATCGCCTGGGCTGGCCCGTGGCGTTTCAGCTTGGGATGGAGGCTGCCTCGTTCAGCTTCAGTGCCATCTATGTGGGCTGGCTCGGCGCAAAGGCTTTGGCTGCACATCAGGTGATGATTATCATCAGCCAGTTCTTCTTCATGCTGTATTATGGCATGTCGGCAGCCGTGGCCGTCAAGGTGAGCTTCTATCGCGGAGAAGGCCTGCTGGGGCAGACTCGGCAGGTAGCTTTTGCGGGGCTGCACCTGTGCTGGCTCATCGCGTTCAGCATGGGCATCCCCCTGTTTCTGCTGCGCGGAGTGGCAGGTACGCTCTTCACCAGTGATGCCGAAGTCATCAGCCTGGTGGCAGCGATAACCATTCCTTTCCTCATCTTCCAGTTTGGCGACTCCCTGCAAAGCACGTATGCCAATGCGCTTCGGGGCATGGCGCGGGTGAAGGCGATGGCGTGGATAGCCTTCTTTGCCTACGTCGTCGTCTCCTTGCCGCTGGGCTATGTCTTCGGCTTTGTCTGCGGGTGGGGGCTCGTTGGCATCTGGATGGCTTTCCCCTTCGGCCTGACGACTGCCGGACTGCTTTACTTCGCGGAGTTCATGCGAAGTACCAAACACGTGTGCCACAATGAACAAATATGAGTTGACAGCCATAGCAAAGATCAGGACCGACTTCCCTACGAAGTTCGGCGTGCCGCGCCAGAGCGGACTGGTCAAGGGGCTGAAGGGCACGATAGTCTTCGAGCCGGAGTTTCGCGACCCGGAGGCCTTGCGCGGCCTGGAAGGCTTCAGCCACATCTGGCTGCTTTGGGATTTCAGCGAAGCACGGCAAGACTCCTCCAAATCTTCCCTTAAAGGCGAGACTTCCTCCGCAGAAAAGGAGGGTCGGGGAGGGGCCTTCCGCCCGACGGTCCGCCCGCCGCGTCTGGGCGGCAACCGCCGTATGGGGGTGTGGGCCACGCGCAGTCCTTTCCGCCCCAACAGCATCGGACTCTCGTCGGTACGCATCGTGGGCATCCACCTGCACACCCCCGACGGTCCGGTCATCGAGGTGGAGGGAGCCGACCTGATTGACGGCACGCCCATCTTCGACATCAAGCCCTACCTTCCCTTCACCGACTGCCATCCCGACGCCCTCGGAGGTTTTGCCGAGGAGCAGAACCGTGAGCAGAAGCTGCTCGGGGTGAGTCTCTCCGAGGAGCTGCAGGCGGCCTTCGATGCCGAGCGGCTCGAGGCCCTTCGCGGCATACTGAGTGCCGACCCGCGCCCGCATTATCACGACGATGCCGCCCGCATCTATGCGATGGAGTTTGCGGGGCGGGAGGTGAAGTTCCGCGTCGCAAACGACGAAGCGCAGGCCTGGCTCGCAGGGGAAGACAGGCCGTAATCTCCTACGCCGCAGGAAATAAACTTCCTCGCGTCGCATGGACAATTTCTCCGCAACATGATAACAACTTCCCCGCCACTCGCGATAAAACTATTTCAAAGGCTTGGAAATATATTTTAGTGGCTCTGAAATATATTTCCAAGCCACTAAAATATATTTCCGTGCCACAGAAAAAGTTTTTCCCCGCGGGGTGACGAATTTGTTCCCGCGGGGAAAAGAAGTTTTGTCCTCAAAGAGAAGGCTTTGTATCCTCTGCGTGAGGGTTTAGTCTCCTCAGCGTGAAGACTTAGTCTCCTCTGGGTGAAGGCTTAGTCTCCTCTGGGTGAAGGCTTTTCGTCCTCAGCGTGAGGGCTTTTTGTCCTCAGTGTGAGGCTTTTGTCTGTTCGAGATACTGTTTGTAGAGGGGTTCGACGAGCTGCAGCTTCTCGCCCGGGCGGGTCTCGAAGAACGTGCCGCCGTAGTAGAAGCAGGCGTAGCCGCCGGAGACGATGCCCCAGCGACAGGCGTCCTGCAGGTCGAGCAGCCGACGGCTTTCGCGCTTCTGCCAGCACAGCGAGGCAATCACGCCGCCGGCGAAGTTGTCGCCGCAGCCGGTGCTGTCGCCTTTGTGTCCGCGCATGATTTCGGCTGTCACGGCCTCGGAGACAGGCAGCTTCGTGAGCGGTAGCTCGCCGAAGGGACTGCCCGCGGCACAGAGGTAGACGTCGCGCGAGCCGTTGGTGACGAGCACGGCCTTCGTGCCCAGTTGCATGAAGCACTGCACGGCTCCGGGGATGTCCGCTTGTCCGCTGAGCCGCAGCGCTTCCTCCTTGTCGACGATGAGCAGGTCCGTCTGTCTGTAGCTCTCGTCGCTACTGCCCAGGGGCCAGCGTGCATGGGGGTTCTTGCGCTCGTTGAGGGAGTCGTACACCGTGTTGACGACGGTCAGGGCTCCTTGCTGCCTGGCTTTCGCGAGCATCGTGTCGAGTGCCTCGTGGATGGGCGGCACGATGGCGGTCCCGCCGAAGACGCAGATGTCGGCGCGGTAGAAGTCGTCGTCCGGCTCCTGGGGTAGGTAGTGCCACGATGCGCCGATGGTGTTCACGAAGGTGCGTTCGCCGTGTCCGCCGTCGTAGTCCGGGTCGGAGAGGACAACGGTGGAGGCTGTCTCGGCACCCGGTTCGATGCGGTAGTGGCTGAGGTTGACGGGTGTGCGGCTGAGTGCTTCATGCAGGTGACTGCCCACCTCGTCGTCGCCCCGGCAGCCGTAGAAGCGCACCTCGGCAGCGTCGCCCGTGAGCTGTGCTGCATGGATGAGGGCCACGATGCACGGGCCGCCGATGTTCTCCTTGTCGGCCTGTCTGCCACCCGTCAGGGAGGGCAGCAGCGAGGCGAACTTCCTGCCTGCGAAGCGTTCCACCTCTTCCTCGAACTCCAGCTTGCCGGGCCAGAGTCCGCCGTCGCCCGGCTTGCGGCTCATGAGCGAGGTGAAGGCTTCCGACGAGAAGTCGATGTGGTCGTAGATGCGGTCCACCAGACAGCATCCGACGCCTGCTACGATGACCTTGCGTTCCATGGTTCGGGTGGTTTCAGCTAAGGAACTTCGTGTAGTCGGAACACAGCAGGTGGAGCGGCTCTTCGTCCTCTATGATGTCGGGGAAGCGTCCTATCTGCTCGTGGAAGCGGTTGTCGGTCGTGTCGTCGTTGCACTGGCTCACCTCTCCCACCATGACGGTGCCTGTCCCCGGCTCGCCGTAGAAGCGGTGATAGAGGTACTGGGTCATGCACATGCTCTGGCCGGGCGTGAGGACAATCTTGCCGCCGGGCTCCACGACATGCTCCAGTCCGTCGATGAGCACGTGGACCGGTGTGTCGGCGAACTGCTCCTTCTCGTCGGCGTTGTACAGTTCGATGGCCAGGTTGCCGCCGCCTCGGTTGATGATGTCCTCCATCTTCGACCAGTGGAAGTGCATCGGTGTCTCCTGATTCTCCTGCACAATCATGATTTTCTCAGCGTAGGGCTTCTTGTCCACGCCGTACTTGCCGTTGCGCAGTGTGAAGAGGAAGAGTCCGCGCTGCAGGAAGTTGCCCGAGCCGAAGTCTGTGATGTCCCATCCCAGCATGCGCTCGGTGATGTAGCCCACGCGGCTGCGGTTCTGCTTCCAGTCTGCAAGGCTCCAGTTTGCCCACTCGGGCAGTACGAACTGACGTGAAGCCAGGAATGCCTCGGCATCCCGGATAATCTGGTTGATTTCGCTCCGTTTCATAGTATTACGATGTTTGATAGGTTAATGATTCAACTTTCGGAAGTAAAAGAGGAAGTAAAAAAGGAAGTAAACTCGCTTCG